>NZ_JBEXMT010000003.1:130752-400534 GCF_040610675.1 Nonomuraea sp. NPDC003804
CCGGGCGAAGAGAAGCCCGGCGAAGAGAAGCCCGGCGAAGAGAAGCCCGGCGAAGAGAAGCCCGGCGAAGAGAAGCCCGGCGAAGAGAAGCCCGGCGAAGAGAAGCCCGGCGAGGAAAAGCCCGGGGAAGGCGATGGTACCGGGGACACTCCCGCCCCGGAGACCCCGAAGATCCCGGGTGGCGGTGGCGGCGGCCCCAGCGGAGGCGGCGGAGGGCCCAGCGGTGGCGGAGGGCCCAGCGGCAACCCCCCAGGGACGGGAAACCCCGATGGGAAGAAGGACAACCCGAAGAAGGACAACCCGAAGAACGGCAACCAGAACAAGGACGACGGCAAGAACAAAGGGGGCTCGGACGGCCAGACCAAGGTCGTCTCCAAGGAGGACTACAACAATGTGGCCAACATCGTGATCAATGAAGCCGCTCCCCATATGAAGAAGGTCCACGACATGCTCAAGGGCAATCATGTCGACTTCATGACCTTCGGCCTCGCGGGCACACCCATGCGGATGCAGCACGACAGCTCGCGCGACGCGGCGGCTAAATACACGAACTCCGGCGTCGAGCTCCTTGGCCGTTGGAACACCGCGTTGAAGAAGTCCGGCCTGGTCTGGGAGGGCGCCGACAACGCCAGCGAGTACAAGAAGGGCTGAGCCAATGGGCTATCTCAGCGTCTATCACACAGCAGCAACACTCGCCACGTTCGCCGCCCTCATCAACATGAAATTCGGGCCGAACCCGAGATCCTCGGCAAACGCGGCGATCAAGATGAATCCGAAGGCTGCTTTCGGCCTTCCTGGCGCCATCGAGACATTGGCCTGCGAACCTGAAAAGCAGAAGGCGCTGACCGAGAAATGGGACGAGACCGTCAAGCTGCTGGACACGGCCACCGCGGCATTGACGAAGGCCCTGAACGCCAAGCCGCCTGCGGACTGGACCAGCGAGGACAAGGAAGAGTTCAAAAAGAACGTCGAGGCGTTCCTCAAGGACGCCGAAAGAGATAAGGCGATCTGCACGAGCAGGTCCGGCACTGTCGGTCAGACCAGCCTCGAGGGCAAGGTCATGGCCTACGCAGCGCTGACCCTCGCAACCACTGCCCTCACCATCGCCATGGTGTTGCTGGCCATCAAGGCGCTGCCCGGGGTCGGGACGGCGGCGGCCGGAATCAAGGGCTGGCTCGCCAACGCGACGCTGGAGCAGATCGCTCTCAACCTACTCAACAAAAGAGTGATTGTGATCTCCGCGGCCGCAGCGATCTTCGCCGCCGGTGAAGCGTGGCACATCACGAATGCCGCACAGCTCGACACCAAGGTCAACGATCCCCACGGCGGCGGCGAGGCCACGTTCAATCTGCCTGAGGCGAACTGGGAGAAGAAGCTGAACGAGAAGGCACCGGCGCAGGCATAGCACCCCGCCGGCCCGCGGAACGCGGCGAGAAGGGTGTTGAGATCCGCCTTCGCGAGCTGATCGTCGACACCCTCGTCGTTCCCCCATCCCGCACGGCTCTAGAGGTCGAGGCGGCGGCGGATCTTGTCGAGTTCGCCCATCACGTCTTCGAACGTCCTGTTGTAGGCGGCCTCGGCGTTCTTGACCTGCTCCAAGGCGGCGTCAGGGTTGTTGATGAACTTCATGGGGTTCTCGTCCTCGCCGAAGACCTCCCCCATCGTCTCGTTGACCTGACGCTGCAGGTCGGCCGTCGCGTCCTGGACGACGGCCTTGACCTTCTCCGCCAGTTCGCCCGAGCTCAGCCGCATCGCCTTCGGGTGCAGTTCGAGCCCGGTCAGGCCGGCGCTGGTGTACTCCGCGCTGACCAGGCCGTCCTCGTCCTGCGCCCGGCCCACGAGCTCGCCCATGGTCTTCTGCATCTCCTCGACGCGCGCGAACTGCTCGTCGGCGGTCTTGAGGAGCTTGTCGATGTCGAGGTTCGCGAAGTCCCCGAAGTCCTGCACTGGCTACTCCGTCCTGGAGGGGGAAACGTCCAGCAACGTATCGGTTGCCGGTTTACTCCGCAATCATGGAAACGCTCAGCCCGAGAGCCCGCGCACCCACGTGTAGACGTCGAGAACGCCGAGCGCGAGCGGGAACAGCGCCGCGATCAGCATGAGGTCCACGATGTCGCCCGCGCGGCCCCAGAACGGCGAGGGCTTGCCCGTGGGCAGCCAGGTCCCGAGTCCGGCCGCGACGAGCGCGACCCACAGCAGCCCGACGCCCACGGCGACGGCCGCGATGTCGCCCATGCCGGCGCTCACGGACAATCCCAGCGCCGCGAGCCCGGCCAGTCCTGACACGAGCAGCCAGATCCGCTGGCCCAGCCCGTGGAAGACCCGCGCCCGCATGATCAGGGTCAGCGCGAGCACCACGACCATGACCCTCGCGGCCCACCCGCCCTCCATGACCAGCAGGAACAGCGCGCCCATCGCCACCAGGCACGCCGCGGCGATCAGGCTGGTCACGAAGGACTGCGCCTTGGCGGTGCGCTCCTTGACCTGCGTGGCGTCGAGAAGCTGGTTGTCGTTGCGCAGCTCCTCCGCGGTCGTCGGCATGTTCGGCAGCGGCAGCTTCGCCATCCGGAAGGACAGCGTGGGGATGAGCGGGGTGAAGGCCAGCAGGACGGTCGCCGACACCGCCGCCACGCCCGCGGGCGAGGTGCCCCAGATCATGACGACCGCCGCGCCCGCCGCCCCGGTGACCGAGGCGATGGCCGTACCGAGGAATCCGGACTGGCCGTCGGCGGTCAGCGCGCCGCCGAAGGCGGCCACCAGCGCCGTGCAGGCGAAGGCGGCGAGCAGGTTGGGCGCGGAGAAGCCGGCGCCGCCGGGGGCCAGCAGGCCCGCCAGGAACCCGTACGGCAGCGCCGCCCATCCGATCGGCGCGCCCACCTTCGAGTCGCCGATCGCGCGCGACATGACCGCGCCCGTCACCAGGAGCAGCAGCGCCAGCACGCCCGCGACGATCGCCCTGATCGTCCACGGCGGGCCGGCCGCGTAGAGCGCGAGCGCCCCCATGACCAGCAGCCCGCACGCGGCGCTGGTGCCCGCCAGGCGGGTGTGGTCGGGCGTCCACTTGCCCGCCCCCTCCTTGACCCCGCCCGCGACCACGTCGGCGACGTCGTCGTAGAGCGCCGGCGGCAGGACGGCGTCGCGCGGCCTGAGGTAGAGCACCTCACCGTCGAGGACGCCGAGGGCGCCGAGGCTCTGGCCGATGTCGAGCGGCGCGCCGCCGAGGCGCTGCAGCATCCATCCCGCGGCGGACGTGGCCTCGCCCCCCACTTCGTCCATCGCGCGGAGGAGCCCGGGCAGGACGTGCGGCAGCGGGATGTCCGCGGGCAGCGCGAGATCGGCTCTCTTGCGCGGGCCGACGATTGTGACGTGGCACAAGGCCGGCATCGGCGCGGGGATCTGCGCGAGAGCGCCCTGCTGCATCGGGCCTTGCGGGGCTGGTCCATGAGCAAGCGACTTCACAGAAGGAAACATATCGGGCAAGCGGAAAGACCCGCATTGATGGTAAGAAATTGCCGTGTGAGCATCGTGATTGTGCGACGGCCCGAACGCCGTGCCAGCCCCAAGCCACCTCGTGGCGAGGTCCTGCTCGAAAGCCCACCCGAGATCCCCGAAGTCCAGGGTCAAGGCTTCATGGGGGTCCTGACCTTCCTGCCGATGGTGGCCGGCGGGGCGGCGATGGGGTTGATGTTCACCGCGGGAGGAAATTCCAACCCGCTCATGTACGTGGCCAGCGGCCTGTTCGCCTTTTCCATGATGGGCATGACCATCGGGCAGCTCGGCAGGCAGTCGGGCGAGCGCAAGCAACGGCTCAACGGCCTGCGCCGCGACTACTTCCGTTACCTGTCACAGGTCCGCAGGAAGGCCCGCAGGGCCGCCAGGCAGCAGCGCGAGGCGCTGGAGTGGAGCGGCCCCGCGCCCGACTCGCTCTGGTGGATCGCCATGAGCCCACGCCTGTGGGAGCGCCGGCCGCGCGACCCCGACTTCGGCACCGTACGGCTCGGCACCGGCATGCAGAAGCTGGCCATCCAGCTCATCCCGCCGGACTCCAAGCCGGTCGAGGACCTCGACGCCCTCACGGCCGGCGCGCTGCGGCGGTTCGTCAGGGCGCATGCGACGGTCTCCGAGCTGCCCGTCTCCGTGGCGCTCGGCTCCTTCGCCCGCATCAAGCTGAGCGGTGACCAGCAGGCGATCCGCGGGCTGGTCAGGGCCATGATCGCGCAGATGGTCGTCTTCCACTCCCCCGACGACCTGCGGATCCTGGTCTGCGCGGGCAAGGAGTCGATGGCGCACTGGGACTGGGTCAAGTGGCTCCCGCACGCCCTGCATCCCGACCAGACCGACCTGGCGGGGCAGGTCCGGCTGATGGCCGAGAACCTCAACGAGCTCGACCGGCTGGTCGGGGGCGAGCTGAAGGAGCGGGCCAGGTTCAAGCCGGGCGCGCCCGCCGACTCCCTGCCGTACCACGTGGTGATCGTGGACGGCGGGTACGTGCCGCACGACTCCCAGCTCGGCATGGACGCCATCCAGGGTGTGACGCTGATCGACCTGTCCGACGCCGCGGGGCTGGTGGAGGAGAAGGCGATGCTGCGGCTGGACATCCAGAGCGACGCCTTCCACATGATCAAGCTGGACCACGCCGGCAAGGCGACCAGCACCCGGCTCGGCGATCCCGACCAGCTCGACTACCTGATGTGCGAGGGGCTGGCCAGGCAGCTGGCACCGCTCAGGCTCTCGTCGGGGTCCGCAGGGGGCGAGTCGCAGGACGTGCTGTCGATCAACACCACGCTCACCGACCTGCTCGGCGTCGGCGATCCCACCAGGCTCGACACCGAGCACACCTGGCGGCCGCGGGCGGGCCGCAACCGGCTGCGCGTGCCGATCGGCCTCGGCGCCGACGGCCGCGTGGTGGAGCTCGACATCAAGGAGTCGGCGCAGGGCGGCATGGGCCCGCACGGTCTGGTCATCGGCGCCACCGGTTCCGGCAAGAGCGAGCTGCTGCGCACGCTGGTGCTCGGCCTGGCCGTCACGCACTCCTCCGAGATCCTCAACTTCGTCCTGGTCGACTTCAAGGGTGGCGCCACCTTCCTCGGCCTCGAGTCGCTCTCGCACGTCTCGGCGGTCATCACCAACCTGGAGGACGAGCTGCCGCTGGTCGACCGCATGCACGACGCGTTGCACGGCGAGATGGTCCGCCGCCAGGAGCTGCTGCGCGCGGCCGGCAACTACGCCTCGCTGCGCGACTACGAGCGGGCCAGGGAGCAGGGCGCGGAGCTGGCGCCGATGCCCACGCTGTTCGTCGTGCTCGACGAGTTCAGCGAGCTGCTGTCGGCCAAGCCCGAGTTCATCGACCTGTTCGTGATGATCGGCCGGCTCGGCCGTTCGCTCGGCGTCCACCTGCTGCTCGCCTCCCAGCGGCTGGAGGAGGGCCGGCTGCGCGGCCTGGACACGCACCTGTCCTACCGGATCGGTCTGCGCACCTTCTCCGCCATGGAGAGCCGCGTCGTGCTCGGCGTCGCCGACGCCTACGAGCTGCCGTCCGCGCCCGGCAACGGCTACCTGAAGTTCGACACCACCGGCATGACGCGGTTCAAGGCCGCCTACGTCTCCGGCCCCTACCAGCCGGACCCCTACCAGTCGGCGGCCTCCGCCGCCGGCGGGCCCGTCCGCGAGGTCGTGGAGTACGGCCCCGCCTTCGTGCCCGTCCCCGTGGTGGAGACGCCCCCCAAGGAGCTGGCCGCGGCGGAGGAGAAGACGCCGCAGGTCAGCCTGCTCGACATCATGGTGGGACGGCTGCACGAGCGGGGGCCCGCCGCCCACCGCATCTGGCTGCCGCCGCTCGGCCAGGCGCCGACCCTGGCGCAGCTGCTCCCGCCGCTGTCGGTCACGCCCGCCTACGGGCTGTCGACCACCGACTGGTCGGGCCGCGGCAGGCTCCACGCCGTGATCGGCATCATCGACAAGCCGTTCGAGCAGCGGCGCGACCCGTTCTGGCTGGACCTGTCGGGCGCGTCGGGACACGTCGGCGTCGCGGGCGGCACGCAGAGCGGCAAGAGCACGGTGCTGCGCACGCTCATCACCAGCATGGCGCTCACACACACGCCCCGCGAGGTGCAGTTCTACTGCCTCGACTTCGGTGGCGGCTCGCTCGCGGGCCTCGACGGCCTGCCGCACATCGGCGGCGTGGCCAGCCGCCTGGACGCCGACCGCGTCCGCCGTACGGTCGCCGAGGTCGCCACCGTCCTCCAGCAGCGCGAGCGCATGTTCGCCGACCACGGCATCGACTCGATCGCCACCTATCGCCGGATGGTCGCCGAGGGCTCGTTCGAGGGCGACGGCTGGGGCGACATCTTCCTCGTCGTGGACGGCTGGCTGACCATCAGGCAGGAGTTCGACTCGCTGGAGCCGACGATCACCGACCTGGCGGGGCGCGGCCTCGGCTACGGCATCCACATCGTGGCCGCCACCAACAAGTGGTCGGAGTTCCGGCCGGGTATCCGCGACCTGTTCGGCACCAGGATCGAGCTCAAGCTGGGCGACGCCTACGAGTCGGAGATCAACCGCAAGACGGCGCTCGCCGTACCGGAGGGGACGCCCGGACGCGGGCTCACCAAGGAAGGCATGCACTTCCTGTCCGCGCTGCCGAGGATCGACGGCGTGCAGAGCGCCGAGGATCTGTCGGTGGGCGTACGCGCGCTGGTGCAGACGGTCAGGGACGCCTGGCAGGGTCCCGCGGCGCCGGGCGTGCGGCTGCTGCCCTCGGTGCTGCCCGCCGAGATGCTGCCGGGGATCGAGGAGACGGGGCGCAAGCTCATCCCGATCGGCATCGACGAGGCCATGCTCGCGCCCGTCCTGATCGACCTGGAGGCCGATCCGCACTTCATCGTGGTGGGCGACACCGAGAGCGGCAAGTCGAACCTGCTGCGGCTCATCGCCGAGAGCGTGGTGTCCAGGCAGACGCCGCGCGAGGCGATGATGATCGTGATCGACTACCGCAGGTCGCTGCTCGACTCGGCGGCCACCGAGCACCGGATCGGCTACGCCGCGTCGAGCGCCGCCGCCGCCGGCCTGATCAACGACGCCAGGCAGGCGCTGCTGAAGCGCCTGCCGCCCGCCGACCTGACGCCCGAGCAGCTGCGGTCCCGCAGCTGGTGGCAGGGTTCGGACCTGTACATCGTGGTCGACGACTACGACCTGGTCGCCACCTCGAACAACCCGCTGCAGCCGCTGGCCGACCTGCTCCCGCAGGCCCGCGACATCGGCCTGCACCTGATCATGTCGCGGCAGATGGGCGGCGTCGGCAGGGCGATGTTCGACCCGATCATCACCAAGATCAAGGACATGGCGAGCCCCGCGCTGGTCATGTCGGGCAACAAGGACGAGGGCTACGTCTTCGGCAACATCCGCCCGCAGCCGCTGCCGGTGGGCCGTGGCTACTTCGTCGACCGGAAGTCCGGCGCGCGGCTGATCCAGACCGCCTACCTCCCCTGACGCCGCCGCTCCATGAGCTCGCGGATGAACGGGCTGACGGCCGCGCGCAGCTCCCCGTCCTTCCTCGTCAGCGCCTCGACCAGGCGCGAGGGAAGGTCGGGGGGCTGCTCGTCGACCGGCTCCCATTCGGCGTGCGCCAGCGCGGAGGCCAGCGGCAGCACGTGCGTGCCGGGCGGCAGGATCACCGCCGCCTCGCCGAGCGCCACCAGGATCGCCCCGTCGGACCTGCGACCCACCGTTCTGATCATCGCGTACTCCCGGGATAGACGTAGTACCAGTCGATGCCCGCCGCCTCCAGCGCCGCCACCAGGCCGGCGTCGGGACGGACGGTGAAGACGACATGGCTGATGTCGCCCACCCGCACGCCGCCGTGCATCTGCGCCTCGACATAGGCATTGTTCTGCCAGTCCAGCCCCGCGTAGTCGCGCCGCACACCGCGTAGCGGTTCCTTCGCGGGGTCGAACCCGCGGAGGGGGGCCGCGGCGTACGACTCGGGGCGTGGGTCGTTGATCCTGCTGGGCACCGCGGTCTCGGTGACCTCGATGGAGTCGCCGACGCAGAAGGTCGACCTGTCCCTGACCTCGGGGCGCAGGGTGACCTGGACCTCGCCGTACTCGGACACCCGGTTCGTGGTGCCCATCCCGATCAGGGACGGGTCGGAGATCCGCTCGTACAGGTTGACGTAGCCGTAGACCGGCCGCAGTTCGGGGGGCAGGTCGGCGGGATAGCCGAACCAGCTCTCCTCGTAGGCGGAGCGCAGGACGTTGTCGTAGACCCCACCCGAGCTCGCGACCTCGAACTGCGTCTTGAACCGCCCCTCGGCCAGTACGGCCCGCAGCGTCTCGGGACTGACCCGCATCGAGATCGGCCGGTCCGCCAGCATGGTGACCAGCTCGTCGCGAAGGTGCGCGCGCAGCCGTTCGACGTCCATGCCCAGCTCGTCGGCCAGCGCCCTGGTCTCGAGGAGGATGGCGGCGTGCTGGTCGATGTAGGCGGCCTCGGCGCGATCCCGCATCCGTTCGGCCAGCCTGGCCTCCAGCCAGTCGCGTTCGGCGACCGCCCTGGCGTACTCGACGGTGTCGGTCCTGCCCTGGAAGTCGAGGTTGTAGGTTGTGCTGCTCAGCTCGCGAAGGCGGGCGAACTCGCGGACCGTGTGGAGGTCGGGTGCCGGCCGCACCGGAGCCGGTCCCTCCGGCCGCTCCGCACCCGGCCCGCCGAGGGTGGGCGGGTCTCCCGCCGGGACCGGCTGGTGCGGGTGCGCGGGGGCCGGCTGGTCCGCCTCCGGAAGGAAGATCTTCGCGGCCCCGTCCGTCGGCCACCGCCTGGTGGGGTCCTCGAAGGCGATCACGACGCGGCCCGTCAGGTCCGCCAGCTCCTGGACGAGCAGCTTGTCGTGGGCGGCGTGCGGCCCCCGCAGCACGATCGCCGCGCCGGGCTCGGCCACCAGCCGCGGGTCCAGCGCCAGCATGGTGGCCAGGTCCCTGACCGGGACCGGGACGTCGCCCACCCGGAAGGCGTGGTAGTCCGACCTGATGCCGACCGTGACCGCGCCCTCGACCGGACGTGCCCCCACCATCCTGGTGGTCACGGCCGCGTCCTCCAGGTCGCCGAAGACTCTGAAGCCGACGCCCACCGGCGACTCCGTCCGTGTCACGGCGTTGAAGCGCTGCTGGTCCACGCTGAGCACCCGGTGGCTCAGGTCCGGCACGCGGGCCGGGGCGTTCCCCTCCGTCAGGTAGAGCCTGATCCCCCGCCTGCCGTCCGGCATGGTCGCGTCGCGCTCCACCGCGAGCACCCGCAGCGCCGTGCCGGGCGGCAGGGTGTCACCCGAGGCGGTGCGGATGACGCTCTCGACCGGCACGCCCTCCCCCGGCAGCCGGCTGTTCCCGCGGACGAGCTCTCCGGAGACGCCCTCCTCGGCGAACCTGGCCAGGAGGGCGTCGACGTCGCCGACCGGCAGTTCGTCGTGGCGGTAGAGGGTGCGCGACACGTCCCTGGGCGCGGCCGTGTCCCAGTCGATGACCCGGTGGCTCTCCGCCTGCACGTCCGGCCAGCTCTCGGCGAAGCCGGGATGCAGGTCGAGGGCGGCCAGCTCGTCGAGCCGTACCCACCGGACGCCCTGCGACTCCCAGGAGGACGGCCTGATGTCCACCGGTTCGGGCAGGGTGGCGATGACCGTCTCGTAGGACCAGCCGCCGTGGTCGTTGACGTGGCGGCCGTGGATCCGCACCGTGGACGGGTCGAGCGTGCTCTCCTCGGCCGCCTCCCGCAGCGCGGCGGCCACGGCGCCCTCGTTCAGGTCCCTGGCACCGCCGAGCAGCGACCAGCTGTCGCCGCCGTCGGAGGTGGCGGCGCGGTGCTGCATGAGCACGTACGTCTCACCGTCGCCGCCCTTGCTGAGCAGCAGCAGCCCGGCGGCGCCGTTGGTGCCCCAGTGCCGGCCCGCCGCGCACGCGCAGGGCACCCAGCCGTCGCCCGACCTGGCCACCTCGCTGACGTAGACGGTGTCACCGTCGACCCGGTCCACGCGGAACTCGGTGTCCGGCCGGAAGATCAGCCTGCCTTCGGCGGGGTCGCCGGCGGCGACGCTGATGTCGTGGGCCGTCCTGGAGGTGATGACGAAGTCCACGCGGCCGGGCACCGCGACGGGCTCGCGCGGCTCGCGGTAGGCGGTGGTGAACCTGGGGTCGGAGACGATGGCCCCCTGCGTGTAGGCCGCCCTGTCGGCCTCGGACAGCACCACGCTGAGGTGGGCCTGCCCGGTGAACGGCGCCTGGTACTCCCCCAGCGTGTCGAGCGCGCCGAGGATGCCGCGCACGTGCTCCTCGTACGGCGGCAGCAGCCTCGGGTCGCCCATCGCCCTGTCGATGGGCGCGTCGAGCCCGTTGGCGTAGGTGTGCAGGGCCACCAGTTCCTCGATCGCCAGTCGCCGGAACGGCGAGCTCTCGGGAAGGTCGCGGACCATGGCCTCCACCCGGGCCGCGAACCTCTCGTAGCCCGCGATGCCGTCCCTGACGCCCTCCAGCGTCCGCGCGTACGGCTCGGCGGAACGCGTCACCGAGTCGTCGACGCCGAAGAAGCCGCGCACCGCCGACTTGACCCGCTCCCAGGCGGTGGGCGGCACGACGTCGTCCGGCAGGAAGATCCGCAGGTTCCCGCGGCCGCCCAGGGCGCCGTGCTCGGCGTCCATCGCGAACATGTCGCCGTGGGGGCCCACCCTGACCCGCGAGTCGGCCGCCACCACGACGTGGCCGGTGAGCCTGGCCACCTCCTGCGCGTAGGTGTGGGCGCCCACGTTGCAGTTGGCGAGGATGACCAGATCGTCGTGTTCGAGCCAGGAATCGTTCAGGATGATCGCCGCCAGGTCCTCGGCGCTGACGGTCCTGCCGCCGACCATCAGCCCGTCAGGGCCGCCGTGGCCGTCCACGTAGTAGGCACCGTCGATGGAGCGCACTCCTAGAGCGGACCGCTCGATCCCCATGTCGTGGGAGAAGGTCGGATCGCGCAGCCAGATACCCGCCCCCGTCTCCACCCGGTGGTGGTCGTAGTGGTGCCGGGCGGCCGGGCTCAGTTCGGGCGTGGCCCGGTGGACCGGCGCGGCGAAGGCGGCGGTGCCCATCCCGTCGGGCGCCTGGACGAGGAAGTAGTGCCGCTCCCCGTGGGAGAACTCCTGCAACGCGAGCACCTTGAAGGGCGCGTCGACGCGGAACAGCGCGTGGTGGGGCCGGCCGGACAGCGCTTCCGCCGCCACGTAGTCGCCGGCCCGGATGGTCAGGCGCACGGTACGCGGCTCGTCGCCGAGGAAGCGGGGGTCGTCGACGCCCTCCAGGATGCCCTTGAAGGCGAACTCCGCGCCCGGCGCGAGGTTCGCGGGGACCCACTCCTCCGGCACCCTGACCGTGACGGTCCCCTCCTGTCGCGGCAGGAGGGCCAGCTCGGCACTGGCCTGGCGCAGCATCGCGTCGGCCAGCGGATCGCCGCCGTGCGCCAGCTCGTTGACCTGCCGCAGGTTGGTGCCCTCCAGCAGGTGCGGCAGGGCGGGGATCGGCTGGTCCGGCGGGCGCCACGGCGTGCCGGAGTAGTCGGGCACCAGGCGGGGGCCGTGGTCCAGGGAACCCAGCGGGACGGGCGTGTCCTGCGCAGGCCGCGCGAGGCGCGCCCAGTTGTCGCTGATCCGCTCGTGCAGGTCGGCAAGGCCGCGCCGGGCGAACTCGGGGCCGAGCTCCTGAAGCTTCGTGGTGACCGCGTCGATGTCGCGCTGGGACCACAGTCCCTTGTCCCCGCTGATCCGCTCAAGCAGCGGATTGTCGGCCACCATCCGCTGGAACAGCTCGGCGGGAATGGGGCCGTCGGCCATCAGCAGCGTGTGGAGGCCGCGTCTGGCCAGCTCCCCCTGGTTCGCGCCCAGCCGGTGCTCGTACATGACGGTCGTGTCCGCCCGGTACACCCCCGACGTGCCGTCCTTGACCGCGCCGAGCTCGAGCGCGGCCAGCTCCGCCCGGTCGGCCGCCTCGATGTCCTCGAACTGGCGGCGGATGGCGAACGTGCCGTCGTTGAACTCGACGACCTCCTCGAGGCCTCGCATGGTGTCGATCACGAGGGAGTTCCGCACGCCCGACTGGACGGCGGCCCTGAGCCGGTCACTGCCGTGCGCCTGGTGGACCGTGTCGTCGTCGATCCTGAGGACGGCGGGGCCGTCCAGGCCGAGGGCGTCGCGCAGCAGCGCCTCGGCCTCGGCGACCCTGGCGGCTTCGTCGCGGAGGACCAGCGCCTCCGAACCGTCGCGGTGGACGACCAGCTCCGCGAACCCCTCGTCGCCGTTGACGAACCGGTCCCCCACGTTTCCGCGCCCGGTCCTCGCGGCGAGCTGCTCATGCGGGTCCACCAGGGGACGGCTCAGGTCCGTCGACAGGTCGGTGACCGCGCGATGGGCGCGCGCCCGCGCGGCGAGATCCTCGTCGGCCGCCCAGAAGAACGGCTTGTCCACCGGGGCCTTGAGCACCGAGTCGGCGCCGCCCGCATGCTCGGCCACCTTGTCCAGGACGAACTGGACGTTGGCGAACCAGTCGCCCCTGCCCAGGCGTTCGAACTCCGGCCGTAACTGTTCGACCGCGGCCTTGAGGGTGGCCATGTCCCGCACCGACATCGGGTTCGGTGCCCAGTCGAACCTGCCAGGTTCCACCTCCCGGAAGAACAGCCTCGTCAGCGGGCTGTTCGGATCGGGCATCATCGGCCGGAAGGTCTTGTCGTGGTCGAAGCCGCGGAGACGGCCGTCGTCGCCGACCCGCATGCCGTCGCCGTGCGCCCGGTCGTAGTTGCCGATGAGCGCGTCGCCCAGGCCCATGAGCACGGCGTCACGGCTGTTCATGACATGCTCGGGCAGCTCCCAGCGGTCCCCGTGCCAGCGGAGTTCCGGCCGCTCGCCCTCGACCCAGCCGGTGATCAGCGTGTGCTCGTCGACGAGATGGGTCGGGGGCACGTCCAGACCCAGCGAGCGCAGGAGCATCGAGGACAGGTGCTCGGCGTCGCGCATCTCGGTGGTGGCGGTCTCCTTCCTGGCCGCCGGTCCTCCGTCGGTCAGCGTGACCCGCTCGACCTTGACCGACTCCGTGCCGCTGGACAGCACGACGGGGTCGCCGACGGTGCCCTTGGCGGCCAGCGCGGCGAACTGCTCCTGCGTCATGCCGTGCCACGACGGTGGCGGCTCGGCGCGGGTGGTGCTCCAGTTGATCAGGCCCTCGATCCGGTTGGCCGGCTCGGGCCTGCGCTCCGCCATCGCGGAGGAGGTCTCACCGGCTCGCGCCACCGGCCCGTCGGCGTGGGTGCCGGTGCTCTCGGCCACCCGGGTGACGGCCCCGTCCGCGCGGGCCCCGCCACCGCTCTCCGGCGTCCGCGGGCCCGCCCCCTCGCCCCGGCTCCCGGTCGACTCGGTACGGCCGGCGGGGGCGTCGCCGTGCGAGGCGGGGCCGTCGCCCCGGTCCGTCGACCTGGCATGCGCGGAGGGCCGTTCGGGGTCGCCGGACGGCCTGCCCGTCCGCTCGGGGCGCGCGTCCGGCCTGCCGCCGGGATCCGGATCGGCGTCCGCGCGTCCGGCCCGTTCGTGGGTCACCTCGCCCCCGGCCCCACGCTCCGGCACGGCCGCCGGTCTCGACGCCGTCCCGGCCTCGCCCCGGGCAGGCGTCTCCGCACGAGCCTCCGCACGCGCGGGGGCTTCCGCACGGGCAGCCGTCTCCGTGCGGGCGGGCGGCGGCTCTGCGCGGGCGGGCGGGCGGACCTGGTCGCTCCTGACCGGGGGCGCGGGCTGGGTGCCGTCGTCCGCGCGGTGCGGGCTCGTCCTGACCTCGTCGGGTACGGCTCGCGCGACGTTCGCCGCCTGCCCGCCCACGGCCCGCGCCCCGTCGGCCGCCCGGTCGGTCGTGGCCCGCGCCAGGGTGGTCAGGTCGCCATCGGCCACGCGGCCCGTCTCGTGCGCGGCCGTGCGCATGCCGTCCAGGAAGGGATCGGCGGCCGGCTTCGAGGTGGCCGGGCCGTCCTCGTCGAGGCGCTTGGTCGCCGCGGCGACTCCGTCGAGCGAGCTCGCGGCCGGCCCCGCCGTACCGTCGGGGGGAACGTCGGTGGGAAAGAGGTGGGCGCCGGTCTTGCCGGGGCCGGAGTGCGCGCCGCCGCCCGCGCCGGTGCGGTCGATGCCGCCGACGAAGCCGGAGGTCAGCCCCTCCGCCACCAGCTTCCAGTCCACGGGCCGGCCGCTGCCGACCGCGCTCCACACCTCCGTGACGAGCGCGGTGATGCCGCCGACCACGCCCGACTGGGCCATGAAGATCAGCATCGACCGGGTCGGCAGCAGCCCGGCGCCGAGGCCCATGAGTGCCCCGGACAGCGCCCCGGTGCCCGCGGACGTGAGGACCTGGCCGACGTCGACGTGGTCCCTGCGTGACTGGCTCGCCTGGATGGCGTAGTCCATCACGCCCATGATCGTGCCGAAGAGCCCGCAGCAGAACAGCAGCCGCTTGGCCAGTTGCGCGATCACGGCGCGGCTCAGCAGCGCCCGGAAGCCGATCCACTTGAACGTGGGCCCGGCCAGCGGGGTGCCGAGCAGCAGGATCACCGCCCCGATCTGCACGACCAGCAGCACGACGGTCAACTTGATCATGCGCTTGGTGTACTCGAGCTGGACCCCGAGATCGTTCAGGGCGAGCGCCATGGCGGCCAGGCGGTTGACGGCGTCGGCCTGATGTCCCCGCGTCGTGGTCAGGACGTGCTTGACGAAGGCCTGCAGCGCCTCGCCGTCCCATTCGTCCGCGTCGGGCGGCCGTCTGCCCAGCAGGCTCCTCGACGGGTCACCGTCCGGGCCGCCGACCACCTCGTAGAGCGCCGCCACGAGCGCGTCGGCGAGCCGGAACAGGGCCTTCTCGTCGCCCTGGGGCCAGTCCATGCCGACCACCCAGCCGATCCACGGACGTGCGAACCCCGGGATGGGCACACCGTCGAGCCACACCAGCGATCAGGCCTCGGGCCGCTCGGCCGTCTCGTAGGTGTGCGAGGTGCCCTTCAGCCCGTCGCCGGAGCGCTCCACCTCGTCGGCGTAGTTCTTGAGGGCGTCGAGGATGCCGTCGCGCATCGCGGGGTAGGCCTTCTCCACCTCGGCGCCGTACCGGTCGTGACCCATCGGACGGCCGGCCTCGGCGAAGGCGGCCAGCACCTTGTCCCTGACGTCCCTGATGAACGCGGCCTCCTCCCTCGCGTCGGAGCCGCGTCGCCTGACACTGTTCCAACGAACGGTGAAGCCTGTCACATCAGCCCCATCGACCACATAAGACTCATTAGCGGGCAATACTGCCAGACTCTCGACGAAGCCGGTCGAGAATTCCGCACACGTCCTCGTCCCGCCGCGAGCTCGCCCGGTCAGGTGCGCACGACGATCGGCTCGGGCTCGTCCGCGGGGACGACCTCGGACAACGGCTTCTCCGCGCGAATGTTGACGAAACGCCCTGACCGCTATGCTCGATCTTGTCCAGATACGCATCTCGGGGAGGCGCAGCCGGTGGCGGGTCTCGATGTCTACTTCCAAGCCTTGGACGAATGCGCCGGTGTCGCGGCGAACGCGGCCAAGGTGCTCATTCCCGCCGACATTCTCCCCGACAAGACGCCGCCGCCCAGCAAGGTGACCGACGCCGACGTCTTCGGCAAGTACGACAACTCGCAGAACCTGGCGGCGGACATCGACACCATCTGGCGCGACCACATCACCGGCGAACTCGGCGAGGCGAGGGCGAAGCTGGGGGGCGTCGAGCGAGCCCTCGACAAGGTGCAGGCGAACATCCGCGCGGCCGACCAGCCATGAGCGACGAGAGCACTCCCGGCCTGGCCAAGCTCGACGCGCTGGTGACCAAGGTCACCTGCAACCCAGGGGCGATCCGCACGATGGCCTCGCAATGGCGGACGATCGCCAGTGAGGCCCTGGACGAGACCGGCAAGCTCGGCAAGGCCGTCGTGGAAGTGGGCCGGGTGTGGCACGGCGACTCGGCGACCTCCTTCCAGTCGTACATGGAGGGCTACGGCAAGGCCGGCGACGGGATGCACGACGCGCTGGCGGGCTGCGCCAACGCCGTGGAGACGGCGGCCGGTGTGCTCGAGACCGTGGAGGGCAAGGTCAGGTGGATCCGCGAGGACCTACTCATCCGCGCGGGCGAGTACAGGCGCGACTGGGCCAAGCTGAACCCCGACGACCCGGACGGCGTGACCAAGGGGTTGACGGACATGGGCACCAAGGCGGTGTCCGATGCCGAGAGCGAGGTCACGAAGGCGAACACCGCCGTCAACGACGCCAGGACCGCCATCGGCAACGCCCTGAAGCTGCGCAAGGAGACGTTCAAGAACATCAAGAACCCGCTCGAGCGTGACTTCGTCCCCGGCAACGGGACCAAGACACAGTGGACGCGCACCGACCTGAGCCGGACCACCGACCTCGCGGGCGCCGGCACGACGGGCGGCGGGGGCGCGGGCGGCAGCGGTGGCGGTGGCAGCGGTGGTGGTGGCAGCTACGGCGGCGGTGGCGTCTCCTCGGCGGGTGACGTGCCCGCGCCGCGCGCCCAGGTGGTCGAGTGGATCAAGGAGGCGTTGCGGGTCATCAGATCGGAGGAGATGGCCGGCATCATGCGCAGGCGCGGCATCGACGTGAGCGACCTCGACCCCAACGACCCCAAGGACATCGAGCGGATCTGGACGATCATCCATCACGAGTCCGGCGGCAACCCGAGCGCGATCAACAACTGGGACATCAACGCCCGCAACGGCGTGCCCTCACAGGGGCTCATGCAGACGATCCCGCCCACCTTCGACACCCACAGCCTGCCGGGCCACAAGCGGATCCTGGAGCCGGTCGACAACATCATCGCCGGCGTCCTCTACACCTACCAGCGCTACGGCGACCTGGCCCATCATCCGGGCATCGCGTCCCTGGAGCGGGGCGGCGGCTACCGGCCGTACTAGCGGCGGGGCAGCCAGCCGGGCGGGAAGATCAGCGCGCGCAGCCCGTGTCCCTCGATCTTGCCCGCCCACTCCTCGGGCGTGGTGGCGATCGGGCCGTCCGTGCCGTCGGACAGGTTGTAGGTGGGGGTGTAGCCGAGGCCGGAGCCTGCCAGCCTGGCGTACAACTCGGTGAGACGGCTGGACGGCAGGTTCCGCAGAGGGAACTTGGCGGCGTCGTAACCCAGGACATAACCAGTGTTGCCCGCCCAGATCCGCATGAACTCGGCGCCGTTCTCCTTCGCCGAGCCGACCGGCTGGCCGTGGGCGAGGTTGACCATGGCCTTGATGCCGACGGAACCACCGGCGTAGGCGATGCCGTCCACCGTCGCGTAGACGAGCGTGGTCAGCGCGTACGAGGAGAACCCCGCCCTGAAGATCTTGGCCGCGTTCGCCCCGAAGAGGGCCTTGAGCAGCCGCGCCGTCTTGATCAGCTTGACGATCCTGACGGTGGCCACGGCGTACAGCCACGTGGTCATCGGCTGGAACATGACCATCCACACCATCTGCAGCAGGTCGTTCTCGACCTCGGCGAAGCGGCGGCGCACATCGTCGACGATCTTGGCGTAGGCCGTGCAGACCATCGCCACGACCCGCAGATCGGCCACGAAAGCGGCGGGCAGCGGCCTGACGTTGGTGTTGTAGACGGTGGAGAAAGAGTCGATCCCGGCGCCCGTGTTGTCCTTGACCACCGAGGCGTAGGACTGGTCGGCCCGGTAGGCGAGCCCACTCTTGGGGTCGTCGCCTCCGTCGATCGCGTCGGCGAGCTCGTCGAAGATCTGCGCGGCGCGGCGCAGCTTGTCCGGCGAGGCCTCGGGGGCGACGACTCCCGCCCACACGCGCAGGCCCACCAGCGTGCCTGCGGTGCCTGCCATGAACGTCATCATCAGGCGGTTGACGGGAAAGGCGGCGGCGATCACGGCATCGGGCCCTTCGGCATGAAGCCCTGCAGGTCCGGCAGCTCGTAGGCGGGGACGTCCTGGACCGTCATGTCGTCGGCGCTGGCCCAGTCGGCCACCGCCACGTTGTCCCGCATGATGGCCAGCTTGTCGCCGACGTCGCCGTAGGCCAGCCCGAACTGGCCGAGCAGCTTCATCATCTCCACGCGCTTGGGCGCGTACCACTCGGCGAACTTCCGATCCGACTCCTCCTCGATCGGCCAGTTGCCGAGCTCCTCCAGCTCCCTGACGGCGTGGTTCACGGCCGCGACGAAGTCGGCGCCGATGTCGCGGAAGGTGGTTGCGGCGACGGTGTGCTGGGATAAGTCCGCGTCCAGCTGTGGCGGCTCGCTCATAGGATCTCCCAGGAAATGAATCGGGCGGATCACGCCTTTCGGCCATGATCCGCCCGGTTCATTTCGCAGAAGTCGAGCTCTGGTTACTGACGTGTATCAGGCGGCTCACCCGCAGTTGGCGAAACCGGAGCTGGTGCTGCCCTGGTCCGTGCTGCCGGAGAACTTCACGCAGCTGCCCTTCCCGTACGCCTTGGCGACCGCGTAGTACTTGTACGAGCCGCTGTCGGTGACGGGAGACTTGCCCTGAACCTCCAGGGTCGCGCTGACGCTGGTCAGCTGACCGATCTTGGCGGTCTTCATGGTGACCACACAGTTGTAGCCGGTGCTGTCGTTGTACAGCTGGTAGGTCGTGCCACCGGCGAAGCTCGCCTGACGCTGGACGTAGAACCCGCCGCCGCCGCAGGCCTGGGCCGGCGTGTACGGGTTGGTCGTCTCGGCGGGTGGCTCCGAAGGCTTGGTCGGCGTCGGCTGGGGCTCGGCGGGCTTGGTCGGCGTCGCCGTGGGCTTGGGCTCGGACGGCTTGGTCGGCGTCGCCGTCGGCTTGGGCTCGGACGGCTTGGTCACCGTCACCGTGGGCTGAGGCTCGGACGGCTTGGTCACCGTCACCGTCGGCCTCGGCTCGGTGGGCCTCGGCTCCGGCGTCCTGCTCGGCGAGGGCAGCACGCTCGGCGGCTCCTCCGTGCGGGTCGGCGTCGGCGTCGGGTCCTGCTGCGGCGGCCGCCGGTCCTCGGTGGGCGTCGGCGTCGGACGCTCGTCCGCCGGCGGCTCGGGCTCGCCCTCCTTGGTCTTGGTGGGCTTGTGCTCGGGCTTGTCCTCCCGCTTGTCCTCGCGCTTGTCCTCGGCCTTGCGCGTGGGCTCGACCGTCACCGTCACCGCCGGGCTGGGCACGGGCGCGACCGTCTGGGGCGGCACGGCGATGTTCTGGGTCGGCACGGGCGCCGGCGAGCTGACCGAGGTCAGCTCCGGCTCGGGCAGCGGGCTGTTCGGGTCGTCGGTCGGCAGCTCGAACGGCATGACGTCCGTCGAGTCCGGCGCCGGCGTCTTGGCCCACGGCACCGCCACCTTGCCCTGGCCCTGTCCCTGGCCCTGCTGCGTGCCCTGCGGCTGGGGCTGCGGCTGCCCGACCCCGTTACCGGAGGTGGTGACCGCGCTCTCGCCGTTCGGGCTCGGTACGGCGTCGGCGGGCTGCCTGCCCTCGGCCGCCACCGCGGTGATGGTCTGCGTGCCCGCGTACCGGTTGGCACCCCACAGCCCGACCGCGGAGATCGTCACGACCGCCGCCATCGCGGCGACCAGACCCACGGGGAACGGCCTGCGGTTCGGCGGCGGCGCCTGCGCCGGCACCGAGACGACAGGGTGCGGGCCCTGCGGCGGCGCGGGCTGCTCCGGCGCCTCGGCCGGCGGCGGGCCCCACGCCTGGGGCGCGGCCGGCACGGGCGGTGCCGCGGCGGGCTCGGGCTCGGGCGTCCGGTACATCGGCAGCCTGAGCGTGCCCTCCAGGGGCGGCGCGGGGTCGGGGACGACCACCGCGGGCAGGGGCGCGCCCGCCACGAGCTTGTCGGCGTTCTTGTCCCCCAGCAGCTGCAGCAGCGCGGTGTAGGTGGTCGGCCGCTTGGCGACCTCCTTCGACAGCGCCGACACCACGACCCTGCGCAGCGGCTGGGGCAGCGGGCCCACGTCGGGCTTCTCGTTCAGTACGGCCTGCGTCTCGTGCTCGAACGGCGCCCGCCCCGTGGCCGCGTACACCACGGTCGCCGCCCACGAGAAGACGTCGGACGGCGGGCCGTACCGCAGCTCCTTCAGCTGCTCGGGCGAGCGGTAACCGAGCTCGCCGGCGGGCTCGCCGATGGCCGCGTCGGTCACGCGCGGGCCGTCCGCGCTGAGGATGACGTTGTGCGGGGTGAGGCCCCTGTGGGTGACCCCCGCCAGATGCGCTGAGGTCAGCGCGGTGAGCACGCCGACGGCGACCCGCTCGAGCGCGTCATCCGTGAGCGGGCCTTCTTCTTCGACGGTCTCCGCCAGCGTGCGGCCCTCGATGTGCTCGCGCACCACGTACGGCGTGCCGTCCTCGACTCCCACGTCGAACACGCGGGCCACGTAGGCGCTGGAGATCCGCTTGACGCTGCGCAACCGGTCGAGGGTCTCGCTGTCTTCCGCGGACTCGCCGGTCAGCGGCTTGATGGCGCGCAGTTCTCCGTCATCGGACTCGCGCCCAAGGTAGACCACGCCGCGCGGGCCCTCGCCCAACCGTCCGACGATGGCGTAGTCACCGAAGCGCTCCGGGTCTCCCGGCGACAAGGCGTCCATGATCCACCTTTCAACGACAAATCATGATCGGAGCACATTGAACCAAATTTGCCCCACCCGTAACGATAGTTTCGCCGCAGATCCTGACAGTTCACCGTCAAGTCGTAATCAATTCGGCCGGCCGGACCGCCAGCGCCTGGCTCTGCCCAACGGCATGACCAGCCGCGCGGCCATGATCGCGCCCGCGAGTGCCAGCGCCGACGCCGCCACGATCGCGGCCACCGTGATCGCCCGCCCGTCGACCGGGGGCACCTTGGCCACGGCGTCCTTCGGCAGCGGCGGCGGCAGCGGAGGGGCCAGCTCCACCTGCTCGGCCGGCAGCACCGCCGTGACGGCCAGCAACGGGTTGACGATGCCCGCTCCCGTGCCGACGCCGAGCGCGCCGTCCGCGGTCACCTCGATGCGCCGCCGTACCTGCTCCTGGGTGAGGCTGGGGTAACGAGAGCGCACCAGCGCGGCCACCCCGGCCACGTACGGCGCGGCGAAACTGGTCCCGTCGAGCCCCTCCATCAGGAGCCCGTCGGGCCACGTGCTGGTGACGTCCTGGCCCGGCGCCATGACATCGACCTTGGACTCGGTGTTGGAGAAGTCGGAACGCTGGCCCTGCGCCGACACCGAACCCACCGACAGCACGCCCTCGTAGGCGGCGGGGTACTCCTTGCTGTCCTTCTCCTTGGGGTCGGAGTTGCCCGCGGCGGCCACGATCACGACGTCCTTGTCGAGGGCGTAGTAGACCGCCGCCCTCAGGTCCGGCTGGTCGGTGGTCTGGGTGGAGATGTTGATCACCTTGACACCCATGTCGGCCGCGTCCTTGATGGTCCGGACGAGGACGCCGACGTCGCCGGTCTTCTTGTTGGTCTGCTTGAGCGACACGAGCCTGACGTCGGGGGCCACGCCGTAGAAGGGGAAGTCGCCCCGGTAGCGGCCGGCGATGATGCCGGCCACCGCGGTGCCGTGGCCCACGCAGTCGCCGTTGCCCGTGCCGCTGTAGTCGATCTCCTTGCGGAGCGGGATCAGCGGATGCCGCGCGACGCCGCTGTCGATCACCGCGACCGTGACGTTCGCGCCCCTGGTGAGATGCCAGACCCTTCGCGGGTCGAGGCGGGTCAGCGCCCACGGTGTGCCGATCTCGGTCAGGCCCTCGTCCAGCCTCTCCTCGCATCTGGCGGGGGCGGCCTGGGCGGCGACCGGCACGAGCGTGAACGTCATCGCCACGCTGAGCGCGAAAAGGACCCTTCCGATCACGGAGTCAGAGCCTAGCCTGCCCCTTTTGCCGCGCTGTAGCCGTTTCCGGCAGAACCGGCGAAGACCCTCCAGGAAAATCCGGAAAGACCCCGGCCCGCGCACAGGAGCGCCCCTGAAAACGCCCCTGAAAACGCCCCGCAAGAAGGCCCCGGAGAAGGCCCCGGCCCGGCAGTCACCTGTCCGCCGGGCCGGAGTGTCCGAGAGGGCGGCGGGGTCAGCGGGTGGCCGACTCGATGTTGCCGCGATAGGTGTTGATCACCCGAGCCGCCTCCTGCAGTTCCTCCGACATCCGCTGGAAAGCGGCCCGGTAGTTCTGCCACGCCCCGCCGAACCGCTCGGCCCCCGGCCCCGTCCAGGCGGTGCCGACCTTGGCCGCCTCCCGGTCCAGCACCGCCATCGTGCTGCGCACCGCCTCGGCCTGCTGGGTGAACTGGGTGGCCATCTGCTGCATCTCCGCGGGGTTGCCACCGAGCAAGTTGTGCGTCATACGCTCCTCCAGGATCGACCGACGGGCGCCCTCACGATAGGCAGCCGGCCCCGCCGTCGCCCTCCGTTATGCCGAGCGGCTATGGTCCTCCAGAGGATTGTTCGGATATAAGGGGGACAACCATGCGCGAGGTCGTGGTCACCGGCGGCGGAACCGGCATCGGCTACGCCATCGCGGCCGCGTTCGCCGCCCAGGGCGACAGGGTCACCATCACCGGTCGCCGTGAGCACGTGCTGAAGGAGGCCGCCGAGAGGCTCGGCGGCGGCGCCTCCTACGTCGCCTTCAACGCCGCCAGCCCGGTCGCCGTGCAGGAGGCGCTGCCGCACCTGCCCAGCACCGTCGACGTGCTGGTCAACAACGCGGGCGGCAACACCAACCTCGACAGGCAGAAGCGCGAGGACGACCTGATGGACCTGGCGGAGGCCTGGTGGGCCAACCTCAACGCCAACCTGCTGTCGGCGGTCCTGGTCACCACCGCCCTCCTGCCCCGCCTGGTCAAGGGCGGCAGGATCATCTCGCTCGGCTCCATCGCGGCGCGCGGCACCGGCTCAGGCTCGTACGGCGCGGCCAAGGCCGCCCTCGAGTCGTGGACCGCCGACCTGGCGGCGGAGCTGGGCTCCAGGGGCACCGCCAACGTCGTGGCCCCTGGGCTGGTCCTCGACACCGAGTTCTTCCGCGGCCGGCTGACCCCCGAGGGCGTCAGGCACCGGGTGGACAGCACCCGCAACGGCCGCGCGGGCACCCCTGACGACATCGCGCAGACGGTGCTCTTCCTCGCCTCCCCCGGCGCGGGCCACTTCACCGGGCAGGTCCTCCATGTGAACGGTGGCGCGTACCTGGGCAGGTGACCGCCCCTAGACTCCTTTGCAGGCCGGTGGAGAAAGGAAAGACGTCGGTGCGGAAAGTTCTGATCGCCAACCGTGGCGAGATCGCCGTCCGGATCGCCAGGGCGTGTGAGGACGCCGGCCTGGCCAGCGTCGCCGTCTACGCCGAGCAGGATCTCGACGCGCTCCACGTCAAGGTCGCCGGAGAGGCCCACGCGCTGGGCGGCCAGTCACCCGCCGAGACCTACCTCGACATCGACAAGCTGCTGCGCGTCGCCGCCGAGACCGGCGCGGACGCCGTCCATCCCGGCTACGGCTTCCTCGCCGAGAACGCCGCCTTCGCCCAGGCCGTCATCGACGCCGGGCTGGTCTGGATCGGCCCGCCGCCGGCCGCCATCGCCGCGCTCGGCGACAAGGTGCAGGCCAGGCACATCGCGCAGAAGGTCGGCGCGCCCCTGGTCGCGGGCACCAAGGACCCGGTCGCGGGCGTCGAGGAGGTCGTCGCGTTCGCCGAGGAGCACGGCCTGCCCATCGCGATCAAGGCCGCGTACGGCGGCGGCGGCCGCGGCCTCAAGGTCGCCAGGACCCTCGAGGAGATCCCCGACCTGTACGACTCGGCGGTCCGCGAGGCCGTCACGGCGTTCGGCCGCGGCGAGTGCTTCGTCGAGCGCTACCTCGACCGCCCGCGCCACGTCGAGACCCAGTGCCTGGCCGACTCCCACGGCAACGTCGTCGTGGTCAGCACCCGCGACTGCTCGCTGCAGCGGCGCCACCAGAAGCTCGTCGAGGAGGCGCCCGCGCCGTTCCTGTCCGAGGAGCAGGTCGAGCTGCTCTACAGCAGCTCCAAGGCGATCCTGCGCGAGGCCGGCTACGTCGGCGCCGGCACCTGCGAGTTCCTCGTCGGCCAGGACGGCACGATCTCCTTCCTCGAGGTCAACACCCGCCTCCAGGTCGAGCACCCGGTCACCGAGGAGGTCGCGGGTGTCGACCTGGTGCGCGAGATGTTCCGCGTCGCCGCCGGCGAGGCGATCGGCTACGACGACCCGGTCCTGCGCGGCCACTCGATCGAGTTCCGGATCAACGCCGAGGATCCGGGCAGGAACTTCCTGCCCGCGCCCGGCACGCTGACCGCCATGCGCGCCCCTGCCGGGCCCGGCGTGCGGCTCGACGCGGGCTACGAGGCCGGGATGACCGTTCCGCAGACGTTCGACTCGCTGATCGCCAAGCTGATCGTCACGGGGCGCACCCGCAAGGAGGCCCTCGAACGCTCGCGCCGCGCCCTCGCCGAGTTCGAGATCGACGGCATGCCGACCGTGCTGCCCTTCCACCGGGCGGTGGTGCACGACCCCGCCTTCACGGCCGAGCCGTTCTCCGTCCACACCCGGTGGATCGAGACCGAGTGGGCGGGCGGCATCCCGCCGTACGAGGGGGCCGCCGAGGTCGCCGAGCCGGCCGCCAGGGAGACGGTGACCGTGGAGGTCGGGGGCAAGCGCCTGGAGGTCGTCCTGCCCGCCGGGTTGGCCTCAGGGAGCCGCGCGCCGGCCGCGAACAAGCCGGCGCGGCGTGCCGCCGGCGGCGCCAAGAAGGCGGCGGCGAGCGGCGACGCGCTGGTCAGCCCCATGCAGGGCACGATCGTCAAGATCGTGGCCGCCGACGGCGACAGCGTGGCGGAGGGCGACACGGTGGTGGTGCTCGAGGCGATGAAGATGGAGCAGCCGCTCGCCGCCCACAAGTCCGGCACGATCACCGGCCTGGCCGCCACCGTGGGGCAGACCGTCACCGCGGGCGCGACCATCTGCGAGATCAAGGACGCATAGCGGGTAGTTTCGCAGAAGAGGAACTTTGCCAACCGCTCATTCGTCCTGAAGGACGAAGGAGGCTTGCTGCCCATGACCCATCCGCTGCGCCGGACGACGGCCGCGATCGCGGCTCTGATCGCCGGTCTGTTCGCTGTCTTCGCGTTTTCGCCCGCCGCGCACGCCGCGGCTCCACCCGACGCCGACACGGTGGTTTCCTACTGGAAGAACCAGAAGGACCGGCTGTACGTCGGCTCCGGCGCCACCCTGACGTCGGACCAGCAGGCGGAGATCCGCTCCACGTTGAAGGACGCCGGCACGCCCGTCTACGTGGCTGCCTTCCCCGACGGCACCGTCACCGACCCCGCCGCCTACCTTCCCGCCCTCGGCAACGGGCTGAAGTCCGCGGGCAAGACGGGCAAGTACGCGGTCGCGGTGCTCGACGGCAACTCGCTGCTCGCCGCGGCCAACTTCGGTAAGCGGGGGCTGGCCGGCCAGCTCGCCAACCTCTCGACGAGCAGCAACGACGACGTCGTCACCGGCATGAGCGACTTCGTCAACCGCGTCAACGCGGCCGCTCAGGGCAAGTCCTCCGCTCTCGACTCGGGCAGCTCCGCCGGCTCCGGCGGTTCGGGCACGGGCGCGCTGATCGGCATCGGCGTGCTGGCTCTCGCCGGCGGTGGCGGCTACTTCCTGTACTCCAAGAACCGCAAGAAGAAGCTCGCCGCGCAGCGCGCCGCCGAGCTGGCCGCGGTCAAGACGACCGTCGAGGAGGACGTCACCAAGTTCGGTGAGGAGATCACCGTGCTCGACACCGACGTCAAGCTCGCCGGCCAGGGCGGCCAGAACATCACCGAGTGGCAGACCGCCCTCGACTCCTACGAGAAGGCCAAGACGCAGCTCGCCGCGGTGACGCAGGCCGAGCAGGTCCGCGACGTCACCACGACGCTCGAGGACGGCCGTTACGCGCTGGCCGTGGTGAAGGCCAAGGTCAACAACCAGCCCGTGCCCGAGCGGCGGGCGCCCTGCTTCTTCAACCCGCAGCACGGCCCGTCGGTGCGCGACGTGCGCTGGGCCCCGCCCGGCGGCGCTCCGCGCGACGTGCCCGCCTGCGCGGCCGACGCCATGGCGGTGGAGAGCGGCTACGACCCGCAGACCCGCCAGGTCATGGTCAACGGCCAGTACCGGCCGTACTACGACGCGGGTCCCGCCTACCAGCCTTACGCCTACGGCTACTACGGCGGTTTCGGCGACATCATGACCATGATGTTCGTCGGCACCATGATGGGCAGCCTGCTCGGCGGCGGCTGGGGTTACGGCGGCTACGGCGCCGGCTACGCCGAGGGCTACTCCGACGCGAGCGGCGGCGACTTCGGTGGCGGAGGTGACTTCGGCGGTGGCGGCGGCTTGAGTGACTTCGGCGGCGGCGACTTCGGTGGTGGTGACTTCGGCGGCGGCGACTGGTGACAGGCTCCGCCTCCTGATCTGACGGCGAAGGCCCCCGGTGAACGGTCACCGGGGGCTTTCGCGTGCACGGCCGGGCTCGCCGCGCGCGGACGGGGGTCCGCTTTGTAAAGTAGGGGCAAAACCACCCGCCTGGCAGACCTCGGGGCCAGTGTCTAGGAGGCCCTGTTGCGCCGTCTGATCGCCCTCGCCTTATGCGCCGCCGTGGCTCTGGTGCCCGTTCTCGCGCTGGCGCCGGCTGCTCCCGCGCTCGCCCAGGCGGGGCCGTGCCGTCCCAGCGACCGGGTGAACCTGCGCGGAGCCGACTTCACCAAGGGCCGCGCGCTGCCCTCGACGCTGCGCTGCGCCGACCTGACGCGCGCCAAGCTCGACGGCGTCGACCTCACCCAGAAGGACCTGACGGGGGCGATCCTGCGGCGGGCCTCGCTGAAGCAGGCCGACTTCAGCCAGGTCACCGCCAAGTACACCGACTTCAGGGAGGCCGACCTGAGCGAGGCCGACCTGGGTCAGATGCACGCCGACTACGCCGACCTGCGGAACGCGATCCTCGTGGACGTGGGCGCCACCCAGGCGCAGTTCCCGCGAGCGAACCTGAGCGGCGCCAGGCTCACCAGGGCCGTGCTCGGCCAGTCGAACCTCACGCTGGCCAAGCTGGTCGGCGCCGACCTCGCCGACGCCAAGCTCGGTCAGGCCAACGCCCGCAAGGCGGACTTCACGAAGGCGAAGCTGCACGAGGCCGAGCTCATCTCGATCGAGGCGCCGAACGCCGTCTTCCGCGACGCCGACCTGCGCGAGGCGCGTTTCAGCTCCGCCGAGATGGACGGGGCCGTCCTGCGCGGCGCCAACGTCCAGGACGCCGACTTCACCTTCGCCGACGACCTCGACCTGACGGGCGCCACCGGCAGGCCGAAGACGCTTCCCGAGGGCGTGAAAGGCTACTCCACGGCGGCGCCGTCGCCGACCCCCGAGGAGCAGAGCGCCATGCGCCTGGACGTCGAACCGCAGCCGCAGGCGGGGCCCAGGGTCTCCGTCGGGCTCGTGCTGGTGGTCGTCGGCTCTCTCGGGTTGGCCGTCACCCTCACCCTCTGGGCGAGCGCCGCCCGGCGCCCACGCGCCTACCGCGCCTGACCACACCCGGTCGCCGGGCGCCCGCCGGACGGCCCGGGTGTCAGATGCCGATCGCGGCGGTCGGCTGCATCAGCCTGCGCGCCGCCTCGGTGATCGACCCGGACAGCGACGGGTAGACCGCGAAGGTGTGGGCGAGCTGGTCGACCGTGAGCCGCTGCTGCACCGCGACGGACACCGCGAGGATCAGCTCGGAGGCCCTGGGCGCCACCACGACGCCGCCGAGCACGATCCCGGTGTGCGGGCGGCAGAAGAGCTTGACGAAGCCGTCGTTGAAGCCCTGCATCTTCGCCCGGGCATTGGTCGACAGCGGCAGCTTGACGACGTTGGCCTCGATCTCCCCCGCCTCGATCTGCTTCTGCGACACGCCGACGGAGGCGATCTCGGGGTCGGTGAAGATGTTGGAGGCGACGGTCGCCAGCCGCAGCGGCTGCACCGCCTCGCCGAGCGCGTGCCAGACGGCGATGCGGCCCTGCATGGCCGCGACGGAGGCCAGCATGAGCACGCCCGTGCAGTCGCCCGCGGCGTACACGCCGGGAGCGGAGGTCCGCGACACCTTGTCGACCTGGATGAACCCGCCCCGGTCGAGGGTCACGCCCGCCTCCTCGAGCCCGAGTCCTGAGGTGTTGGGGACCATGCCGACCGTCATCAGCGCGTGGGTGCCCTCGGCGGTGCGCCCGTCCTCCAGCGTGACCACGACGCCGTCGGCGGTGCGCTTGACGGACGCGGCGCGGGAGCGGCCCATGACGTTCATGCCGCGCCGCCGGTAGACCTCTTCGAGGGCCTCGGCCGCGTCGGCGTCCTCGTTGGGCATCATGCGGTCGCGGGAGGAGACCAGCGTGACCTCGGAGCCGAGCGAGCGGTAGGCGCCGGCGAACTCGGCCCCCGTGACACCGGAGCCGACCACGATGAGGTGCTCGGGCAGCTCGTCGAGGTCGTAGAGCTGCCGCCAGGTGAGGATGCGCTCGCCGTCGGGCTCGGCGCCCGGCAGGATGCGCGGGGTGGCGCCCGTCGCCACGATCACCACGTCGGCCCTGATCGTCCGGTCACCCGCGCGCACGACCTGGGGGTCGACCAGGCGCCCGCGAGCCTTGATGATCTCGACGCCCTCGGCGGCGACCCGCGTCCCGATGTCGGCCGACTGCGCCTGCGCCAGCTCCTTGACCCGCTTGTTGACCAGCGGCATGTCGACTTCGGCCGCCCCGACGTCACCGTCGGAGCCGCCGCTGTAGTGGACGCCCAGGGACGGCGCGTCGAGCAGCGCCTGCTTGCGGACCGAGGTCGCGATCAGGGTCTTGGACGGCACGCAGTCGGTCAGCACGCACGCGCCGCCGGGGCCGTCCTCTTCGACCATCGTGACTTGCGCGCCGAGTTGCGCGGCCACGAGGGCCGCTTCGTAGCCACCTGGTCCGCCACCGATGATCACGATCCTTGTCACGTGTCCTATTGTCCCGCATCTCGCAACCCGCCGACGAACGGGGCTACCCTTGGTGGCTGTGCCTGTCTACGCCGCCTATGGCTCCAACATGGACCCGAAGCAGATGGCCGTGCGCGCCCCCCACTCACCGATGCGCGGCGTCGGCTGGTTGCAGGGCTGGCGCCTGACGTTCGGCGGGGAGGACATCGGCTGGGAGGGCGCGCTCTCCACGATCGTGGAAGATCCCGAGGAGCACGTCTTCGTCGTCCTCTACGACGTGCCCGAGTGGGACGAGAACTCCCTCGACCAGTGGGAGGGCGCCGCCGGCGGCCTCTACCACAAGGTGCGGCTGCGCGTGCAGACGCTCGACGGTGAGGTCGTCGCCTGGTTCTACGTCCTCGACAGCTACGAGGGCGGCCTGCCCTCCGCCCGCTACCTCGGCATCCTGGCCGACGCGGCGGAGAAGGCAGGCGCCCCCGACGACTACGTGAAGGACCTGCGCGGCAGGCCCTGCACGTCGCTGGGCGGCTAGCTAGGACAACGGCTGGTCCTTGGTCTCCTTCAACGCGAAGACGTAGACCAGGGTCGACACCAGCGCCAGGGCCGACATGTACCAGGGGAACAGTGCCGAGTTGCCGGCGTCCTTCAGCGCGGTGCCGATCAGCGGCGCCGTACCGCCGAAGATGGCGACGGTCAGCGAGTACGGGAAACCCGCACCTGAGGCCCGCACGCGTGTCGGGAAGAGCTCGGAGTTGACCGCGGCCGAGATCGAGGTGAAGCAGCCGAGGAAGACCATGCCGATGAGCTGGATGGTCAGCAGGCTGGCGAAGGAGTTCGACAGCGCGCTGAGCAGCGGCACCGGCAGCAGGGTGAAGGCCAGGCCGAAGGCGATGAGCATCGGCCTGCGGCCGATCCGGTCCGACAGCATGCCGAGCACGGGCTGCAGCACCATGAAGAACAGCAGCGAGATCGTGCCGACCTGCAGGGACATGGCCTTGTCGAAGCCGACGTTCTGCTGGGCGTAGGTGGGCAGGAAGGTGGTCCAGGTGTAGTAGGCGACGGTGCCGGCCACGGTGATGCCGACGATCAGGGCGGCCTTGCTCGGGTGGCGGGTCAGGAACTCGAAGAGCTTGGGCCGTTCGGCCTTGCCCTCCTGGATCTCCTGCGCCACGGCGGAGGTCTCGTCGGCGCCCTTGCGGATCCACAGGCCGACCAGGCTGATGACGGCGCCGATGAGGAACGGGATGCGCCAGCCGTAGGAGTCCATGTCCTCCTTGACCAGCATGGTCGCCAGCAGGGCGGCCAGGCCGGAGGCGAGGAGCTGGCCGATGGTGGTGCTGACGTACTGGAAGCTGGAGAACAGGCCTCTGCGGCCCGGAGGGGCCGACTCGACCAGGAACGTCGTGGCGGCGGCGAACTCGCCGCCGACCGACAGGCCCTGGATGAGCCTGGCGAGGGTCAGGATGATCGGCGCCAGCACGCCCGCGGCCGTGTAGGTCGGGGTGACGGCCAGCAGGAGCGAGCCGGCGCCCATGAGCACGATCGTGAACGTCATCGCGGCCTTGCGGCCGAACCTGTCAGCGAAGGAGCCGACCAGCAGGCCGCCGAGCGGTCGCATGAAGAAGCCCACGGCGAAGATCGCGAACGCGCTCAGCACGGGGACGAGAGGGTTGTCGTTCTTGGGGAAGACCTGCTCGGAGAAGTACACGGCCAGGAAGCTGTAGGCGTACCAGTCGTACCACTCGACCACGTTGCCGACGTTGGCCGCCAGGAGCTGGCGGCCGCGGCTTCGGGGGATGCCGAGTGGCGAATGCTCAAGGGAGGGGGTTGCCACTGGGGCTCCTTTGCTTCGCGTTCGGGGATGGCTTACTGTGCATCCGGACGACCGAAACAGTCAAATATCTCGCCACATATTTACAAACCCGACATGGAGACAGCCCGAGGTGGACGTTCTCGACCGGCGCCTGGTCGCCGCGCTGCAGGTCAGCCCGCGCGCGTCGTGGGGTGAGATCGGCAGGGCGGTGGGCGAGCACGAGCGCACGGTCGCCCGGCGGCTTCAACGGCTGATCGCCGAGGGCGCGGTGCAGGTCACCGCGATCTACGACGACCTGCGCTCCGGCCACGGCCGTCCGGTCCACCTGCACGTCCAGGTACGGCCCGGCACCGCGGCCGCGGTCGCCGACGCCCTGGCGAGCAGGCCCGACACGCGTTCGGTCTACTCGGTGACCGGCGCGGCCGACATCGGGGCCGAGCTCGTCGCCCCCAGCAGGACCGCGCTGCACGAGATCCTCAACGTCGAGGTGCACGGCATCGACGGCGTCGCGGGCACCCAGACGCAGGTGGTGCTGCACACCTTCCGCACGGTGGCCGAGTGGCACGCGCCGTACCTCACCGAGCAGGAGGTGGCGCTGCTGCGTCCCCCGTCGCCGCCGGTGGAGCTGCCCGACCACGACGGGCTGTCCCCGCTGGAGAGCGAGGTGGCCGAGCTGCTGGTCAGCGACGGCCGGATCGGGTTCACCGCGATCGCCGACGAGCTGGGGGTCTCGGTGCCGACCGCCCGGCGCCGGGTCGCCTCGCTGCTGGAGCGGCGGCTGCTGATGCTGCGAGCGGAGGTCGAGCCCTCGCTGCTGGGCCTGGACGTCGAGGCGCAGCTGTGGCTGCGGGTCCGCCCGCACGGCCTCGACCAGGTCGGTGAGCGGCTCACCGGCGACCCCGGGGTCCGTTACTGCGCGGCCACCTCGGGCACCTACACCATGCTCGTCCAGGTGGCGGTCGCTCACGAGGCCGACCTCTACCGGTTCCTGACGGAGGTCGTCGGCCCGCTGGACGACGTCACCGACGTCAACGTCACCCTCATCACCCGCGCCTACAAGCGCGGATTCCTGCGCAAGAGCCTGGAGTACTCATGACCCCCGCCGAACTGGAAGTCGCCGAGCTGACCGCCGAGCTGATCCGCGTGGACAGCAGCAACTACGGCGACGGGAGCGGACCCGGCGAGCGCGCCGCCGCCGAGGTCGTCATGGCCCGGTTGGCCGAGGTCGGCGTCGAGGCCCACTACAGCGAGAGCGCTCCCGGCCGGGGCAACGTGGTCACCAGGATCGAGGGCACCGACCCGTCCCTGCCCGCCCTGCTGGTCCACGGGCACCTGGACGTGGTGCCGGCCAACGCCGCCGACTGGAGCGTCGACCCGTTCGCCGGCGAGGTCCGCGACGGCTACATCTGGGGCCGCGGCGCGGTCGACATGAAGGACATGGACGCGATGATGCTGGCCGTCCTGCGCCAGATGGTCCGCGAGGGCCGGCGGCCCAGGCGTGACCTGGTCTTCGCGTGGGTGGCCGACGAGGAGGCGGGCGGCGTCTACGGCGCCAAGTACCTCACCGCCAACCACCGGGACCTGTTCGACGGCGTGACCGAGTCGATCAGCGAGGTGGGCGGCTACTCGCTGGAGGTCGACCCGTCGCTGCGGCTCTACCTCATCGAGACGGCGCAGAAGGGCCTGGCCTGGATGCGGCTGGTCGCCGACGGCACGGCCGGCCACGGCTCCATGCTCAACGCCGACAACGCGGTGACCGAGATGGCCAAGGCGGTGGCGCGGCTGGGCGGCCACGAGTGGCCGATCACGCTCACCCCGACCGTGCGGCGGTTCCTGACCGAGGTGTCCGAGGCGTTCGGCCTGCCGTTCGACCCCGAGGACCCGGGTCCCGTCCTGGACAGGCTGGGCCCGCTGGTCCGCTTCGTCGGCGCGACGCTGCACCACACGACCAACCCGACGATGCTGGGGGCGGGCTACAAGGCCAACGTCATCCCCGGCCAGGCGAGCGCGGTCGTGGACGGTCGCTTCCTGCCCGGCTACGAGGACGACTTCTTCAAGACCGTCGACGAGCTGCTCGGCCCGAACGTGCGCCGCGAGTTCGTGCAGCACGACATCGCGCTGGAGACGACGTTCGACGGCGCGCTGGTCGAGGCGATGATCGCGGCGCTGAAGGCGGAGGACCCGACCGCGCGGGCGGTGCCGTACTGCATGTCGGGCGGCACCGACAACAAGACCTTCTTCGCCGACCTGGGGGTGCGCGGGTTCGGGTTCGTTCCGCTGCGTCTGCCGAAGGACATGGACTTCGCGGCGATGTTCCACGGTGTGGATGAGCGTGTCCCGGTTGAGTCGCTCCAGTTTGGAGTGCGGGTGCTTGACCGGCTCCTCCTAAACTACTGAGATGACCTATGTGCACGCCCAGGAGGCCGCCGCCGCGCTGAGGAAGGCCACCGGGCTCGACGTCTTCGACGTGGCGCTCGTGATGGGATCGGGCTGGGTGCCCGCCGCGGACGCGATCGGCGACACGCTCGTCGAGCTGCCGGTGACCGACCTGCCGGGCTTCGCCCCGCCCGCCGTGGCCGGCCACGCCGGGAAGATCCGCGTCGTGCGCACCCCCTCCGGGCGCCACGCGCTGATCTTCCTCGGCCGCACCCACCTGTACGAGGGCCTCGGCGTCGAGCCGGTCGTCCACGGCGTGCGCACGGCATTGGCGGCCGGGGTGCGCACGGTGGTGCTCACCAACGCGGCCGGCGGGCTGCGGCCCGAGACCCAGAACGTCGGCGACCCGGTCCTGATCAGCGACCACATCAACCTGACCGGTGCCAACCCGCTGACCGGCGCCACCTTCATCGACCTCACCGAGGTCTACTCCGTGCGGCTGCGCACGCTGGCCCGGGAGGTCGACCCGTCGCTGGCGGAGGGCGTCTACGTCGCCTTCCGCGGCCCGACCTACGAGACGCCCGCCGAGATCAGGATGCTGCGCACGCTCGGCGGCGACATGGTCGGCATGTCCACGGTCCTGGAGGCCATCGCGGCGCGCGAGGGCGGCGCGGAGGTGCTGGGCATCTCGCTGGTCACCAACCCCGGCGCCGGCCTGGTCGGCGAGCCGCTCAACCACGAGGAGGTCCTCGAGGTCGGCCGCGCCACGGCGGCGCGGATGGGCGTGCTGCTGGCCAAGGTGGTCGACAAACTGTGAAGCTGAGGGACCAGGCGCTGGCCTGGCTCGCCCAGGATCCTGACCCCGAGACCAGGGCGGAGCTGGAGAGCCTGCTCGACGATCCCGCGGCGCTCACCGACCGTTTCGGCGCCAAGCTCGAGTTCGGTACGGCCGGCCTGCGCGGCGAGCTCGGCGCCGGCCCGAACCGGATGAACCGCGTCACCGTGATGCGCGCCGCGGCCGGCCTGGCCGCCGTGCTCGGCCCGGGCAAGCACGTGGTCATCGGCTACGACGCCCGCCACAAGTCCGACATCTTCGCCAGGGACACCGCTGCCGTGCTGGCGGGCGCCGGGCTGCGCGCCTCGCTGCTGCCCGAGCCGCTGCCCACGCCCGTGCTCGCCTTCGCCGTACGGCATCTGGGCGCCGACGCGGGTGTGACGGTCACGGCGAGCCACAACCCGCCCCGCGACAACGGTTACAAGGTCTACTGGGGTGACGGGTCGCAGATCGTGCCGCCGGTGGACGGCTGGATCTCGGCCGCGATCGACGCGGCCGCCCCCGTCGGCTCCCTGCCGCTCGGCGAGGGCGAGGTGCTCGACGCGACCGTCGTCGAGGCCTATCTGGCGGCGCTCGCCGAGCTGCCGCTGGGCGAGGCGCGTGACCTGCGCGTCGCGTACACGCCGATGCACGGGGTGGGCCACCGGACGCTTGTCAGCGCCTTCCGCGGGACCGGCTTCGACGAGCCTGCGACGGTCGCCGAGCAGCGCGACCCCGACCCCGACTTCCCCACCGTGGCCTTCCCCAACCCGGAGGAGCCCGGCGCGATGGACCTCGCGCTGGATCTGGCCGCGAAGATCGAGGCCGACCTGGTGCTGGCCAACGACCCCGACGCCGACCGCTGCGCGGTGGGCGTGCCGCTCGCCGGCGGCGGGTTCAGGATGCTGACGGGCGACGAGGTGGGCGCGCTGCTCGGCGAGCACGTGATCGCGCACACCCGCGGCGACCGGCTGGTGGCCACCACGATCGTGTCCTCGACGCTGCTCGGCAAGATCGCCGACGCCCACGGCGTGCGGTACGCCGAGACGCTCACCGGGTTCAAGTGGATCATGCGGGCGGGTGAGGGGCTGGTCTACGGCTACGAGGAGGCGCTCGGCCACAGCGTCGGCGGCGAGCACGGCCTGCCCGTCCACGACAAGGACGGGATCGGCGCCGCGCTCACCGTCGCCGGCATCGCCGCCACGGCCAAGCGCGCCGGGCGCACGCTGCTCGACCTGCTCGACGAGCAGGCCAGGCGGTACGGCCTGCACGCCACGTCGCAGCTGTCCTTCCGCGTGGCGGACCTGGCGCTCATCGGCGGCGCCATGGCACGGTTGCGCGCGACGCCGCCGGCGACGCTGGGCGGCAGAACCGTGGAGTCGTGGGACGACCTGGCGGCGGGCGAGGGCGGGCTGCCGCCGACCGACGGCCTGCGTTACCACCTGGCGGGGGGCGCCCGGGTGGTCGTGCGGCCCTCGGGCACCGAGCCGAAGCTCAAGTGCTACCTGGAGGTCGTCGTCCCGGTGACGGGCGAGGTCGCCGACGCCCGCGCCGAGGCGGCGGCGGACCTGGAGACGCTCAAGGCGGACCTGCGCTCGGTCCTGGCGCTGTGAGGCGTCAGGTCTTCGCGATCTCCATCTGCAGCTCGTGCACCCACTCGTCCATGTCGGGCGGGCAGTGCAGGGAGACCTCGCGGGCCAGGCCGAGCGCCTGGTAGCCGTTCTCCTCGATCCAATGGGCGAGCGTCTGGAAGGTCGGGCCGACGTTCTCCATCGGCCCCCGGTGGATGATGGTCGCGGCCGTCTCGATGCCGGGCAGGTCCACCACCTCGAAGTCGTGGACCTCGCCCGCGCCGAGGTTGACGGGGAACGTCGCGTGCACCGTCACCGAGCCGTCGTCCTCGGCCAGGTAGTAGGCGATGCCGGGCCCCTGCATCGGCACGCCGGCCGCGCCGAGGCGTTCGCGGATCTGCCGGTAGAGCGGCTTGATGACGGGGCCGATGTCCTCGGTGTCGTAACTGGCCGCCCGCGCGCTGAGCTGCGCCACCCTGACCGGCGCCACCTTCTTGACCACGACGTCGTCGGCGCTCATGGCGCCCTCCTTCTCGATGGCGCGCAGCCTCGCCTCCACCCCGCGCAGCCTGGCCAGGTCGGCGCTGATCTGCGCCGCCAGCTGGGCGCGGCGCAGCCGTACCATGCCGTGCAGTTCCTCGGTGCTCACCCTGTCGTCGAGGATCGAGCCCACCTGCTCCAGGGTGAAGCCGAGATCCTTGAGCGCGACGACGCGGTTGAGCCTGGCCAGCTGCCCGGCCTGGTAGGAGCGGTAGCCGGTGACCGGGTCGACGTGCGCGGGGCGTAGCAGGCCGATGGCGTCGTAGTGGCGCAGCATCCGCACCGACACGAGGCCGAGCCTGGCGAAGTCTCCGATGCTGAACATGACTGCTCCAGGTGTAGGGCCTCACACCGTGTCAGGGTCAACCCGCGACGTCAGGTCAACCCGCGACGTCTGGTCAGCCCGCGGCGGTCAGAGCAGGATGGCGACCACGACCAGGACCAGCGCGGCCGCGCAGGCCGCGAGCGCGTCGGGCGCCCAGACCGCGCGGACCTGGCCGGGCGCCGCGCCGCGCCGCTTGGCGCTCTCGGCGCGCTCGGTGATCTGCTCGGCCACCCAGTCGGCGTGCGTCCGGCCCGCCATGGCCTGCTGGGCGGCCTGCTCCCCCTTGGACAGGACGGGCTCGGTCTGGAAGCGCCCGCGCTGCCGGCGGGGGGCGCCGCGGCGACCGGCCTTGGCCCGCTCCCTCGCCGAGGCCTGCGGTGTCCACGCGCGCAGCACGTCGTCGCCGTGGGTGATGCTGATGGTGTGGGAGACGTGCACGTCGTCGATGGCCGGCCACGGCAGGAACGTGGTGCGCAGCGGGTTGCGCACCCGCAGCCCGTCCTCCACGAGGATCGTGGCGGGACGCAACGCCGTGACGTAGACGACGGCGGTCAGCACGCCCAGCACCGCCGCCGCCACGAGTGACGACTTGCCGCTGTAGCGGACGATCAGGTCGACGGCGTTGAACGCCACGAACGCCAGCCAGATCCAGCCGAGGACGAAGGCGGTCGCCGAGCGGTAGGTCTGTTTCATGCCTGCCACTTGAGCTGCGCGAACCCCGGCTTGATGACGCCGTTGATGAGCGAGAGCCGCTCGTCGAAGGGCAGGAAGGCCGACTTCATCGCGTTGACCGTGAACCACTGCAGGTCGTCCCAGCCGTAGCCGAACGCCTCGACCAGCTTGGCGAACTCCTGGGAGACCGTGGTGGAGCTCATCAGCCGGTTGTCGGTGTTGACCGTCACCCGGAAGTGGAGGCTGCGCAGCAGCCCGATCGGGTGCTCGGCGATCGAGGCGGCGGCCCCCGTCTGCAGGTTGGAGGTCGGGCACATCTCCAGCGGGATGCGCTTGTCGCGGACGTAGGCGGCCAGCCGGCCGAGCTTGGCGGTGCCGTCGCCGGCCACCGAGATGTCGTCGATGATCCGCACGCCGTGGCCGAGCCGGTCGGCGCCGCACCACTGGATGGCCTGCCAGATCGACGGCAGGCCGAACGCCTCGCCGGCGTGGATGGTGAAGTGGGCGTTCTCCCGCTGGAGGTATTCGAACGCGTCGAGGTGCCGGGTGGGCGGGTAGCCGGCCTCGGCGCCGGCGATGTCGAAGCCCACCACGCCGACGTCGCGGTAGCGGACGGCGAGCTCGGCGATCTCCATCGAGCGCGCCTGGTGGCGCATCGCGGTCAGCAGGGTGCCGACCTTGATGCCGGGCACCTGCCGGAAGCCTTCGAGCACCGCCTCCACGACCTGGTCGAGACTGAGCCCCGTGGTGGTGTGCTGCTCGGGCGCGTAGCGCACCTCGGCGTAGACGACGCCGTCGGCCGCCAGGTCCTCGGCGCACTCGGCGGCCACCCTGACCAGCGACTCGCGGGTCTGCATGACTCCGACCGTGTGGTCGAAGGTCTCCAGGTAGCGCACCAGCGAACCGGAGTCGGCGGCCTCCTCGAACCACTGCCTGAGGTTGTCAGGGTCGGTGGTGGGCAGCCGGTCGTAGCCCGACTCGCGGGCCAGATCGACGATGGTCTCCGCCCGCAGGCCACCGTCGAGGTGGTCGTGCAGGAGCACCTTCGGGGCCCGGCGGATCTCGGCAAGACTGGGTCGCTGGCTCATCTCGTCATCCTATCGCTCCCCATCCGGCATTTGACGGCCACACTTCCACATGTCAGTCTTTTCTTACAGGTGAAAGGAGATGGCGCTGACCAGTGAAGAGCTGCTGGCGGTGCTGGCCGCCGTGGGCCACCCGCTGCGCCTGCGGATCGTGGCCGAGCTGGCAGAGGGCAGGGTGCATGTCAGCGAGCTGGCCAGGCGCCTGGGCATCTCGCGCCCGCTGCTCTACATGCACCTGGAACGCATGGAGAAGGCCGGGCTGGTCGCAGGGGAACTGGAGCTGTCCCTGGACGGCAAGGCCATGAAGCTTTACCGGCTGCTCCCCTTCGACATCCACCTGACGGCGGGGACGATCCTCGACGTGCTGCAAGCCGATGACCAGGAAGGACCGACCGCTTGAAGGAAATCATCATCCCCGGCATGGTCATGGTGACCCTCGGCGCGGTCGCCCTGGGCGGCCTGGGGTTCTACTTCAGGCTCGTACGGCAGCGCGCCGAGACGGCCGCCGAACAGCGCTACCGGGAGCTGGCCGACCAGACCAACGCCACGCGGTCATCGACGGCGTCGCCCGCTCGGCGAGCGTCGTGACGAGCGCGGCGGTCGTGATGGTGACGGTGTTCGCCAGCTTCGTCTTCCTGCACCTGGCCGAGATGAAGCAGATCGGCTTCAGCCTGGCTGTCGCCGTCCTGCTGGACGCGGTCGTGGTGCGCGTGCTGATCCTGCCCGCGGCGTTGCTGCTGCTGGGCAGGAGGAGCTGGTGGCCGGGGCCCTACTCACCGCGGTTGGCGGTGTCGGGCGAGAACGCCGGCAGGCAGACCGCGACGTACTCGGCGCCGTCGGGCCCCACGCTGTAACGGATCTTCTCGCCCGGCTCGGAGACGAACGACTGGCCCGCCGAAACCTCCGTGACACCTTCGGCGTGCTCGATCACGACGGTCCCGCGCAGCACGACCGTGTATTCGGTGAACTCGGGCGTCTGCGCGGGCTCCTCCCATCCTGGCGGCGCCGTCATGTGCGCGATGGAGACGGCCTCGTCGCCGCTGTTGACGCGGCCGATGTGCTCGTCGATGACCTTGCCGCCGGGAACGGGGATGCGGGTCGCCCCTTCGATCTTTCTCACCACATCTGTCAGTGTGCCACGTCTATCACCAGGCGATCGGGGCCGGTCAGCTTCGCCACCGAGAACGGGGCCCGGTGGTCGAGCACCAGGCCCACGCCGACCACGCCCTCGAAGTCGCCGGTCTTGACGACGTTCTGCACGTTGCCGAGCCCGGCCTGGAAGACGGGCCCGCCGATCCAGGTCGGCGCGCCCTTGTCGGTGTGGGCGCGGGCGGGCTTGAGCGTCACCTGGAGGTAGGCGCCGCCCTTCACGTCGATCGGCTCGCCCGAGCCGTCCTGGACCAGTTCGTCGACCCAGCTGACGCTGTAGTTGGCGACGTCGCCGTCGAGGTCGATGACGACCCTGTCGAGGGATCCGTGGTCGGCGAACCTGACCGTCTTGACCTGGACGGCCTCGCCGGGATCGCCCTCCACCTCGACGTCGGCGGTGCCGGTGGGCACGGGCATGGCCGCGCTCGGAGCCGACGTGGCGGAGGACGTGTCACCGGCGGCGGCGGTGGAGGCCGAAGGGCCGGCGCTGGGCGCCACCGAGGCGGTGGGCGGCGCGCCCGTGCCACATCCGGCCAGAACGGCCAGCCCGACCACGAGGACGCCAACGCGCGAAGACCGCATACCTCCTAGATGCCCTGGCTCACTCCGCGGTAAGCCCGGCCAGATCGGACAGGTACGCGGCGGCCTTGCGCCTCCTGACGAGCGGCGCGGCCTGTCCCGACCACAGGTTGGCGTGCTCGGCGCCGCCCGCCCTGCGGATCGGCAGCATGAGCTGGTTCTGCGCGGGATAGGGCGGCACCACGTCCTCGAAGGCGGCCATCTCCCTGACGAACGTGTTGGGGATGGCGCGGGCCGTACGGCCGGAGAAGAGCCTGGTCAGGACGGTCACCCTGGCCTCGTCGCCGAGCAGCGCCCGCAGGTGCGCCTCCCCCACCGCCGACTCCTCGGTGACGAGGAAGCCGGTGCCGACCTGGACGGCGTCGGCGCCGAGCGCCAGCGCCGCCACGACGCCCCGCCGGTCGGCGATCCCGCCCGCGGCGATGACCGGGACCGAGACCTTGTCGGCCACCTGCGGGATCAGGGAGAAGGTGCCGACCAGCGACTCGCGTACCGGCCGCAGGAACGCTCCCCTGTGGCCGCCCGCGTCGCTGCCGGAGGCGACGATCGCGTCGAGCCCGGCCGCCTCCAGCGCGACGGCCTCGTCGACGGTGGTGGCGGTGCCGATGGTGACGATGCCCTTGCGCCTTGCCTCGGCCAGTACATCGGCGGGCGGGACGCCCATCACGAAGCTGATCGCGGGTGGGGCGGCGTCCAGCAGGGCGGCGGCCTGCTCGGTGAAGTCGGGGGCGGGCGACGGGGTGGGCGGGGTGAGGCCGAGCGCGTCGTAGTAGGGCCGCAGCCGCTCCACGTCGGCCTGGGTCGCGACCGCGTCCTTCTCCTCGGGGTGCGGGACCCAGAGGTTGACGGCGAAGGACCGGTCCGTCGCCGCCTTCAGTTCGGCGACGAGGGCGGTGAGCCGGTCGGGGGGCAGGATGTGCCCGCCGTACGAGCCGAGGCCTCCGGCGTTGGAGACGGCGGCCGCCAGCGCCACCGACGACAGGCCGCCGCCGAACGGGCCCTGGACGACGGGGTGGTCGAGGCCGAGCAGGCCTTCCAGCCGTCCCATGGTCACGCCACCGCCTGAACGCGCCGGCCGTGGGCGAGTTGGAGGGCCGTGGTGGCCACCCTGCGGCCGAGGTGCTCGGCGGTGCGCAGGTCGGACTCCAGCGGGGCCGCGTCGGGGCCGAGGTCGGAGGGTGACTGGGCCATCGCGCCGATGAAGGCGCCGAGGCGGTTGAGGTCCTCGGGGGAACCGGCCGAGCTGTAGAGCCAGCCGGGCGGCAGCCCGAGCGTCACCCAGTGCATGCCGTGCTGGGCGGCCAGGAGCGCCATCGACGTCAGGGTGTGCAGCTTGTCGCCGTTGACGCCGGCGGAGTTGGTGAACGCCGCGCCGACCTTGTCCCGCCAGCCCATCTCGGCCCAGACCTTGGAGCTGGCCTCGGCGAAGGCCTGGAAGGCCGCGGACTGGCTGCCCATGTAGGTGGGCGAGCCGAACACGATGGCGTCGGCCTCGGCCAGTGCCTGCCACAGGCCGTCGTCCATGGCGGCCACCTCCAGGAGGTCGGCCGTGGCGCCGGGAACGGAGTCGACGCCCGCCGCCACTGCGCGGGCCTGGCGGGCGGTGTGGCCGGAGCCACTGTGATACGCGATCGCAACCTTGATCATGCGGTCACAGTAGACGACCGGTCAACTATTTTTCAAGTATGCTCTTCGCATGGGACGACAGAGCAACGCCCGCGAGCGCCTTCTCGACGCCGCCTGCGAGCTGATCCACAGCCGTGGCTACGGCAGCATCGGCGTCGCGGAGATCTGCGCGAAGGCCGACGTCAGAAAGGGCAGCTTCTACCACTTCTTCGAGTCGAAGCAGGCGCTCACGCTCGAGGTGATCGACGAGCACTGGCGCAGGCAGCGGGCCGACTGGGTGGACACGCTCGCCGGCGCGGGGCTGGAACAGCTCTTCCGCGACCAGACCGAGGCCCAGCGACGCTCCAAGGAGACCAGCGGCGTCATCAACGGCTGCCTGCTGGCCAACCTGGCGCTGGAGCTGAGCAACCAGGACGAGGTCGTCAGGGCCAGGCTCGAGCAGATCTTCGGCGAGCAGGTCGACCTGGTGCACGGCGCGCTCGGGCCGGGCGCCGAGCGCGCCACGGCCAGGGCGCTGGTCGCCCAGCTGGAGGGCATGGTGCTCTTCGCCAAGATCTCCAACGACCCCGCGGTCCTGGACGACCTGTGGCGGCAGGCGCGCCTGCTCATGACATGACGAGAACGGCCTCCCCGCGCGGCGGGGAGGCCGTTCTCGGCCGGGACGGGCGGACCGTCTCGCCGAACGGTCAGACCGTCTCGTAGACCTTGACCTCGTCGGCCTCGACGGCGGGCGCCCGGCGGAAGCTCAGCCCCGTGGCCGAGATCAGCAGGCCCACCACCGCCAGGATCAGCGGCACGATGATCGAGGTCTTGAGCGACTCGATGGTGATGCCGCCGGCCGAGCCGGAGGTCAGCACCGCCGTGACCACGGCCAGCACGACCGCGCCGCCGACCTGGCCCGAGGTGTTGAGCAGGCCGGAGGCAAGGCCCTGCTCGTCGTCGTGCACGCCGTTGGTCGCCTGGATGTTGAGCGACGGGAAGGACAGCGCGAAGGCGATGCCCAGCAGCACCATGCCGGGGATGACCAGGCCGCCCAGGCTCGGGCTCTCGTCGATCCCGAGGAAGATGGCATAGCCGCCGGCCAGCGCGGCCGAGCCGATGACGATGAGCTTGGCCGTGCCGAACCTGTCGGCGAAGTCGCCCATCTTGGTGGAGGTCAGCGCCACGAGCAGACCGGCGGGCAGGAACGCGAGCGCGGTCTGCATCGCCGACCAGTGCAGCAGGTTCTGGAAGTACTGCATGGCCACGAACTGGAAGCCGACGTAGGAGCCGAACAGGATGACCAGGCCCAGGTTGGCCCGCACGATCGGGGCCGAGCGCAGCAGGCCGAGCCGCACCAGGGGGTGCTTGACCCTCAGTTCGGCGAAGACGAACAGGCCGAGCAGGACGAAGGAGGCCAGCAGCGAGCCGATGGTGCGGACCGACAGCCAGCCCGCCTCCGGAGCCTGGACCACCGTGAACACCAGCAGCAGCATCGAGGCCGTGATCAGGACCGCGCCGATCAGGTCGTAGCCGCCCTCGGCCCGGTCCTCGTGGCCCTTGGGCAGCACCTTGAGCGCGGCGACCAGGGCGAGGATCGCGACCGGCACGGGCATCAGGAACGTCGCCCGCCAGTCGAGCTCGGTCAGCAGGCCGGACAGCACCAGGCCGAGGGAGAACCCGCTGGCCCCCGAGGCGGTGAAGACGCTCAGCGCCCTGTTGCGCTCGGGCCCCTCAGGAAAGGACGTCGTGATGATCGACAACGCCGCCGGCGCGGTGAACGCCGCGCTCATGCCCTTGATGAAGCGGGCGACGATCAGCAACGTGCCGTCGTCGACGATGCCACCGAGCAGCGAGGCCACGGCGAAGACGCCCAGCGCGACCAGGAACACCCTGCGCCGCCCGAGCAGGTCGGCGGTCCTGCCCCCGAGAAGCAGAAGACCGCCGTATCCCAGCACGTAGCCGCTGACCACCCATTGCAACGACGAAGGAGAGAGCCCCAGATCCGTCTGGATGGCCGGCAGGGCGACACCGACCATCGACACGTCAAGAGCGTCAAGGAAGATCACAGCGCAGAGCACGGCGAGCGCGCCCCACCCAGCAGTACGAGCAGAAGTGGAGGACATGGACACTGAGACTACATGCACTTGCATTAGATGCAACCGAATTTAATGTGGTTGCATAGATATTTACCTGGTGGTATTCTCCGCGTCATGAACGAGGAGGCCGTGGTCAGGGCCTGGCACGACGTGCTGGCCAAGCACGCGAAGGCGCAGTGCGCGCTCGAGCGCGAGCTCGGCGAGAAGCACGATCTCGGCGCCAGCGAGTTCGAGGTGCTCGATCGCATCGTTTCCTCCGACTGCCGGAAGTTCCGCGTGCAGGAGCTCGCCGACGAGGTGCACCTGAGCCAGAGCGCCCTGTCCCGCGTCGTGGCCCGCCTGGAGAAGGCCGGCCTGGTCAGCCGCGGGGTCTGCGACATGGACCGGCGCGGCGTCTTCGTCTGGATCACCGACGAGGGCCGCGGCCGCCACGCCGCCGCCCGCCCGACCCACCGCGCGGTCCTCTGCGACGTCTTCGCGAACGTCTAGCGCATCGGCTCCCTATTGCGGAACCGACCTTTCCGCGATGGTTCCTACTGTTGCTCCTGACACCGCAACCGAAGCGTCAGGGAGCACGCGATGACCATTCTCGTGACCGGAGCCACCGGCACCGTCGGCCGCCACATCGTCAGCCACCTCGTCGAGGCCGGCCACGCCGTACGCGCCCTGACCAGGAACCCGGGCAAGGCCTCCTTCCCCGAGGGCGTCGAGGTGGTGGGCGGTGACCTGGCCGCCACCGACACGCTGCAGGCCGCCTTCGAGGGCGTGACGGCGGTCCACCTGATCAACTTCGGCGGTGACGACTACGCGCCGCTGCCGAACGGCAAGGAGATCGTCGACCTGGCCAGGAAGGCCGGCGTGCGCCGGGTGACCGTGCTCGGCGGCTGGGACGAGAGCACGCTGGAGCCCGCCCTCAGGGACAGCGACCTGGCCTGGACGCACATCCGGCCGACCGAGTTCATGTCGAACCTGCTGAAGTGGGCCGACGACGTACGGGCCGAGGGCGTGGTGCGGGAGCCGTTCGGCGAGGCCACCACGGCGCTGGTGCACGAGGCCGACATCGCCGCCGTGGCGGCCACCGCCCTGGTCGAGGACGGCCACGGGGGCAAGGTCTACCCCCTCACCGGGCCCGAGCGGCTGACCACGCGCGACAAGGTCCGCATCATCGGCGCGGCGATCGGCAAGGAGATCGAGTTCGTCGAGCTGACGCCGGAGCAGGCCAGGGAGCGGATGGCCGCGCAGGGGATGCCGCAGGAGTTGATCGACTTCATGATCGAGGTCTTCGGCAACGTCCCGGAGGAGGCCAACCGCGTCAACTCCGTGGTGCTCGACGTCACGGGCCACGCCCCACGGACGTTCGCGCAGTGGGCCGCGGAGAACGCCGACAGCTTCCGCTGAGCCCTGAGGGAAGGGGCGGGGCTTCTCCGGAGCCTTGCCCCTCCCGTCATGACTAATGGCACAATACGGGATTGTGGAATTAGGCACGATCGAACGGATGCGCCGCCATCCCGTCAAAGGCCTGCTCGGCGAGGACGTCGCCGAGGCCGTCCTCACCTCGCTCGGGCTCGACGGCGACCGGCGCCTGGCCCTTCTCGACCGTGAGACGGGAAAGGTCGCCAGCCCCAAGAACCCCCGCCTGTGGCGGAGCATGCTCACGCTGTCGGCGGTCACGGACGGTGACCGTACCAGGATCACCCTGCCCGACGGCACGATCGTGCACAGCGACGACCCCGACGTCGACGAGGTGCTGTCGCTGGCCGTCGGCAGGAAGGTCACGCTCACCGGCACACCGCCCGAAGGTGCCACCCTGGAACGGGCCGTCCCCGAGCAGGTGCTGACCTCGGGCGTCACCGCCGAGGTCGCCGTCGAACCGGGCAGGCTCGGCGGCGGGGCGCCCGGCACCTTCTTCGACTACGCGCCCGTCCACCTGCTCGCCACCTCCACCCTCGCGGCCGTCGGCGCCGCGGGACCGACCGGCGCGCCCGCCGACGCCGTCCGCTACCGGCCCAACCTGGTCATCCGTACGGCAGGCGAGGTCACCGAGGGCCGCGAGGGCGGCGAGGGCGGCGAGGGCGGCGAGGGCTACGTGGAGAACGGCTGGCTCGGCAGGCAGGTGGCCGTCGGCGACGAGGTCGTCCTGCGGGTCACCGTCCCGACGCCCCGGTGCGCGGTCCCCACGCTCGAACACGGGCCGCTTCCCCGCGACACCTCCGCGCTCCAGGTGCCCGCCGTCCACAACAGGGTCGAGCCGCTGCCGGGCATGGGGCCGCGGCCGTGCGTGGGCGCGTACGCCGAGGTGCTCCGCCCCGGCCGGGTCCGCGTCGGCGACCGGATCCTGCTGCTCTGACCCCTCCCCAGAGGTGCCGTGCCGGGGAGGGGCAGCGGGATCAGGCGGTGATGCGGTCGATGACCAGGGGCAGCAGCTCCGGGCTGGAGGCCGGGCCGACCTCGTAGGCGCCCTCCAGCGCCTCCAGCGCCCGCGCGAACCTGGCCGTCTCGTCCGTGTGCAGCGTCAGCAGCGGCTGGCCCTCCCTGACCAGGTCGCCCGGCTTGGCGTGCAGCGTGATGCCCGCGCCGAACGAGACCGGGTCCTCCTTGCGGGCCCGGCCCGCCCCCAGGCGCCAGGCGGCGAGCCCGACCCCGTAGGCGTCCAGCCGGGTCAGCACGCCCGAGGCGGGACACGGCACGGTCATCGTCTCGGCCGCCCTGGGCAGCACCCCGTCAGGGTCGCCGCCCTGAGCGCTGATCATGCGGCGCCAGGCGTCCATCGCCGAGCCGTCCTTCAACGCCTCGGCGGGGTCCTTGCCGGACACGCCCGCGGCCTCCAGCATCTCCCTGGCCAGCCGTACCGTCAGCTCCACCACGTCGGCGGGCCCGCCGCCGGCGAGGACCTCGACCGACTCGGCGACCTCCAGGGCGTTGCCGACGGCCAGGCCGAGCGGCCGGTCCATCGCGGTCAGCAGCGCGACGGTGCGCACGCCCGCGTCGGCGCCGAGCGACACCATGGTGGCGGCGAGCTCGCGCGCCGAGTCGACGTCCTTCATGAACGCGCCGGAGCCCACCTTGACGTCGAGGACCAGCGACCCGGTCCCCTCGGCGATCTTCTTCGACATGATCGAGGAAGCGATCAGCGGGATCGACTCGACGGTTCCTGTCACGTCGCGCAGGGCGTACAGCTTCTTGTCGGCCGGGGCGAGCCCCGCGCCGGCCGCGCAGATGACCGCGCCCGCCTCGCGCAGGACGGCGAGCATCTCGCCGTTGGACAGCGAGGCCCGCCAGCCGGGGATCGACTCCAGCTTGTCCAGGGTGCCGCCGGTGTGGCCGAGGCCGCGGCCCGACAGCTGCGGGACGTAGGCGCCGCACGCCGCCACGAGCGGCGCGAGCGGCAGAGTGATCTTGTCGCCGACGCCGCCGGTGGAGTGCTTGTCCGCGGTCGGGCGGTCGAGCACCGACCAGTCCATGCGCTCGCCGGTGCGGATCATCGCCTGGGTCCAGTCGGCGATCTCGCGCCGGTCCATGCCGTTGAGCAGGATCGCCATCGCGAGAGCCGACATCTGCTCGTCGGCCACGTCGCCGCGGGTGTAGGCGTCGATGACCCAGTCGATCTGCGCGGTGGTCAGCGCGCCGCGGCCCCGCTTGGTGACGATGACGTCGATGACGTCCATGCTCATGCCCCCCTGGACAGGTCGTCGGGTCCGAAGGCGTAGGGCAGGATGTCGCCCATCCGCCGGGGCCCGTCGGGCGTCTCCACCAGCAGTTCCTCGCCGCCGAACTCGTAGAGCAGCTGGCGGCAGCGCCCGCACGGCATGAGCAGCTCGCCGTGGCCGTCGACGCAGGTGAAGGCGACCAGCCTGCCGCCGCCGGTGGCGTGCAGCGCCGAGACGAGGCCGCACTCGGCGCACAGGCCGAGCCCGTAGGAGGCGTTCTCGACGTTGCAGCCGGTGATGACACGCCCGTCGTCGACCACGGCGGCGGCGCCCACCGGGAACTTGGAGTAGGGCGCGTAGGCGTTCTGCATCGCCTGCGTGGCCTCGTCCCTGAGCGCGTCCCAGTCGATGCTCAATGCTGCTCCCCGCGGCGGTAGCGCACGCCGTCCGCCTTGGGCATCCGCAGGCGCTGGGAGGCGACCAGGAGGACCAGCAGCGTCAGGACGTGCGGGGTGATGAAGACGAACTCGTTCGGCAGGCGGTCCACGGTGATCCACAGCCAGATGAGCACGACCGCGCCGCCCGCGGCGAACGCCATGAGGGTGTAGTCCTTGGCCCCCGCGACGGCCGCGGCCGGCGTCTCGCGGCCGGTCAGGAACAGCTGCCTGATCCGGTAGGCGACGTAGATGAACAGCAGGATCGCGCCGAACAGGAAGAACCCGGTCACCGCCGCCGAGCTGCGCAGCTGCAGGCCGTTGGCGTAGCCGAACAGCGAGGCGCCCGCCGCGAGCCCGCCGGGCCGCCAGTTGCCGAAGATCATGGCGGCCAGGCCGATGAAGCCGCGGCCCTGCGTCTGGCCCTCGACGTACTTGGAGGTGAAGAAGACCAGGAACACGCCGCCGAGCCCGGCCATCGCGCCGGAGATGACGGTCGCGACGTACTTGGTGCGGTAGACGTTCACGCCCAGCGACTCGGCCGCCCACGGGTTCTCGCCCGCCGAGCGCAGCCGCAGGCCGAAGGCCGTGTGCCAGAGCACGAGATAGGTCAGCGGGATCAGTGCGACGGCCACGATGACCAGGAGGCCCACGTCGTGGGTGAGCCCGCGCAGGATGCCGGCGATGTCCGAGATGAGAAACCAGTGCGTGTTCTCCAGCGCGCCGAGCCAGTCGGGCCCCGAGGAGAGCAGGGGCAGGCTCACCTCGGGCGGCTCGGAGGACAGCGCGGGCGAGGTGGTGATGCCCGCTCCCGCGGCGGCGGCGGCCGTGCCCTCGGCGTACAGGACCTCGGACAGGAACCGGGTGATGCCCGGGCCCAGCAGGTTGATCGCGACGCCGCTGATGATGTGGTCGACGCCGAAGCCGACCGTGGCGATCGCGTGCAGCAGGCCGCCGACCGCTCCCGCCGCCAGGCCCGCGAGCAGGGCCGCGGGCCAGCCCCACTGGTAGCCGGCCCAGCCGGCGAACCAGGTGCCGAGCACCATCATGCCCTCGAGACCGATGTTGACCACACCGGCCCGCTCCGCCCACAGACCGCCCAGACCGGCCAGTCCGATGGGTACGGCCAGCACCAGCGCCGCCTGGAAGGTGCCGGACGAGGTGATGTCGACCTTGCCGCTGATGACTCTCACCAGGGACAGCAGCAGGATGAGCACCGCCACGCCGATCAGCGTGAGGTGGTACTTCCTGACCTTGCGTGCCTCGACGGCGCTCATGCGGCCACCTCTACGCGGTTCGTCGTGGCGAGCTGGCGGGCGGCCCGCCGTTCCTCCTGGCGGAGCGCCATCCTGCTGGTGATCTCGTTGGCGATGACCACCAGCAGCACGATGGTGCCCTGCATGATCATGATGACCGACGGCGGCACGTCCGCGAACTGCAGCGGACCCTGCGCCCGGTCGAGGAAGCCGAACAGCAGGGCGGCGAACGCGATGCCGACCGGCCTGTTCCGGCCGAGCAGGGCGACCGCGATGCCGAGGAAGCCGAGACCGGCGGTGAAGCTGGTGCCGTAGTTGTGGGTGCGGCCGAGGATCTCGGGAAGGCCGATGAGCCCCGCGATGGCTCCGGAGAGCACCATCGCCGAGATGACCATCTTCTTCGGCTTGACGCCCGACGCGAGGGCGGCGATCGAGTTCAGGCCGCTGGCCTTGACGTCGAAGCCGAAGCGCGTGCGTTCGAGCACCACCCACAGCACGATGCCGAGCACGACCGCCACACCGAGGAAGCCCCACAGGCCCGCGCCACGAGGCGCGGGCAGCCCGAACATCGTGAACAGGAAGTTGACGTCCGGGAACCAGCCGGACTGCGGGATGTCGGCCGTCTGCACCGTCAGCTGGCCCTCGGCCCGCGGCCCCTGGAAGGGCCCGCGCACCAGGAAGGCGGCCAGGCTGATCGCGATGTAGTTGAGCATGATGGTCGAGATGACCTCGTTGACGCCCCTGCCGACCTTCATCAGGGCCGGGATCAGCGCGTAGAGGCCGCCGACGGCCGCGGCGACCACCATGATGACCGCGATCTGGATCGGCGCGGGCGCGCTGAAGGTCGCGCCGACGTAGGCGGCGCAGACGGCCGCGAGGCGGTACTGCCCCTCCACACCGATGTTGAAGAGGTTCATCCGGAAGCCCACGGCGACCGCGAGACCTGCGATGTACAGCGGGACCGCTCGGTTGATCACCGTGGTGATGCCGTTGACCACGCTGTTCTCGGTCTGCCCGAAGTCGACCAGCGCGGCGAACGCGGCCAGCGGGTCGGCCCCCGCCACCAGGACGGCCACGCTCGAGATCAGCATGGCCAGGACGATGGCGGCGACGGCGCCGCCCACCGTCAGCAGCACGCGATAGAGCCCTGCGGGCATCATGCCCCTTCCTCGGTGATGGCGCCTGTCATGTAGCCGCCGAGCTGCTCAGGCGTCACCTGGGTGGGGTCGAGCCTGGCCACCAGCCGGCCCCGGTAGATCACGTACAGCGTGTCGGACAGGCCGATCAGCTCGTCGAGGTCGGCCGAGATCAGCAGGACGGCCAGCCCCGCGGCTCTGGCGTGGCGCAGGTGGTCCCAGATGGAGGCCTGGGCGCCGACGTCCACGCCTCTGGTCGGGTGGGCCGCGATGAGGAACGACGGCTCGCCGCTCATCTCCCTGCCGACGATCAGCTTCTGCTGGTTGCCGCCGGACAGGGCCAGCGCGAGGGTGTCGACGCTGGGGGTGCGCACGTCGTAGTCCTTGACGATGCGCTCGGTGTCGGCCTTGGCGGCCTTCCTGTCGATCCAGATGCCCTTGCGGACGGGCTTGCGCGTCTGGTGGCCGAGCACCCGGTTCTCCCAGAGCGAGGCCTCGAGCAGCAGGCCCTGGCGGTGGCGGTCCTCGGGGATGTAGCCGATGCCCGCCTCGCGGCGCTTGAGCGTGGTCCACTCGCTGATGTCGTCGGCGCCGAGCCTGATCTGGCCGTGCGCCTGGCGCATGCCCATGATCGCCTCGATCAGCTCGGACTGGCCGTTGCCCTCGACGCCGGCGATGCCGACGATCTCACCCTTGCGGATCTCGAAGGACACGTCGTCGAGCAGCAGCCGCTTGCCCCGCGTGAACTCCAGGAGGGACACGCCCTTGGGCAGCGGACGGAAGCCTTCGGCCTCCATGGTCAGGTCGGAGACCGCCAGCTCGACGGTGTCGGTGACGGTGGACTCGCGGGTCTCGGGGGTGGGCAGCTCGCTGCCGACCATCAGCTCGGCGAGCTGGCGGGCGCTGGTGACCTGGCTGCGCGGCATGCTCGCGACGGTGGTGCCGCGACGGATCACGGTGATCTCGTCGGCGATGCTGAGCACCTCGTCGAGCTTGTGCGAGATGAAGATGACGGTGAGGCCGTCGGCCTTGAGCTCGCGCAGGTTGTCGAACAGCTCCTCGACCTCCTGCGGCACGAGGACCGCGGTGGGCTCGTCGAGGATGAGGACGCGGGCGCCCCGGTAGAGGACCTTCAGGATCTCCACCCGCTGGCGGTCGCCGACGCCGAGGTCCTCGACCAGGCGGTCGGGGTCGACCCGCAGGCCGTGGGCCGCGGCCAGCTCCTGGATACGGTGGCGCGCGCCGGACGCGTCGAGGAAGCCGGCGCTCTTCGGCTCCGCGCCGAGGACGATGTTCTCCAGCACGGTCAGGTTGTCGGCCAGCATGAAGTGCTGGTGGACCATGCCGATGCCGGCCGCGATCGCGTCGCTCGGCGTCCGGAAGCTGACATCCTGGCCGTTCACCCTGATCTGGCCCTCGTCCGGCTTCTGCATGCCGTACAGGATCTTCATCAGAGTGGACTTGCCCGCGCCGTTCTCTCCGCAGATGGCGTGGACGCTGCCCGCCTCGATGGTGATGCGGATGTCATGGTTGGCGACGACGCCGGGAAAACGCTTGGTGATGCCCTCCAGCTCAACGGCGGGTTTCGCCGGGGCGAGGGTGTCCGAGCTCATACGGTCTCCTGGAGAGCCGGGATAGAGCGAAGGCCCGGGACGCGCCCGGGCCTTCCATGGCCTCTTGGGTGTCTACCCAGATTACGGCTTGCTCGGAACGGTGATTTCGCCGTCCACGATCTTCTTCTTGGCGGCGTCGATCTGCTCCTGGATATCGTCGATCTCGCCACCGGTGGTGGACAGGCCCACGCCGTCGACCTTCAGGTCGTAGACGTCGTTCTTGCCGCCCTTCGCGCCGCCCTGGAACGCCTTGATGAACTCGAACACGCCGACGTCGACGCGCTTGATCATCGAGGTCATGATGACGGGCTGGAGCGCGGCGTCCACGGTCTGCCGCTGGTCGGAGTCGACGCCGATGGCCAGCTTCTTGGCCTCGCCGGCGGCCTGGAAGACGCCGGTGCCGGAGTCGCCGGAGGCGTGGTAGACGATGTCCGCGCCGTCCTGGTACATCTTCTCGGCGGCGATCTTGCCCTTGTCGGGGGCCTTGAAGCCGCTGAAGTCACCGTCGGGCGTCAGGTACTTCACGTCGACCTTGGTGTCGGGCTTGGTGGCCTTGACACCGGCGCTGAAGCCCGCCTCGAACTTCTTGATCAGGTCGTTCTCGACGCCGCCGACGAAGCCGACGTGGTTGGTCTTGCTCTTCAGCGCGGCGGCGACGCCCGCCAGGTAGGAGCCCTGCTCCTCGGCGAACAGCAGACCGGTCACGTTCGGGGCGTTGGAGGCCGAGTCGACGACCGCGAACTGGACGTCGGTGTACTCCTGCGCCGCCTTCTTGATGTCCTCGCCGTAGGCGAAGCCGACACCGATGATCGGGTTGTAGCCGGCCTCGGCCAGCTGGCGCAGCAGCTCGCCACGGTTGGAGCCGTCAGCGGCCGGGCTGAGCTCCTTGATGTCGGCGCCGAGCTCCTTCGCGGCCCGCTCGAGGCCCGCGTAGGCGGCGTCGTTGAACGACTTGTCACCACGGCCGCCGACGTCGAAGGCGAGACCCACCTTGAGACCGCTGGCCTTCGCGGGCTCGCTGGCCGCCCCGCTCGGAGCCGCGGAGCTGGTCGCGCCCGTGCTCCCGCCGCCACCACACGCCGCGGCCGCCATGAGCATGGCACCAGCGACGGTGCCGACCGCAATCCTGCCGAATCGCTTGCTGAGCAAGGCGACTCCTTCCATTTCCCCGCCGTCCAACTTTCATCGCACGCGCGAAGAAACGCACGGCAACCCTGCACGGAAGATAGTTGTTCGGCCATGACAGTCCAAACCAGCACACAGGTCCGCAACCGCTCCGTTATCGACATCAGGCGCGTCTGTGACCTGGATGCCGGCGCTGTGCGCCTGACCTGCAGCTAATGGGCCGGCCACGGCTCCATTACACGCCGTTCACCCAACCTTGCCGGAAGTCAAGATCTTGCTGTCAAGCGGGAGATTCCGTTGGATGGCTAGAAATCTCCCATACCACCTGGAGCACCCCCCATGCGCACCCGGAGGACGATCGCGGTCCCGCTGGCCGCCGTGCTGATCGCGGCGGCGGGCGTGAATCCCGCTTTATCCGACACAGGACCGACGCAGCCCATCTACTCCAGGGCTGACGCCGTCAAGCAGACCGTCTTCGTCGAGGTGGAAGGCGTCGACAGCGACCGCGACGGCCGCAACGACAGGGTGGCGGCCGACTTCCTGCGGCCCAAGGAGACCGAGACCGGGCTCAAGGTCCCGATCATCATGGAGTCCAGCCCGTACTACGCGGGCATCGACGGCACCGTGCCCAACCACAAGGTGGACGTCGACGAGAACGGCAACCCGCTGCCCGGCCTGCGCTCCGCCGACACCAAGGCCGCGGTCGAGACCTTCCCTGGCTACTACGACAACTACTTCGTCCCCCGCGGTTACGCCGTGGCCCGCGTCGAAAGCCTCGGCAGCGGCAGGTCCACCGGCTGCCCCACCACGGGCGACGCGCAGGAGAGCGCCGGACCCAAGGCCGTCATCGACTGGCTGAACGGCAGGGCCAAGGGCTTCGACGCGGCCGGCAACCCCGTGACCGCCTCCTGGTCCACCGGCAACGTCGGCATGATCGGCGTCTCCTACAACGGCACGCTGCCCAACCAGGTGGCCGCCACCGGCGTCGAGGGGCTCAAGACGATCGTGCCGATCGCCGCCATCTCCTCCTGGTACGACTACTACCGCGCCAACGGCGGTGTCCTCGCGCCGGGCGGCTACCAGGGCGAGGACGCCGACGTCATGGCGAAGGCCGTCCTCACCAGGGCGGGCAAGGAGATCTGCGCCCCGGTGATGGACGAGTTCACCGCCGCCCAGGACCGGATCACCGGCGACTACAGCGACTTCTGGGCCGCCCGCGACTTCCTCGTCAACGTGGACAAGGTCAAGGCCAGCGTCTTCCTCGTCCACGGGCTCAACGACTGGAACGTCAAGACCAAGCAGGCCGCGCAGTGGTGGCAGGCGCTGGCCAAGCGGGACGTGCCCCGCAAGATCTGGCTGCACCAGGGCGCCCACGCCGACCCGTTCAACGTCAGGACCGTCGAGTGGCTGCGGCAGCTCCACCTGTGGTTCGACCACTGGCTGTACGGGATCGACACGGGCATCATGTCCGAGCCGCAGGCCGACGTCGAGATCGCGCCCGGCCAGTGGGGTCAGCACGCCAGGTGGCCGCTGCCCGGCACGCTTCCCGTCCGCCTGTGGCTGGGCTCCTCCGCCACGCTGGGCCCGCTGCCCAAGCCGCTGTCGGCGCGCGAGTCCTACGTCGACCAGAACACCCGCAAGGCCGAACAGCTCGTCGAGACCGCTCCCGCGGCCGACCCCAACAGGCTCGCCTACCTGACCGGCCCGCTGCCGACCGACGTCCGGATCTCCGGCACGCCGACGGTCACGGTGCGGGCCTCGCTCAAGGACGGCGCCTCGCCGTACCTGACCGCGTTGCTGGTGGACTACGGCACCGACACCAGGGCCAACGGGCGCCTGGTGAACACCGGAGAGCAGTACTGCTACGGCGAGGCGGTGCCCGGCGAGAGCGGGTGCACGTTCATCTACCGGCACGGGACCGTCTCGGCCCCCTACAAGATCGTCTCTCGCGGGTGGCTCGACGTGCGCAACCGGCACCGCGCCGACCGGACCGACCCCGTCAGAGCGGGCAAGGCCTACACCTTCCGCTGGGACTTCCAGCCGCAGGACTACCTGTTCAAGAAGGGGCACAAGATCGGGCTCGTGCTGACCTCGACGGACTACGACTTCACGCTGCGGTACCCGGCGGGGACGAAGGTGGAGATCTCCCCCGGGCTGTCGTCGCTCGAACTGCCGGTGGTCTTCGGCCGCCTGTCCTGAGGCCCTCCCGTACGGCGGGCGGTCCGCCGCCGCCCGCCGTGCCGGACGCCGCCGCGCATCGCGGAGCCCATGTCCACCGGCCCTCCGGTCCGCGCCGCCGTCCGGGCGAGGTCAGATGTACTCGGCCACCGTCTGCTCGCTCACCTGTCCGGGACGGTGACCGTCCCAGAGGGCGGTCAGCGCGGTGGCCGCCATGAAGCGCACGCCGCTGCCGATGGCGCTCTCGTCGACGTCGAAGGTGCCCTGGTGGATGTCGTAGTCGAGCCCACCGGGCGAGCGCGTGCCGAGCCGGGCGAACGCCCCGGGGATCGACTCGAGGTACCAGGCGAAGTCCTCGCCGCCCAGCGACTGCTGGGTGGGGACGACCGAGCCGTGCCCGAGCACGCGCTCGGCGGCCTCGGCGAGCATCTGGACGCTCTCCTCGTCGTTGACGACGGGCGGGACGCCGCGGGAGTAGTCCATGGTGGCCTCGACGCCGTACGCGCCGGCGACCGACTCCAGCAGTGCCTTGATGAGGTCGGGGGCGGCGTGCCACGCGGACTCGTCCAGGCAGCGGACGGTGCCCTCGGCGATGCCGTCGTCGGGGATGGCGTTGGCGGCCGAGCCCGACTCGACGCGGCCCCACACCAGCGACAGCGACGAGCGGGGGTCGACCCGGCGGGAGAGCGCGGCGGGCAGCTCGGTGAGGATCTTGGCGAGAGCGAAGACGAGGTCGGCGGTCAGGTGGGGCCTGGCGGTGTGGCCGCCGGGTCCGCTGACCCGGATGGCGAGCTTGTCGCAGGCGGAGGTGATGGGACCGGCCTTGAGGCCGACCTGGCCGACGTCGACGCGGGGGTCGCAGTGGAGGCCGAAGATGCGCTCGACGCCGCTGATGCCGCCGTGCGCCATGACCTCGAGCGCGCCGCCGGGCAGCTCCTCGGCGGGCTGGAACAGCAGGCGGACCCGGCCTGGCAGCAGGCCGTCGGCGGCCTGGCGGGCGAGGAACAGCCCGGTGCCGAGCAGGATCGTGGTGTGCACGTCGTGGCCGCAGGCGTGGCAGATGCCCTGGACGGTCGACCGGTACGGCACGTCCTTCTCGTCGGGCAGGGCGAGCGCGTCGATGTCGGCGCGGAGCGCGATGGTGGGCCCGTCGCCGCTGCCGACCTCGCAGATCAGGCCGGTGCCTCGGGGGAGCACGGACGGGTTGAGGCCCGCGGCGTCGAGCCGGTCGGCGATCTTCTGGGTCGTGCGGTATTCGGCGAAGGCGAGCTCTGGGTGCATGTGCAGGTCGCGGCGGAAGGCCACCAGATCCGGCTCGTTCTCCACCAGGAACGCGTCGAGTTCCCCCCGCAGCTCACGTCCCTGCATCAGTCACCGTCCCGTCACGTGCGACAGCGCCGTCGCACGGCTCATTGCGCCGTATTCTCGTGCGATCACACGATTCAGCCGTCCGGTCGGGGCAGCTGCCCGGTGAAGCGAATGCCACACACCCGAACGATGAGCGGGGTTAGGCGGTCAGCCTGATGGCGATGCCATCGACTTTATCCCCCCTGCCGCCCCTCCCGCGGACAACTACACCAAAAGTTGGGCCGGGGCATGTCCGTAACCGCAGGTCGTCACGTTGCGTGAGCCTTTATCTGGTCCGGAAATAGTCACATCGGATCATTAGTTTGTCACCCGTTGTGCCCACGGCCAAACGTTGACCATGTCCCAAATCCTGTCACCTTCTGTCCTGGTGATCATACTGCGACGATGCATGTAAATGAGAAGAATGCGTGTTTCACTCGCAATATGATCACTAAAATCCCGTTCGGGGAGAAGCATGCACGGTTGAGCATCTTCGAGCCGAGCGAGGGGACCCTGGTGGTCGTACCCTCGCTCTCCCTGCCGCAGGATGAGCTCCGCCGCATCAAGGCAGCAAGGTGTTACGAGGAGCGTCTGCTCTTCCTCCTGCTGACCCTGCGCGAGCCGGGGATCTCGGTGGTCTACCTCTCCTCGATGCCGATCCATCAGGAGATCGTCGACTACTACTTCGGCTTCCTTCCCGATCCGGACGACGCGGCCAGGCGGCTGCATCTGATCACGGTGAACGACCCGGCCAGCCAGCCGCTGACCAGGACGGTGCTCGACCGACCCGAGGTGATCGACCGGGTACGGAGCGTCATCGGGGACGACGCGTGGCTGGTGCCGTTCGTCATGAGCGACCTGGAGGAGCAGCTCGCCGCGTCACTCAACGTCCCCATCTACGGACCGGCCATGTCGCTGGCCTACTACGGCTCCAAGAGCGGGGCCCGCGAGATCGGCACCGCGGCGGGTGTGCCGATGGCGCGCGGCTTCGGCGACCTGTACACGATGCCGCAGATCGAGCAGGCCGTGCTGTCACTGCCGGGCGAGCGCGTCATGGTGAAGCTGAACGACGGCTACTCGGGTCTCGGCAACGCGATCGTGCCCAAGGACGACTGGAACGCCACGGAGTTCTCCGCCGGCGCGGACGAGACCTGGGCCGGGTTCGCGGCCAAGCTGGCCGAACGGGGCGGGGTGGTCGAGGAGTTCATCGAGCACCGGCCGCTCTACTACCCCAGCGCGCTGGCCAGGATCACCCCCGGCGGCCACTACGACGTCGTCGCCACCCACGACCAGGTGCTCGACGGCCCCGTCTACCAGGGCTGCACCTTCCCCGCGCGGTCGGAGTACCGGCAGGAGGTCAGCGCCTCGGCCGCGAAGATCGCCAAGCTGCTGGCGGAGCGCGGCGTGGTCGGCCTGTTCGGCATGGACTTCTTCGCGATGAAGACCGACGCCGGCTACGCGGCGCTGCTGTGCGAGGTGAACCTGCGCATCGGCGGCACCACCCACCCGTTCGGCGCCGCGCTGCTGACCACGGACGCCGGCTACGACCCGGCCACCGGGCTGCTGATGAGCGAGGGCCGGCCGAAGTACTACACCGCGACCGACAACTGCTCGGCGGGCTGCCTGCGCGGCCACACGCCCGGTCAGGTGGTACGGATGATCGAGCGGCTCGGGCTCGGCTTCGACCGGCGGCGCCGTACGGGGAACGTGCTGCACCTGCTGGGCGCCATCCCCGAGCACGGCAAGCTGGGCTTCACGAGCATCGGGGACTCGCGGGAGGAGGCCGAGGAACTGCACAGGATCACCCACCTGGCGCTCTGCGAGGGCTGACCGGGCCACCGGTCAATGTGATCAACCCTTCTGCCTCGGGGCGCGCATGTAGCCGCGCCAGCCGATCAGGGCCAGCACGACGCCCAGCACCACGTTGACGGCGATGAGTATGCCGTGGACCACGTAGAAGCTGGTCGGGTGCCCGTCGGCGAGGTTGAATCCAAGGTTGATCCACTCGAAGACCATGAACGCGCCAATGATGATCAGGAATCCGGCGATCTTTCGTGACATGCCCATCTCTCTGCTGCTTCGCGGGTAGTGACGCCTCATGCGCTATGTGACGAAGCTACGCTGAGGACGCTATGGGGACGAAACTGGTGCCGGTCGCGGCACTTCTCGCCGCGGTCGCTCTGGCAGGTCCTGCCCTGGCCGACCCGCCCGCCGCCGAAGGTCCGCTCGGCGGCGACCAGCTGGCGGGCAAGGGCCTGGTCGTGCCCGCAGGAGTGAAGGCGCCGCCGAAGACGAAGGCCACCTCCTTCGTGATCGCCGACGCCGAGACGGGACAGGTGCTGGCCGCCAAGAACCCCCATGGCCGCTTGCTGCCGGCCAGCACGCTCAAGACCCTCACCGCCGTGGCGCTCATTCCCAAGCTCGACCGGAACCTCAAGGTCAAGCCCAGCAGGAACGCCGTCAACCAGGAGGGCAGCGCGGTCGGCCTGTCCACCAAGCCCATCTACAAGGTGGACGACCTGTTCAAGGCGCTCATGCTCAGCTCGGGCAACGACGCGGCGATGGCGCTCGCCGAGGCGAACGGGGGTCTCGCCACGACCCTCGCCGACATGAACGCCGAGGCCAAGCGCCTTCAGGCCAACGACACGGTCGCCAAGACGCCCAGCGGCCTGGACAAGCCGGGGCAGAGCAGCTCGGCCTACGACCTGGCGCTGATCGCCCGCGCGGGCCTGGCCAACGCCGAGTTCCGCAGGTACGTGAGCCTCAAGTCCTCGCGCTTCCCCGCGCCCAAGGGCTACTACGAGATCGGCAACCACAACAAGCTGCTGTGGCGCTACAAGGGCATGGTCGGCATCAAGAACGGCTGGACCTCCAAGGCGCTGGGCAGCTTCGTCGGCGCGGCCACCCGCAACGGCCACACGATCATCGTGACGATCATGCGTCACGAGGGCTACTTCTGGGACGAGGTCGAGAAGCTGCTCGACTGGGGCTTCGCCGCCCGCGGCAAGGTCGTTCCGGTGGGCGTGCTGGTGGATCCGCTGCCCGCCCAGCCCGCGGTGGACCAGGTGACGGTGCGCGCCAAGCCGTCCGCTCCGGCCGTCGCGCCGTCGCCGGCCGCGCGACCCGGCGCGAGCGGCCCCGTCAGCGCCCTGATCATCGGCGCGGGCGTGCTCGGTGGCGCGGGCTGGCTGCTCTACGGCATCCGCAGGCGCCGGACGGCGCGCTAGCCGGCCCGAGTGTGGCGCGGCCGTCCATGTGGCGGCAGGGCGGCGGCGCCGGTACGGGTCCGGGCGTTCAGGAGTCCGTCGAGTAGCCGCCGGACGGCAGCGGCGTGGGGTCGGGCGGCGGGTACAGGCCCGCCGTGACGGTCCACGCGGCCACGTACATCGTCAGCCGCGCCGAGAAGTTGATCCACAGGAGCAACCCGACCGTCACGGCGAACGTCCCGTACACGGGATTGCTCAGCGTGCCCGCCAGCAGCAGCGTCGCCACCTGCTTCAGCACGCCGAACCCGATCGCCCCCAGCAGCGCCCCCTGGGCCAGCACCTTGAACGGCTGGCCCGGCCGGCCCACCCAGCCCAGGACGATGAGGAACAGCACCCAGTCGGCGCCCACGCTGGCCGCGAGCCCGACCCCGGTCAGCGCGGCCCCGGCGAGCGCCGAGGTCTCCACGCCGAGGAAGGTCGCCACGGTCGTCGTCGCCTGCGTGGCGAAGCCGCCGAGCAGGGTGGAGACGATGAGCGCGATACCGATCATGATCAGGGTGACCAGGTCGCGGGCCTTGCCGACCACGAAGTTCAGCGGCGGGCTGGCCGTCATCGAGATCTCGTGCAGGGCCCCGCGCAGGGCGTTGATGGACCCGAGCCCCGCGTACAGCAGACCGAGCAGGCCGATCACCCCGGCGCTCACGCGTGCCTGGGCGATGCCCTGGAGGTCGATGAGGCCGGCCAGGCCCGGCAGCTGCTCCTCGATGGCCTTCTGCAGCGCTTCGCGGATCTGGGTCCGCTCCTCGAGGACGAAGCCGAACACCGCGAACGCCAGCGCGGTGATCGGGAAGAGCGACAGGAACACGAAGTAGGTGATGGCGCCGGCCAGCCGGTCACCGTTCTGCAGCTGGTAGCGCTGCACGGTCCTGAGGAGATGGTCGACGGGATGCCAGCGCACCCGTGTCCGTTCGGTCGTCCGGCGCCCCCACTCCTTGACCGCGAGGATCCGGTCGGCCCAGGTGCTCATGAGGCGCTTCTACCCGATCCGGCACGGATCCTGCCAGCACCCGGGCGGATCCCGGCGCGGCGGCGGGCCTCATCCCGTGACCGGCCGTCCCGCCCGCTTCACCGCCCGTCCGGCCACCAGCACCGTGTCGACGGCGGCGGTGTCCGCGTTGAGCACCACCGCGCCGATCGGGTCGCGCAGTCCCGACATGGACGGCGTGCCGGTCCGCAGGAGCTGCAGGTCGGCCTGCTTGCCCACCTTCAGGGACCCGGTGACGTCGGCCAGCCCCACCACCTCGGCCCCCTCGATCGTCGCCATGCGCAGCGCGTCGCGGGTGGTGAAGCCCAGCCCCGCCCCGTCCGGCCGGCCGCGCTCCATGGCGTGGGCCGCCCGCATCATCGCGAACATGTCGCCGGGGCCGCTCGTCACCGCGTCCGCGCTGAGGGAGGCGGGGACGCCGAGAGCACGCGCCCTGCCGGTGACGGGGTACCCCATGGCCAGCGCCATCTCGCTGAACGGCGAGACCGACACGCTGCCGCCGCTCCCGGCGATCCGCTTGAGCTGCTCGTCGGTGTAGTGGTTGGCGTGGATGTAGGTGGTGCGCGGGCCCAGGAACCCGTGCGCGTCGAGGAAGGCCAGGCCACGCTCGGCGCTCTCGGGCCCCTGGCCGCCCATGTGGACGCTGACCGGCACGTCGAGCTCGCGGGCCAGCCGCCATTCGCGCACCGCCCGGTCCAGGTCGCCGAACTCGGGGCCGAACGCGGCGAGCGCCATGGTCACCAGGCCGCCGGCCAGCCTCTCGCGGACCCGCCTTCCCTCGGGCGCCATCAGGCCCGGGTCGGCGCCGCCGTGGCAGAAGCCGAAGACGGCCCGGATGCCGGAGGCGGTGAGCGCGTCGACGGCGGCGTCGGTGTGCTCGGGCGTGAACTGCACGTGCGACCAGTCGAGCAGGGTGGTGATGCCGCCGTTCAGGCACTCGCGCGCGCCGGCCGCGATGCCCTCCCTGACGTCGTCGGGGCCGAAGCGCGGGGCGAGCTCGCCCAGCACGTGGGACACGTAGCCGTCCAGCGTCGTGTCGGGGGCGACGGCCCTGATGGCCGCCTGCCACGTGTGCCGGTGGCTGTCGACGAAGCCCGGCAGCACGATCATGCCGGTCGCGTCGATCTCCTCCGCCCCCTCCGCGCGCAGGTCCGGGCCGACGGCGGCGATCCGGCCCTCCGTGACGAGCACGTCGACGTCGCCGAGCACGGTGGGCTGCGGCTCGGTGTCGATCACGAGGCCGTTGGTGATGATCCAAGAATCATTCATGCGAAAAGCTTAGAAAGAAGCTTTTAGAAAAGCAATATGAGCGCGGGTATCCTCGATGCGTGAAGCAGGACGAGGTCGACGGACTGGTGCCCCGCTGGCGGGAGGCAGGCCTCGAGCCGCCGCTCATCGCCAGCCTGGAGCTGAGCAAGCGGATGTCCCGCCTCCACGCGCTGTTCGAGCAGGCGGTGAAGGCGGAGCTGGTCGAACTCGGGCTCACCTACGCCGAGTTCGACGTGCTCGCCGCGCTGGCCCGCACCGGCCCTCCGCACCGGCTGAAGCCGAGCGAGCTGACCCGCGCGCTGTTCCTGACCTCCGGCGGCACCAGCAACGTGCTGCAACGCCTGACCACCGCGGGATACGTCGAGCGGGAGGACAACCCCGGCGACGCCCGCAGCCGGTGGGTGCGCCTCACCCCCGAGGGGTTGCGCGTGGCGAACCTGGCACTCGAAGGCGCCGGCCGGGCCCACTCCGAGGCGATGGCCGGCGTCCCCGAGACGACGCTCCGGCAGGCGGCCGACGCCCTGCGCGAGCTCACCCTCGCGCTGGGCCGCCGCGCCCGCTGAGCCGTACTAGAACGCGCGCGGCAGGAACCCCACGCGGTCGCGCACCCGCGCCATGGTCTCCCGCGCCACCGCGCCCGCGCGCTCGGCCCCGATGGCCAGCAGCCGATCGAGCTCGGCCTCGTCGGCCAGCAGCTTCTCCGTACGCTCGCGGATCGGCGCGAACGTCTCGACCACGACCTCGGCGACGTCCTTCTTGAACGTGCCGTAGCCCTGGCCCTCGTAGCGCTTCACCAGCTCGGGGATCGGCGTGCCCGACAGCGCGGACTGGATGCGCAGCAGGTTGGAGATGCCCGGCTTGTTCTCCTCGTCGAAGAGCACCTCGGAGCCGGTGTCGGTGACCGCGCGCATGACCTTCTTGCGCAGCGGCCCTGGCTGCTCCAGCACGTCGAGGATGCCCGCGGGAGACGAGGAGGACTTCGACATCTTGGCGGACGGGTCCTGGAGGTCGGTGATCTTCTCGACCTCCTTGAGGATGTGCGGCTCGGGCAGGGTGAAGGTGTCGCCGAAGCGGTGGTTGAAGCGCTGCGCGAGGTCGCGGGTCAGCTCCAGGTGCTGCTTCTGGTCGGCGCCCACCGGCACGCTGTTGGCCTGGTAGAGCAGGATGTCGGCGGCCTGCAGGATCGGGTAGGTGAACAGCCCGACGCTGGCGGCGCTCTCGCCGAACTTGGCCGCCTTGTCCTTGAACTGCGTCATGCGCGCCGCCTCGCCCATACCGGTGAGGCAGATCAGCACCCAGGCGAGCTCGCTGTGCTCGCGCACGTGGGACTGGACGAAGACGGTGGAACGCTCGGGGTCGAGGCCGGCGGCGAACAGCTGCGCGGCGGCCACACGGGAGCGGCGGCGCAGGTCGGCCGGGTCGGTGGGCACGGTGATCGCGTGCAGGTCGACCACGCAGTAGAACGCGTCGTGCGTCTCCTGCAGCGTGACCCACTGGCGAACCGCACCGAGGTAGTTGCCCAGGTGGAAGGAGTCCGCGGTGGGCTGGATGCCGGAGAGTACGCGAGGTCTGGCCATAGCCCGCAATTGTGTCAGGAATCCGGCTCGGGCGGCGACTCGACCAGCGCGCGGCGTTTCACCCTGATGCGAGCGATCCGCCGGCCGTCCAGCTCGGTGACCGTGAACTCGAAGCCCGGGATCTCGACCTGTTCGCCCGTCGTGGCCAGGTGGCCGAGGCGGGCCAGCATGAAGCCGCCGAGCGTCTCGTAGGGGCCGTCCGGGAGCCTGATGCCGGTCTGGGCGGCGAAGTCGTTGAGGTTGGTCAGCCCGTCGACCTCGATCTCGCCCGCGGGCAGCAGGACGGTCTCCTCCTCGAGGTCGTACTCGTCCCTGATGTCGCCGATGAGCTCCTCGACCAGGTCCTCCATGGTGACGATGCCGGCCGTCCCGCCGTACTCGTCGACCACGATGGCGAGGTGATGTCCTTCGTCGCGCATCTCCGACAGAGTGGTGAGCACCCGCTTGGAGGCGGGCACGTGCTTGATGGGCCGGATCGGCACCAGTTGGCTGATCGGCTCGATACGGCCGGTCAGCACCGGGTCGAGCAGGTCCCTGACGTGCACGAACCCCAGGATCTCGTCGTAGGAGGAGCGGTAGACGGGAAAGCGGGAGTGCGGCATCGCGGCGGCCAGCACCGCGGCCTCGGCCAGCGGCGTGTCGGCCTCCATGAACTCCACCTCGGTGCGCGGCAGCATCACCTCGCGCAACTGCCGCTTGCCCGCCGAGAACACCTCGCCGATCAGGTGCCGCTCGTCGGCGGTCAGATCGGTGTGGCCGACCACCATGTCGCGCAGTTCTTCGGTGGTCATCTCCTCACGGTCGGCCTCGGGGTTGCCGCCGAGCAGCCTGACCACGCCGTCGGTGGACTTGGACAGCGCCCAGATGACCGGCCGGGACAGACTGGCCAGCCGGTCGAGGAAGGGGGCGACGACGAGCGACAGCCCCTCGGCGCGCTGCCTGGCCAGGCGCTTGGGGGCGAGCTCACCCAGCACGAGGGAGACGTAGGAGATCGCGAGCGTGACCAGGACCAGCGCGGCAGGCTCGGCGACGCCCGGCAGCAGGCCCCAGGCCTCCAGGGCGGGTTCGAGCTCGACGGCCAGGCGGTCGGCGCCGAAGGCGGCCGAGAGCATGGTGGCGACCGTGACACCGATCTGGACGGCCGACAGGAACCGGTTCGGGTCCTGGGCCAGCTTCGCGACTCTCGCGCCTCTGCGTCCCCGCTGCTCGAGCTTGCGGATCTGGCTCTCCCGCAGCGAGACCATGGCCATCTCCGCTGCCGCGAAGAAGCCGCCGATCAGGATGAAGAGCAGGACGATGGCGATATTGGCCGCAACGCTGTTCAACGCAGGTGCTTTCGACGTAGTGGTTTGCCAGCGTACCCGGCGAGGTCTAGGGGGCCGAGTATGCTGGGGCCGTACAAAATTCAACACGAATCAACAGAGGTGCACATGAAGGTGCTCGTCACGGGCGGTGCCGGATACATCGGCAGCGTCGTCGCCGCCCAGCTCGTCGAGGCGGGCCACGAGGTGACGGTGCTCGACGACCTGTCGACCGGCCACGCCGACGCCGTCCCCGAGGGCGCGAGGTTCGTCCACCGGCCGGTCACCGAGCCCGGCGACGCGCTCGACGGGGTCGACGGCGTGCTCCACTTCGCGGCGAGGTCGCTGGTCGGCGAGTCGGTGGAGAAGCCGGGAGAGTACTGGGCCGCCAACCTCGGCGGCACCCTCGCGCTGCTGGAGGCCATGCGCGTCGCCGGCGTGCGCAGGATCGTCTTCTCCTCCACCGCCGCCACGTACGGCGAGCCCGAGCGCTCCCCCATCACCGAGACCGACCCGACCCGCCCGACCAACCCCTACGGCGCCTCCAAGCTGGCCGTCGACACGACGCTCACCGCCTTCGCGGGCCTGCACGGCCTCGGCGCGGTCAGCCTGCGCTACTTCAACGTGGCGGGCGCCTACACCGCTCCCGACGGGCGCGTCTACCGCGAGCGCCACACCGTCGAGACCCACCTCATCCCCAATGTCCTCAAGGTCGCCACCGGCGAGCGCGAGTCGGTCAGCGTGTTCGGCACCGACTACCCCACGCCCGACGGCACCTGCGTGCGCGACTACATCCACGTCGCCGACCTGGCCCGCGCCCACCTGCTCGCCCTCGACGCGACCACGCCGGGCCGCCACACGATCTACAACCTGGGCAACGGCGCGGGCTTCTCGGTCCAGGAGGTGATCGAGGTCTGCCGCGAGGTGACCGGCCACCCGATCCCCGCCGTCGTCGGGCCGCGCCGGGCCGGCGACCCCGCCGTCCTCGTCGCCTCATCCGACAAGATCCGACACGAACTGGGCTGGAAGGCCGAGCGCGCCGCGATCCGCGACATCGTGGCGGATGCCTGGAATGCCATCACTCGGTAAAGAAAAATATGCTGAGATAGCGAAATGTGAGGACCTTTTCACACAAGGTGCTGTTCGCGCTCGCGATCGTGCTCGGCAGCACCGTGACCGCCGCCGGGGTGGTGTTCGCCACGACGGAGCCCACCTCGGCGACACAGCAGCCGCACAGCTGCATGCCCTGAGAAGCCGGAAAGGGCCGACCGACAACTGGTCGGCCGCGCTCGTCCCCGCCCGCCAGGTCAGCGTACGGCGACGCGCAGGGTGGCCTCGTTGTCGTCAGGGCGGCGGTCACCGAGGCGTGACGAGCGGACCTCTCCCCTGACGCGCACCGGCCCGCGCGAGGCCAGATACGGCAGCTCGAAGCGCATCGTGCCGCCCGACGGCACCATGACGGGCTCACACACCGTCTCACCCGCGCGACGCCGGCACGACTGGTCCGCGGCGGGTCCGGCCGGGCGCGCGCCCTCGGCCCGTACCGTGAAACGCGCGTCCCGCACCGCGCGCGGCCCCCTGTTGTGCACGTCGGCGATGACGGTGAAGGCGCCATCGCGCTCCTGTCTCGCCTTCAGCCGCACCCCCAGGTCCGCGCCCTGATCGACGCCGGTGACGAGCGTCGTGCCGTTGTCAGCGTCGGCGTCGGTGCCTTGGGCCGCCATGCGCGCCACCAGCCGGAGCGGCCCGACGGCGTCGCGCCGTACGGTGCCGGTGATCGTGACCCCGCCCGTGCCGCCCGCGGCGACGTTCTCCGGTGAAGGGCAGACCACTTCGCCGAGCGTACGGCCGGGCCGGCAGCTGACCACGTCCACGCTGCTGATGTCGACCGCGTCGGGGACGACCACGGTCAGGACCGGCCGGACGGCCTCGCCGGGGCCGGCGTTGCGGACGTCTACCCGGTAGGTGATCGGCCGGCCAGGCTGGGCGGTCGAAGGGCTGGCCGACACGCGTACCGACAGGTTCGCCGGCTCCGGCGCCGCCGCCCGCGCGGGTATCGAACCGCTCACCACTGCCGCAGCCACCGCACCGGCGACCATCTTCACCGCAACGCGCACTCCGCCCCCTTCACCGGCCCCCCATTCTGCCCTGGTGACCTGCGAGAACCCCCCGACCGACACGCGCACCTCGCCCGCGCGCAGGACCCGGGACACCGCACCACGACAGCCGCTGCCACGCAAAGACGAACGGCCACCGGGGTGTCCCGGTGGCCGTGATCGTGGCGTGTCGTGGTGGGTCAGATGAGACCCAGCTCGCGCACCGCGTCGCGCTCCTCGACGAGCTCGGCGACGGAGGCGTCGATGCGCTCGCGGGAGAACGCGTCGATGTCCAGCCCCTGGATGATCTCCCAGCGGCCGCCCACCGAGCGGACGGGGAACGACGAGATGAGCCCCTCCGGCACCCCGTACGAGCCGTCCGACGGGATCGCGGCGGAGGTCCACTCGGTGCCGTTGACCCAGTCGTAGACGTGGTCGATGGCGGCGTTGGCCGCGGAGGCGGCGGACGAGGCGCCACGGGCGTCGATGATCGCCGCGCCGCGCTTGGCGACGGTCGGGATGAAGGTCTCGCGCAGCCACTCGGAGTCGACCTGCTCGGCAGCGATCTTCCCGCCGACCTCGGCGTGGAACAGGTCGGGGTACTGCGTCGCGGAGTGGTTGCCCCAGATGGTCATCTTCTGGATGTCGGTGACCGGCACCTGCAGCTTGGCGGCCAGCTGCGACAGCGCGCGGTTGTGGTCGAGGCGGGTCATCGCGGTGAAGCGCTCGGCGGGCACGTCGGGCGCGTTCTGCTGGGCGATGAGCGCGTTGGTGTTGGCCGGGTTGCCGACCACCAGGACCCTGATGTCGTCGGCGGCGTGGTCGTTGATCGCCTTGCCCTGCGGGCCGAAGATGCCGCCGTTGGCGCCGAGCAGGTCGCCGCGCTCCATGCCGGCCTTGCGCGGCATGGCGCCGACCAGCAGGGCGACGTTGGCGCCGTTGAAGGCGACGTTGGGGTCGTCGGTGATCTCGATACCGGACAGCAGCGGGAAGGCGCAGTCGTCGAGCTCCATGGCGGTGCCCTCGGCCGCCTTCACCGCCTGGGGGATCTCCAGCAGGCTCAGCTTGACCGGGACGTCGGCGCCCAGCAGCTGACCCGAGGCGATGCGGAACAGCAGGGCATAACCGATCTGTCCGGCGGCTCCGGTGACGGTTACCTTGACGGGCGCGGCCATGGCCTTCCCCTAACTCAGAAGAATCTAATCGTGACTTCTGGATGTTACTCGCTCGTCATCCGCAGGACTCCATCACGGGTACCTTCAGATCGGCCTTGAACTCCACATGGGGGAAATGGGTGGCCACAAGCTGCCCGATGGTGTTCCGCGCGATCATGTCGGAGATGGCGCCCTTGATCGCCTCACAGGTGCGCGCGTCACCCTTCTTGATGCCCACGGCGTAGCGCTCGTCGCTCAGCGTGGCGCCGAGGATCCGGTAGCGGGCGTTCTCCCGGTTGGCGAACCCGGCGAGGATGAGGTCGTCACCGGCCACCGCGTCGACCTGGCCCGCGGCCAGCATCCTGATGCAGTCGGCGTAGTTGCCCGCGCTGACGGTCACCATGTCGACCATCTTCTGCACCTTGCGCACGGCCGTGCTGCGCTGGTCGCACAGCTTCTTGCCCTTGAGGTCGGCCGGCTTGGCGATCTCCCTGTCCCCGTCGCGCACCAGCAGCGCCTGGTGGGCCATGATGTACGGCCCGGCGAACTCCACGTCGCTGTCGTCGATCGAGTAGGTGGCCACGACGATGTCGACGTCGCCGTCGGCCAGGGCCTCGGCCCGCCTCGGCGCGGGAACGGCGACGAAGGTGATGCCGCTCTCCGCGACGCGCAGCTCCTTGGCGATGTGCTTGGCGACGTCGACGTCGAAGCCGGAGAACCCGCCGTCGCGGTCGCGGTAGCCGACGCCGGGCACGTCGGCCCTGACCCCGATGGTGAGCTTTCCCGTGGCCGCCGCCCGGTCGACGACCGAGTCGCCCCCCGGTGTGGGCTGCGGTGACCGGTCGCTGACCAGCGCCAGCGGCCAGCCGTACTGGAGGGCGGCGAAGGCGAGCGCGGCGACCAGCAGCACGGCCGCCAGCAGCGCCACCCACGGTGTCAGGGACCTGCGCCGCTTCGCCGGCGGCACCGGGGCGGGCCCGCCGTACGGGGCGGGCTGGTCGGTCGGCGGGGTCGGCCCGTGCCCGGGCGGCTGGGTCGGCGGCCGGCCGCCGGGAAGCGCGGGGAAGGCGGTGACGGGCAGGCTCGCGGACACCGTCGAAGGGCCGGACGCCGAAGCGCCGTGGGCGGTCACGGGACCGTGGGGGGTTCCGGAGCCTTGGGACGTCATGGAGCCATGGGCGGTCACGGGGCCGTGAGGTGCGGAACCCCGGGAACCCACGGAACTGTGGGAAGCGGCAGAGCCGTGGGAAGCCGCGGCGCCTCCGGAGGCGGTGGTGCCGGCGGCGGGGGCGGCGTGCGTGGCCGGGGAGAGCCGCGCCATCGGCGTCGTGTCGTCGCTGGCGATCTTGACGCCCTGGCTGAGCACCGCCGTGGACGCGCCCGCCGTACGCGGGGGATGCCCGAGCAGACGCAGCAGGATCTCGTCGGCGGAGGGCCGTTCCCGCGGGTCCTTGGTCAGCGCCGCGGCGGCCACCCCGCGCAACGGCTCGGGCAGCACGGAGACGTCGACGACGTGGTTGAGGATGCGGTTGAGCACGACCGCGATGGAGTTGCCCTCGAAGACGGTCACGCCGGTCGCCGCGTAGGCGATGGTGGCGCCCCAGGCGAACACGTCGGTGTAGGGTCCGATGTCGTCGCCGGCGATCTGCTCGGGCGCCATGTACGCGGGGGTGCCGATCGCCCGGCTGGTGATCGTTCCGGTCGAGTCGATGATGCGCGCGATGCCGAAGTCGACCACCCTCGGCCCGTCGGCCGCGATGAGCACGTTGTCGGGCTTGAAGTCGCGGTGGATGATCGACGCCTGGTGGATGGCGGTCAGCGCGGTCGCGGTGCCGATCGCCAGCCGTTCCAGCGCCTGACCGGTCAGCGGCCCGTCGTCCTCCACGATGTCCCTGAGGGAGCGCCCGTCGATGTACTCGCTGGCGATGTAGGGCGTGTTGCCCTCGAGGTCGGCCTCGATCACCCGCGCCGTGCAGAAGGAGGCCACGCGCTGGGCGGCCTTGAGCTCCCTGGCAAAGCGCGACCTGGCGATCGTGTCGCCGCTGAACTTCACGTGCAGCAGCTTGATCGCCGCGCGCTCGCCATGGTTGTCGGCCCCCAGGTAGACGATCCCCTGACCGCCTTCCCCGATCCGCCCGGACAGCGTGAACGAGCCCAGGTGGCTGGGGTCGCCCGCCATCAACGGCGCGATCTGCGGCATTCGTCTTCCCCACGTTGGCTTCGGCCTGACGACGCAAACTTTACGACGCCAAGGAACCTCCCAGGGAACCGTTAACCGTTCGTGACGTCACAGTTGGTGCCCGGGAGACGGTCTCGCGACACCGCCTGACCCGCGCAGTCAGCGGAGGTGTCAGCGGTCGCAGGACCGTTCCTTTAGTCTCTCGTCACCACGTCCACAGAATGACATTCTGGCTCTCATGTACGACATCGTGCTGCTCGGCGCGACCGGATTCACCGGCGCCCTCACCGCGGACCACCTCTCCAGGGCCGTCCCTCCGGGATGCCGGTGGGCGCTGGCCGGACGCGACCGGGCGAAGCTGGAGGCGCTGGGCCTGGACGTCCCCCTCCTGCACGCCGACGTCACCGACACCGCCTCCCTGGAGGCGCTCGCCGCCGGGGCTCGCGTGGTCGCCACCACCGTCGGCCCCTATCTGCGGTACGGCGAGCCGCTGGTCGCCGCGTGCGCGCGGGCGGGCACGCACTACGTCGACCTCACCGGAGAGCCGGAGTTCGTCGACAGGATGTACGTCCGCCACGACGGCCTGGCCCGCGAGACGGGAGCGAAGATCGTGCACGCGTGCGGCTTCGACTCCATCCCCTACGACCTCGGCGTCCTCTTCACGGTGGGCCTGTTGCCGCCGGACGTGCCGATCAGGGTCAGCGGGTTCCTGCGGGGCGACGGCAGGCCCTCGGGCGGCACCCTGCACTCGGCGGTGACCGCGATGTCGAGGCCACGGCAGATGGCCGAGGCCGCGGCGCGGCGCCGTGCCGTCGAGCCGCGACCGAAGGGCCGCAGGGTGAGCGCGCTGCCGGGCGGCGTGCGCTACGTCGGCGGCTGGGCGCTGCCCATGCCCACGATCGACCACCAGATCGTCGGCCGCTCCGCCCGCGCCCTCGACCGCTACGGTCCCGACTTCTCCTACCGCCAGTACTTCGCCGTCCGGCACCTGCCCTCGGCGCTGGCGGTGGCGGCGGGGGCCGGGGCGATGGCGGCACTCGCGCAGCTCCCGGCGGGCCGCGACTGGCTGCTCAGGAAGATCGCCGCCGGTGACGGGCCTTCGGCGGAGCGACGGGCGCGCAGTTGGTTCAGGCTCACCCTGCTCGGCGAGGGAGGAGGCAAGCGCGTCGTCACCGAGGTCTCGGGCGGCGACCCCGGCTACTCGGAGACCGCGAAGATGCTGGCCGAGTCGGCGCTGTGCCTGGCCTTCGACGACGTACCCGAGGTGGCGGGCCAGCTCACCACCGCCGTCGCCATGGGGCGGCCGCTCATCGACCGTCTGCGCGCCGCGGGGATCGGCTTCACGATCCTGGAGGATTGAACCCAGGACCGCGTCGCGCACGTCCTATGCATGTGCTGAACGTACGAATGTGGCTCACCGCGGGTGTCCTGACGATGACGGCGGCGTGCGGCGCCTCTGAGGCCGCGCCCGGTGGCCTGGAGTGGAAGCACGGGGCGGTGCCCGTGGCGGTTCGCTACGCCGTACCGGACGAGTGTCCCGAGACCGACGGCCCGCCCGAGTGCAGGTCGTGGTGGATCCACGCGTTCAGCGGCAAGAAGGAGACGCTCGTCACCGACTACAACGAGACGCGCGACGCCGACGGCGGCTACACCTACCGGATCAGGGTGACCGACGCGGCGGTGTGGGTGCCGACCAAGGGCGGCGCGTCGGTCATGCCGGGGTTCCGGCTGAGCGCGGACGGGCACCGGCTCGCCTACTTCAGCGTGGCGCGGCAGCGGTTCGTGGCGCACGACCTGCCCAGCGGCGCGGTGCGCGAACTGTCGCCGGAGATCGACACGGCCAACCTGCGCTCCGACGCCATCGCGGTCTCGGCCGACGGCGCGGCGTTCGCGGTGAGCGACGGCGAGCAGGTGCTCGTCACGGAGTTCGACAGCGGCAAGGTCACGACCCTGCCGCTGGTCGACGGCGTGATCGGGATCACTCCTGACATCGTCTTCGCCAGCAAGGACGACACCGTGGTCGGTGTCGTCCGCTCCAGCGGGGCGCGGATGAGCACCGTCGAGGTCCCCTCGACGGCTCGGCTGTCTCCCGACGGGCGTTGGCTCGCGCTGGTCGGCGACGAGCCCGCCGACACGATCGAGCTGGTCGCCCCTGCGACGGGCAGGCGGCGGGAGCCGTTGCGGCCGAACCCGCTGCGCGAGCCGACCGTCTCGTCCGCCGAGACCTGGCTGAGCCGCGACAAGCTGCTGATCAGGACGTTCACGGCCGACACGCAGGAGTTCGTCGGCTTCTTCTCCCTCGACCTCACCACCGGACGGACCGCGAGGGTCAAGCGGCTGCCGCTCGCCCCCGAGGCCGTCGCGTTCGGCGCCGTCTCCTAGAACGGCGGCCTTCCAGTGCCGTCTCCTGGAACGACGGCCTTCCAGTGCTGCCGTCTCCTGGAACGGCGGCCCTCCTAGTACGGCAGCGCGCGCTGCGCGAAGGCCTTGCGCAGGAACGGCGCCTTGAACTTCGGGAAGGCCACCGTCTGCGGGTCGCCGTCCGAGGTGTAGCGCTGGTCGGGGTTGGACTTCAGCCAGTCGAGCCACGCGGTGGAGCAGAACTGCGAGCAGTCGCCCTTCTTGTCCATGGCCCTGATGCGCGGGATGCCGAGCGGGTCGAAGTTCTTGTTGAACGGCGCCGCCGCCGGCGTGTACCCGGCCAGGAACACGCCCGCGTGCTTGTAGGAGGTCGGCCCGCTCTTGCCCGTCGCCGCCCACTCCTTCTTGCGCGGCTGGTTCCCGTACGGCAGCGCCAGCGTGATCGGCGCCGCCCCCTCCAGGTCGGTGACCAGGCGCTGGCCGGCGGCGATCTCGCCCATGACCTGCTTCTGCGACTTGCCCAGGAGGTTGAGGTGGTCGCGGGTGTGGTTGCCGATGTCGAAGCCGTTCTGCTTCAGCCACAGCAGCATCTGCGACTTCTCCTCCGGCGTGGTCTTGCCGAACATGTCGCGCGTCACGAAGAAGGTGGCGACGGGGCGGAAGCCGGGGTTGTTCCTGGCGACGTCCTGGAGGATGGCGACGGCGGTGTCCGGCTTCACCTGGCCGAGCTCGTCCATGGCGAGCTGCGAGGGCGAGGAGTCGTCGAAGGTGAGGACGACGGGGTGCCGGCCCGCCGGGATGTCGATCCTGCCGGTGACGAGCTCGGCGGCGGTGATCGGCACGTAGCCGTCCTTGGCCAGACGCTCGAGGTCGGCGCGGAACTGCTGGGGGGTGCGGTCGTCGTGGGTGGCCGGCTTCTCGATGACCCGATGGAACATGATCACTGGGATCTGACCCAGCTCGTTGGCCCTGACCTTGGCGGCGTTCGCCGCCTTGGCGGCCTTGGCGGCCTGCGCCTGCCGCTGCAGGGCGGCCTGGTCGAGCTGCGGCTTGGCGAGGTTCGCTCCCGTGTTCGCACCGCCGCAGCCCGCGGTCAACACGCCTATCACTATCAGCCCTGCACCCAGCATCCGCATGGGAACCCCCCGGTAGATCGACTACAGGGTGCTCTTACCCATTCACGGTATGTGAATGGACCGGGTGTAGGTATGGAATCGGCCAGGAGAGCCTTCGCGTGCGGCCACGTGTCGCCCTCCCGCCATGTCCGTGTGGGAGGAACGCGAAAGGGCCGCCCACCGGGCGGCCCTCAGGCAGGGTGAGGCGGAGGAAGAAGGTCAGGCCATCTTCTTCTTGAGGTTCTCGTCCAGCGCCGCCAGGAAGTCCTGGGTGGTCAGCCACTTGGCGTCGCCGCCGACCAGCAGCGCGAGGTCCTTGGTCATCTGGCCGCTCTCGACGGTCTCGATGCAGACCCGCTCGAGCTTCTCGGCGAAGTCGATCACCTCGGGGGTGTTGTCGAGCTTGCCGCGGTGCTGCAGGCCACGCGTCCACGCGAAGATCGAGGCGATCGGGTTCGTGGAGGTCGGGTTGCCCTTCTGGTGCTCGCGGTAGTGACGGGTCACCGTGCCGTGCGCCGCCTCGGCCTCGACGGTCCGGCCGTCGGGGGTCATGAGGACGGAGGTCATCAGGCCGAGCGAGCCGAAGCCCTGCGCGACGGTGTCGGACTGGACGTCGCCGTCGTAGTTCTTGGCCGCCCAGACGTAGCCGCCCTCCCACTTCAGGGCCGCGGCCACCATGTCGTCGATGAGGCGGTGCTCGTAGGTGAGCCCGGCCTTCTCGAAGTCGGCCTTGAACTCGGCCTCGTACACCTCGGCGAAGATGTCCTTGAAGCGGCCGTCGTAGGCCTTCAGGATCGTGTTCTTCGTGGAGAGGTAGACCGGGTAGTTGCGGGCCAGGCCGTAGCGCATGGAGGCGCGGGCGAAGTCGCGGATCGACTCGTCCAGGTTGTACATGGCCAGCGCCACGCCGCTGCCAGGGAAGTCGTACACGTCGAGCTCGATCGGCTCGGTGCCGTCCTTCGGGGTGAAGGTCAGGGTCAGCGTGCCCTCGCCGGGAATCTTCAGGTCCGTGGCGCGGTACTGGTCGCCGAAGGCGTGACGGCCGACCACGATCGGCTTGGTCCAGCCCGGCACCAGGCGCGGCACGTTGGACATGATGATCGGCTCGCGGAAGATGACGCCGCCGAGGATGTTACGGATGGTCCCGTTCGGGGACTTCCACATCTTCTTGAGGCCGAACTCCTCGACCCGGGCCTCGTCGGGGGTGATGGTGGCGCACTTGACGCCCACGCCGTACTTGTTGATGGCGTTGGCGGCGTCGATGGTGACCTGGTCGTCGGTGGCGTCGCGGTGCTCGATGCCGAGGTCGTAGTACTTCAGGTCGACGTCGAGGTAGGGAAGGATCAGCTGGTCCTTGATGAACTGCCAGATGATCCGGGTCATCTCGTCGCCGTCAAGCTCGACGACGGGGCCCTCTACCTTGATCTTGGGCATGCGTATGGTTCCCCTTCGTGACAAATGATGATTGAGGTTATCGGAGGCGGCGTCACCGGCCGAAAAGGGCCAGAAGCTGCGCCTTCAGGTCGGGGTACTCCAGGAACAGCGCGGTGACCACCAGCGCGGCTCCGAGCACCACCATGGTGGAGACATCGGCGTTCTTCGCTCGTACGGCAAGCGCCCCGCCGTAGCCGGCGAAACGGACGGCGGCGGCGACCAGGATCACGGCGCCGAGCGCGAAGCCGCCCCATTCGGCGTCCACCAGGAAGATCGCGAGCACGCCGAGAGCCGCACCCGCCAGAATCGGCGGGTACGGTCCCCATCTCTCGTCGCTCGGGCGCCCGTCGAGGCGGGCGCCCTCGCTCTCTTCTGCCTGGCTCATCGCTCGTGCCTATGGTCGCATCCGCGGGGGGCCGTGCCGACCCCGACGCCCGGATTCGGGCCGCTCATCGCTCGTGTCCATGGTCGCATTCGCTCGGGCCTGCGTTGGCATCGACGGCCTCGCTCTCTCCGGCCCGGCTCATCGCGCGCGCCCATGGTCGCATTCGCTCGGGCCTGCGTTGGCATCGACGGCCTCGCTCTCTCCGGCCCGGCTCATCGCTCGTCGATGGGCTTCCACTTCTGGTCACGCTCACCGATGTACTCACTGTCGGGCCTGATCAGCCGGTTGTCGGCGTGCTGCTCGATGACGTGCGCCGTCCAGCCGGACATGCGGCTGACCGAGAAGACCGGGGTGAACAGATCGGTGGGGATGCCCAGGTAGTGGTAGACCGTGGCGGCGTAGAAGTCGACGTTGGGATAGAGGCCCTTGGACTCGAAGACGACCTCCTCCATCTCCTTCGACATCCGGTAGTAGGTGTCGTCGCCCGACGCGGTGGCCAGTTCCTCGGACATCCTGCGCAGGTGCGTCGCGCGCGGGTCCTCGGTCTTGTAGACGCGGTGCCCGAAGCCCATGATCTTCTCGTGCGCGGCCAGCTTGTCGCGTACCGACTGCGCCACCTGCGACGGGTCCAGCGACTCCAGCGTCTTCATGACCTGCTCGTTCGCGCCGCCGTGCAGCGGGCCCTTCAGCGTGCCGATGGCGGCGACGATGGCCGAGTGCATGTCGGACAGCGTCGCGGCGCACACGCGGGCGGCGAACGTGGAGGCGTTCATCGTGTGGTCGGCGTGCAGGACCAGGCAGGTGTCGAAGATCTCGACCTCGCGCGGGCTCGGCGTGCGGCCGGTGACCTGCAGGAGGAAGTTGCCCGCGATGCTGAGGGAGTCGTCAGGTTGGGGCAGGTCCTTGCCGGTGCGGGCGGCGTGGTAGTACGCGACGAGCACCGGTTGCTGGGCCGTCAGACGGGCGGCCTTGCGCAGGTTGGCGTCGGCGGCGATCGAGTCCTTGTCGGGATCGTCGGCGCCGGACAGGGAGACCAGCGAGCGCAGCGCCTCCATCGGCTTCTGCTTCTCCGCGATCTCGGCGATGTTGGCCGACACCAGCGCGCCCAGCTCGCGTCCCCTGACGAGCTCGTCGCCGTACGCGCCCAGTTCCTGGCGTGTGGGCAGCTTGCCGCGCTGCAGCAGGTGGGCGGTTTCTTCGAACGTCGCGTGGCCGGCCAGGTCATGGATGTCGTATCCACGGTAGAAGAGGCGACCGGCCTTCCCGTCGATGTCACTCAGCGCTGTGGACGCGGCGACGACATCGGCCAGGCCTTTTGTGGGCTTGTCCGCCATGTGTGTTTCCTCCGCTTATCTCCGCCGAAAGTCTACCCGTGAGCAGGCAAAACCGGCCGCAGAGGTCCAGACCAATTTCACGCCGGATTCTCCTTATGGCAAAGGCGATTCCCCATCCCTTCGTTTGGGTAAGCCGGAGCTGTAGTAACAGTAACGGCGGGCTACCTGGGGAGGAACTGCCGTGGAGGGGCCCTTCATACGCATCGAGGACACCGGCGAGGTCGTCCCGTTGCGTCCCGAGATCACGACAGTGGGAAGGGGCCGGGGCGTCGACATCCGGCTGACCGACCCGAGCGTGTCTCGGCTCCACGCTGAGTTCGTTCGGCGCGGACCCTACCTGTATGTCGTTGACCTGGGCCTGTCCCGCAACGGCACGCGGGTGAACGGGAGGCCGATCGCCCGGAGGGTCCTTGACGACGGCGACGTCGTCTCCTTCGGCGCGGCACGCGGACGCATCGGTGGCGTGCCGCGCGAGGACTTCACGCCCGAGGTCGAGCTCCGCAGGGCCGCCGCGCCCGAGCTCACCAGGCGCGAGGTCGACGTGCTCACATCGCTGTGCAGGCCCGCCCTGTCGGACGAGGCGTTCGTCGCCCCGGCCACGGCGCGCGAGATCGCCGACGATCTCGTGGTGACCGAGGCGGCGGTCAAGCAGCACCTGCTCAGGCTCTACCAGAAGTTCCGGATCCCCGAGGGCACCAACAGGCGCACCAGGCTGGCCAACGAGGTGGTGGCGCTCGGCCTGGTCAGGCCGACGCCGGTGGTGCCGCCACAGCGCACCGGAACGTCCCAGGAGAGCCAGCCGGCCGGCCGCCGCGCCAGTTAACCGACCCGCAGGGCGACCGGTGCTTCGGCGAGGGGTTCCGGCAGTCTGAGAGGTCCGGATCCCGGGGTGATCGTGCCGAGTATGCGCGGGCCTGCCGCGCCCGTGCATGCCGGCACGGTGGCGGGCAGGCCGTGCGCGGTCAGCCAGCCGAACAGCGAGAAGGCGATCGCCTCTTTCGCGTCTGAGGGGATGCCGAGCTCGTCGCTCGGGACGAGCCGGGCAGGTGTGAGCGCGGCGAGCATCCCCATGAGCGTCGGGTTGCGCGTGCCGCCGCCGGAGACGATCACGGTGTCGAGCCGGTGCCTGCCGATCTCGTCGGCGACCGTCCTGGCCGTCAGCGCGGTCAGCGTCGCCACGAGGTCGGCCGGCGGCAGGTCCGAGGTGACGTAGCCGGGCGTGAACAGCTCCTTGCCGGTCGTCTTGGGCGGGTCCAACCGGTAGTACGGCTCGTCCAGCAGCTCGGCCAGCAGCTTCTCGTCGACCGTGCCCGCCGCCCCGAGCGCCCCGTCCCTGTCGTACGGCGGCGCGGCCGCGTCGATGAGCGCGCAGGCGGGTCCGGTGTCGTAGGCGTACTCGGCGGTCGTGAGGTTGGCGATGCCGCCCAGGTTGAGCGCCCCCGCCCGGCCGGGCAGCCCGCTGATGAGCAGCCGGTCGAGGTAGGAGACCAGGGGCGCGCCCTGCCCTCCGGCCGCCACGTCGCGCACGCGCAGGTCGGAGACGACGGGCAGGCCGGTGCGTTCGGCGATCCACGCGGGCTGGCCGAGCTGGAGCGTGCCGTGCACCCGGCCGTCGGACACCCAGTGGTAGAGCGTCTGGCCGTGGGAGCAGACCAGGTCGGCCTCGCCCGCGGCGAGCGCGGCGTCGGCGAAGGCCTGTCCGATGAGCGTGTCGAGCGCGCACACCTCGGCCAGCGTGACGGGAGAGGGCGGCAGGGCGGCCAGGAGACGGGCTCTCAGCTCGGCCGGATAGGGACGCTCACCGGTGTGGGTGATCACACCGGTGAGGACGTCGCCCTCCATCGACCAGTCGACGATCGCGCTGTCGATCCCGTCGTGGGAGGTGCCGGACATCAACCCGAGAACCCGCATGTGTCTCCTACTGATGAGAAACGTGGCCGCTGGACTGCCGATACGGCGCTGGCCTGCAAAAAGAGATGCGCGGCAGTCTGATAGCCACGTTTCTCATCAGTACCAGACTTGTCGGCCGCGGCTGGGCCGGCTGGTCCTGCTGACCCGGTCGACGGCCATGACGTAGTAGTGGTCGCCGCTCTTGCCCTCGGCGTCCACCCAGCGTACGAGCCGGTCACCGGGGACGACCGCCACCAGGTTGCGGCCGTCGTCGAAGGTGTCGATCTCGTCGGCCGCCCGGAAGATCGCGAACTGGAACGGCTCCTGACTGCCGGTCGCGACGATGTTCAGCTCGACGCCGCCGGACACCTTGCGCACGTGGGCGAGGACGGGACGCTTCGGCTTCTCGCCGTCGGCGAGCCTGGGCAGCAGCGGCGGCAGCGCGGGCCGCTGGTAGTGGTCGCGGACCGCCGTGGTGACCGAGCCGATCCGGTCGACGCGCAGGTCGTTGGCGTTGTACCAGATGTCGCCGCCGACCTGCGGGTGTGCCCGGTTGAGCGTCAGGTGCTTCGACAGCTCGGCGGGGTCCTGCCACTGCGGGGCCTGGGCGGGGTCGCCGGCCTTGTAGGCGGCCTGGCCGATCCACAGCATGGTGCCCGTGCCGTTCGCCACGTCGGACCACCACGGCACCAGCTTGCTGTAGTCGGCGGGCGGCTGGCCGATGTACCAGTAGAGCTGGGGCGCGATGTAGTCGAGCCATCCCTTCTTGACCCAGCCACGGGTGTCGGCGTGCAGGTTGTCGTAGGACTGGCCGCCGTTGGTGTCGGAGCCGAGGGGGTCGGTGCCCTTGTTGCGCCAGATGCCCGACGGGCTGATGCCCCAGGCCACCTCCGGCTTGGCCTCCCGGACCCGCTGCTGCATCTCCGAGACCATCAGGTCCACGTTGTGGCGCCGCCACGAGGCAAGGTCGGGGAAGCCCGCGCCGTGCGTGGCGAAGGTGTCGGCGTCGTTGAAGGCCGTGGTGTTGGTCGGGTAGAAGTAGTCGTCGAAGTGCAGGCCGTCGATGTCGTAACGGACCAGCGCGTCGAGCATCGCGTCCTGGCAGAACTTCCGCACTTCCGGGATGCCCGGGTTGTAGTAGAGCTTGCCGCCGAAGGGCAGGATCCACTCGGGGTGGACCCGTCCGGGGTGCGAGGGGTGCAGCTTGGTCGGGTCGGCCTGCATCGAGACGCGGTAGGGGTTGAACCACGCGTGGAAGGTCAGGCCGCGCTTGTGGGTCTCCTCGACGGCGAAGCCCAGCGGGTCGTAGCCGGGGTCCTGTCCCTGCACGCCGGTCAGCCAGTGCGACCACGGCTCGAACTGTGACGGCCAGAAGGCGTCGGCGGTCGGCCTGATCTGCACGAAGACCGAGTTGAGCCGGCGTTCGACCGCCAGGTCGAGCCAGGCGATGAACTCGGCCTTCTGCTCGTCCGCGGTCAGCCCCTGCTTCGACGGCCAGTTGATGTTGACGACGGAAGCGATCCACATGCCGCGCATCTGGCGCAGCGGAGGCACGTAGTCGGGCTCGGCGAAGGCGGGGAGCGGCACGACGGAAGCGGCTGCCGCGAGGGCCAGACCCTTCAGAACGGTCCTTCTAGTGGGCATGGGGGGTGCCTCTCGGGGGAGGTGGTTGTGTTCCAGGGCGACGATGGCAGAAAATTACCTTCAGATCAACAATTGTGAAAGAAAATGCCGCGCGGGCCGGTCACCCGGTCGCGACGCGTACCGAGGAGGTTCTGTGCCCGCTGACCTGCACCGACTCGCCCTGGCGGTCCTCCAGCCCGGGTTCGAGGGCGTCACCGCCCCCGACTGGCTGCGAAAGGCGCTGGGCGAGGGGCTCGGCGGCGCCGTGCTCTTCGCGCGCAACGTCTCGCCCGCCACGGCGGACCTGGTCGCCGCCCTCCGCGCGGAGAACCCCGGCGTGGTCGTCGCCATCGACGAGGAGGGCGGCGTCGTCACCCGCCTCGAGACCGGCGAGGGCAGCTCCTTCCCCGGCAACCGGGCGCTCGGCGTGGTCGACGACGAGGAGCTGACCGAGCGGGTGGGCCGCCAGATCGGGCGGATGCTCGCCGAACTGGACATCACCCTCGACTACGCCCCCTCCGTCGACGTCAACGCCAACCCGGCCAACCCGGTGATCGGGGTCCGCTCGTTCGGGCCGACCGCCGACCTGGTCGCGCGCCACTCCGCCGCCTACGTCAGGGGCGTGCAGGGAGCGGGCGTGGCCGCCTGCGCCAAGCACTTCCCCGGCCACGGCGACACCGTCACCGACTCCCACCTGGCGCTGCCGACCGTCCACGCCTCCCTCGCCGAGCTGCGCGACCGCGACCTGCCGCCGTTCAGGGCGGCCATCGAGGCGGGCGTGCGGTCCATCATGTGCGGGCACCTGCTGGTCCCCACGCTCGATCCCGCGATGCCCGCCACGCTGAGCCGTACGATCCTGACCGGGTTGCTCAGGGAGGAGCTCGGCTTCGACGGGATGCTGGTCACCGACGCGATCGAGATGAAGGCGGTCGCGGCGATGTACTCGCCGGGCGAGATCGCGGTCCGGGCGCTCAGGGCGGGCGCGGACGCGATCTGCGCGGGCCTGGTCACCGCCGAGGGTCTGGCCGAGATCCGCGACGCCATCGTGGCCGCCGTGCGCGACGGGTCACTCCCCGAGGAGCGCCTGGCCGAGGCGGCGGGGCGGGTGCGGGCCCTGTCCGACTGGTACGGCAGGCAGCCGCGCGACGCCGCGCCCGACGCCGAGGCCGGCATGGAGGCGGCGGTCAGGGCGCTCACCGTCACGGGCTCGGCCCGGCTGACCACCGCTCCGCTGGTCGTCGAGGTCAACACCCGCCACAACCAGGCCGTCGACCCGAACACCCCGGCAGGCCTGGCCGCGGCGCTCGGCGAGGTGCTGCCGGGGACCGAACGGACCTCCTCCCCCGAGCTCTCCTCGGTGCCCGGCGAGCGGCCGGTGGTGCTGGTCGTCCACGACGCGGCCCGGCACACGTGGGTGCGGGACACGGTGGCGCAGGCCGTACGGCAGCGCCCCGATGTGATCGTCGTCGAGACGGGCATCCCCGCCGAGCCCGCGGGCGCGGCCCACATCGCCACGCACGGAATCTCCAAGGTCTCGGCGAAGGCGGTGGCACGATGGCTGACCAGATGAACGAGCCGGTCAACCCGGTCTCGGCGGTGCGGGCGGTGCTGCCGTCGCTCACGCCCGCGGCGCAGGCCATCGCCAGGATCATCCTGGACGATCCCGGCCTGGTGGTGCGCAGCACGATCACCGAGTTCAGCGCGGTGTCGGGCACCAGCGAGGCGACCATCGTGCGGACGGCGCGTGCCCTCGGCTACTCCGGCTACTCCCAGCTCCGCTTCGCGCTGGCGGGCGCCGTCGCGCGGGACACCCCCGAGCGGCTGGTGCCGGGCGACCTCGGACCCGACGACCCGCTCACCGACGTGATCGCCAAGGTGACCAGGGCGGAGGTGGACGCGTTGTCGGACACCGCGGAACAGCTCGTGCCCGACCAGCTCGGCGAGGTCGTCGCGGCCATCGCCGCCGCCCGCAGGATCAACGTCTACGGCGTGGGCGCCTCCGGCCTGGTGGCGGCCGACCTCGCGCACAAGCTGATGCGCATCGGCCTGTCGAGCCATCCGTTCAACGACGCCCACCTCGCCCTGACCAGCGCCGCGCTGTTGCACGAGGGCGACGTCGTGGTGGCGGTGAGCTGCTCGGGCGAGACGACGGACGTGATCGCGCCGACCAGGACGGCGAAGGAGGCGGGCGCGCTCGCCATCGCCATCACCAACAACCCGCGCTCCTCGCTGGCCCAGACCGCCGACCACGTGCTGGTGTCCGCGGGGCGGGAGACGGCCTTCCGGCCCGGGGCGCTGGCCAGCAGGATCAGCCAGCTCCTGATCGTCGACTGCATCTTCGTCGGGCTGGCGCAGCGCACGTTCGACAGCTCCGAGACGGCGCTGCGCGCGACCAGGGAGGCGTTGGAGATCTTCAGAACGCGATGAGGGGTGCCGATGAAGGAAATTTTCACATATAGTCGTAGATAGCTAGCTTTTCTCCATCCTGCGGGGGGACCATGACGCGCGGCATCTCCGATCTCGTCACCGAGCAGCGGCTGCCCGGACTCGACGACCTCGATGTGCTGCCCACGATCGAGCTGGTCAGGCGCATGAACGAGCAGGACTCCCTGGTCCCCGCCGCCGTCGCGGGCCAGTCCGAGCAGATCGCCGCCGCCGTCGACGCCGTCTCCGCGCGCCTGCGCGACGGCGGCAGGCTCATCTACCTCGGAGCCGGTACGGCCGGGCGCATCGGCATGCTCGACGCCAGCGAGTGCGGCCCCACCTTCGGCACCAGCCCGTCGGAGGTGTTCGCGCTCATCGCGGGCGGGCCCTCGGCCTTCACGGTCGCCGTCGAAGGCGCGGAGGACTCGGCCGCGCTGGCCGTCGCCGACCTCACAGAGGTGGAGGTGTCCGCCGCCGACGCGGTGGTGGGCATCTCGGCCAGCGGGCGCACGCCGTACGCGGTGGGAGGCGTACGGCACGCCCGCGCCGTCGGCGCGCTGACCGTCGGGGTCGCGTGCAACGCGGGCTCGGCGCTCGGCGCGGCGGCGGAGATCGCCATCGAGGTGGTGGTGGGCCCCGAGTTCCTGACGGGGTCCACCAGGCTCAAGGCCGGAACGGCGCAGAAGCTGGTCTGCAACACCATCACGACGCTGTCCATGGTGCGGCTCGGGCGCACGCACGGGAACCTGATGACGCACCTGGTGGCCTCGAACGAGAAGCTGTGGGTCCGCGCGCGCGACATGGTCTCGACCATCACCGGCCTGCCGGACGCCGAGGTCGCGCCGGCTCTCCGCGCGGCGGACGGCTCGGTCCCCGCCGCGGTCATCATGCTCCTCACGGGCGCCGACCCGGCCGAGGCCCGCGCCGCCCTCGACCGCACCTCCGGCAACCTCCGCGAAGCCCTCCGTTCCTTCGCCTGACCGACCCCGGGCGAGGACACCGCGTGACCGGACGAGCGACCCTCGTCCGGTCGGCGGACCGCATGGAGAGGGACCGTGTGACGGGGAGAGCGATCCTCCTCCCCGTCACACCCACTCCGTCAGGCGAGCGAGCGCTCCGCCGCCTCGACCACGTTGGCCAGCAGCAGCGCGCGCGTCATCGGCCCCACTCCACCGGGATTGGGGGTGAGGAAGCCGGCCACCTCCGCCACGTCAGGAGCCACGTCACCGGCGATCTTGCCGTCGACCCGCGACACGCCCACGTCGAGCACCGCCGCGCCCGGCTTGACCATGTCGGCCGTGACGAGCCCGGGCACGCCCGCCGCCGCCACGACGATGTCGGCGCGCCGTACGTGTGCGGCCAGGTCGGTCGTGCCGGTGTGGCAGAGGGTCACGGTCGCGTTCTCGGTGCGCCTGGTCAGGAGCAGGCCGAGCGAGCGGCCCACGGTGATCCCACGGCCGACCACCACGACGTCGGCGCCCTTCAGCGGCACGCCGTACTCCTGCAGCAGCAGCACGATGCCGTGCGGCGTGCAGGGAAGGGGGGCCTCGACCATGTGCACGAGGCGGCCGAGGTTGACCGGGTGGAGGCCGTCGGCGTCCTTGGCCGGGTCCATGCGCTCCAGCAGCGCCATGGTGTCGAGGTGCTTGGGCAGGGGGAGCTGGACGATGTAGCCGGTGCAGGAGGGTGAGGCGTTGAGTTCGTCGATGGCGGCCTCGACGTCGGCCTGGGTGGCCGTCGCCGGCAGGTCGACGCGGATGGAGGCGATGCCGACCTCCGCGCAGTCGCGGTGCTTGCCCGCGACGTAGATCTGGCTGCCGGGGTCGTCGCCGACCAGCACGGTGCCGAGCCCGGGCACGACGCCCCGCTCCTTGAGCGCGGTCACCCGCGCGGTGAGGTCCGCCTTGATCTTGGCCGCGGTCGCCTTGCCGTCGAGTTTCACAGCGCTCATGTCCACATCCTTGCAGAGCCTCCCGCGCCGTCCGCAAGCCCCGTCCCGTCAGGTGAGCGCGGGGCCTCGCTACCCTGACCATGCAGAATGGACGGACGAAAGGGGCGAAGGTGGATCTGGCCGCGCGGGGAGCGGGGTTCGCCGAGTTCTGGCGGGAGCGGCACCTGTGCACGCTGACCACCGTCAGGCCGGACGGCACGCCGCACGTGGTGCCCGTGGGCGCGACGCTCGACCTGGAGACGGGGATCGCGAGGGTCATCACCTCCGGCACCTCACGCAAGGCCCGCCTGCTCGCCGGCGACGACGGCGCCCGGGTGGCGCTGTGCCAGGTCGACGGCCGCCGCTGGTCCACGCTGGAGGGCACGGCGACGGTGCGGACCGAGCCCGAGCGGGTCGCCGACGCCGAGGCCCGCTACACCGCCCGCTACAAGCCGCCCCGGCCCAACCCGGCCCGGGTGGTCATCGAGATCGAGGTCACCCGCGCCATGGGCAGCGTGTGATCACCGTCGTCGGTGTCGGCGCCGACGGCTGGGACGGCTTGTCGCCCCAGGCCCGCCAGGCCGTGGCGGAGGCGGGCGTGCTGCTGGGCTCGGCGCGCCAGCTCGGCCTGGTGCCCGACGGCCGGGCGCGGAAGGTGAGCTGGCCCTCGCCGCTGCTGCCCGCGCTGCCGGGGCTGCTGGCCGAGTTCGGCGACGCGGCGCCGTGCGTGCTGGCCAGCGGGGACCCGATGTTCTTCGGGATCGGCTCGACGCTGGCCAGGCTGGCGGGCCCGGAGAACCTGCGCGTGCTGCCGCACCCGTCCAGCCTGTCGCTGGCGTGCGCGCGCCTCGGCTGGCCGGTCGAGGAGACGGCGGTGGTCAGCCTGGTCGGCAGGCCGCTGGACGCGCTGCGACGCGCCGTCCTGCCGGGGCGCCGGCTGCTGGTGCTGGCGGCGGACGCGCGGGGGCCCGCCCTCGTGGCCGGACTGCTGCGGGAGCACGGGTACGGCGCGAGCACCCTCCACGCGCTGTCGGACCTGGGCTCGGCGGACGAGACGCACCACACCGGCCAGGCCGCCACGTGGGAGCGGGACGGCACCGCCCTGACCGTGGTGGCGGTGGAGTGCGCGGCCGACGAGGGGACGGTGCCACGCCCGCTGGTGCCCGGCCTGCCCGACGACGCCTTCGAGCACGACGGGCAGCTCACCAAGCGCGAGGTGCGCGCGGTCAGCCTCGCCCACCTGGCCCCGCTGCCGGGCCGGCTGCTGTGGGACGTCGGCGCCGGCGCGGGCAGCATCGCGATCGAGTGGATGCGGGCCGACGCCGGCTGCCGCGCGATCGCCGTCGAGAGCCACCCCGAACGGGCGGCCAGGATCGGGCGGAACGCGGCGGCGCTCGGCGTGCCCGCGCTGCGCGTCGTCACGGGGCGGGCGCCCGCCGCCCTGGAGGGGCTCCCCGCGCCCGACGCGGTCTTCGTCGGCGGCGGGGCCACCGTGCCCGGCCTGCTCGAGGCGTGCTGGCAGGCCCTGCCACCCGGCGGCAGGCTGGTCGCCAACGCCGTCACCCTGGAGTCGGAGTCCGTCCTGACCTCCCGGTACGGCAGGCACGGCGGCGACCTGGTACGCCTGTCGGTCAGCAGGGCCGCCCCGATCGGCGGCTTCACCGGCTGGCGGACGATGATGCCGGTGACCATCTGGACAGCGACCAAGGAGAGCGGCACGTGACCGTCCACTTCATCGGCGCGGGACCCGGCGCGGCCGACCTCGTCACGCTGCGCGGGCTGCGCCTGATCGAGCGCGCGCCGGTGTGCCTGTACGCCGGCTCGCTCGTGCCTGAGGAACTGCTGGAGTCGTGCCCGCGGGACGCCCGCCTGGTCGACACCGCGAACCTGACGCTCGACGAGATCGTGGCCGAGCTGGCCGACGCCCACGCCAAGGGCCTGGACGTGGCCAGGCTCCACTCCGGCGACCCGTCGGTCTTCAGCGCGATGGCCGAGCAGATGCGGCGGCTCGACGCGATCGGCGTGCCGTACGAGGTGGTGCCGGGGGTTCCCGCGTTCGCGGCGGCGGCCGCGTCGCTCGGCAGGGAGCTCACCGTGCCCGGCGTCGGCCAGACGATCATCCTCACCAGGACCTCGGCGCGGGCGACGCCCATGCCGGAGGGCGAGGATCTGGCCACGCTGTCGTCGAGCAGGGCCACCATGGTCCTGCACCTGGCCGTGCAGCGGATCGCGCAGGTCGCGGCGGAGCTGACGCCCGCCTACGGCGCCGACTGCCCCGTGGCGGTCGTCGCCCGGGCGAGCCGCGACGACGAGCTGATCCTCAAGGGCACCCTCGCCGACATCGCCGACCAGGTGCGGGCCGCGGGCGTGGTCAGGACCGCGGTGATCGTCGTGGGCAGGGTGCTGGCGGCCACCCAGTTCCCCGACAGCCACCTGTACTCGGCCGCGCGCTGCCGTCAGCCGTGACGGCCCACGATCACGCCCGCCCGGTCGATCACCACGACGTCCACCTCGACGGGCGCTCCGCGCAGCACCCCGGCCGCGGTGGCGTGCGCCCGCTCGGCCACCAGGTCGCCGAGCGGCACCCCCTCCTCCTGGGCCATGCGCAGGGCGTGCAGCGCGGTGTTGGCGCCGCGGATCCGCTCCGCCAGCCCGGTGCCCTCCCCCGCCAGCCTCGCCAGCAGGTCGAGGTTGACCTGGGAGCGGCCCGAGTGCAGGTCCAGGTGGCCGTCGGCGAGCTTGGACAGCTTGCCGACACCGCCCGCGATCGTCAGCCGCGGCACCGGGTGCCGGCGCAGGTACTTCAGGACGGCTCCGGCGAAGTCGCCCATGTCGAGCAGGGCGTCCTCGGGCAGGCCGTACAGTTCGGCGGCCACACGCTCGGAGGTGCTGCCCGTGCACCCGGCCACGTGCGTACGGCCCGCCGCGATGGCCACGTCCACGCCCCTGCGGATGCTGTCGATCCACGCCGAGCACGAGTAGGGCACGACGACGCCGGTCGTGCCGAGGATCGACAGGCCGCCGAGGATGCCGAGCCGGGGATTCCAGGTCCGCCGGGCCAGCTCCTCCCCGTGCTCGACGGAGATCTCCACGATGACGTCGCCGCTGCCGCCGACGGCCGCGATGTGCTCTCTCATCATCCGGCGCGGGACCGGGTTGATGGCCGGCTCGCCCACCTCGAGCGGCAGGCCGGGCTTGGTGACCGTGCCGACGCCCGGGCCCGCCCTGAAGGTGACGCCGGTGCCGGGGGCGGCGTGCCGTACCGTCGAGGTGATCAGCGCGCCGTGCGTCACGTCGGGATCGTCGCCGGCGTCCTTGACCACGGAGGCGGCGGCGAAGCCGGCGCCCAGCGACTCCCTGGCCAGGGCGAACGCGGGCCGCTGCCCTTTGGGCAGGGTGATGGTGACCGGGTCAGGGAAGTCACCGGTCAGCAGCGCGGTGTAGGCGGCCGCGGTGGCCGCGGTCGCGCACGCGCCGGTGGTCCAGCCGTGGCGCAGCCCTGTGCTCGGGGACGCGGTGCTCATGTGTCGAGGGTGCTCATGTCGAGGGTGCTCATGTCGAGGACGCTCATGTCGAGGATGCTCATGTCGAGGATGGAGGGGACGTGCGGCGGATCCTGATCCTGGGTGGCACGGCCGAGGCGCGCGCCCTGGCGGCCGCCCTCGACGGCGCCGTCCATGTCGTGTCGTCGCTGGCCGGGCGGGTGCGCGACCCCAGGCTGCCGGTGGGCGAGGTGCACGTCGGCGGGTTCGGCGGCGCGGCGGGGCTGGCCGCCTGGATCGCCGCCAACCGGATCGACGCCGTGGTGGACGCCACGCACCCGTTCGCGCGGCGGATGACCGCCGGGGCCGTCGAGGCGTGCCGTACCGCGGGAGTGCCGCTGCTGGTGCTGCGGCGCCCCGGCTGGCCGCCCCGGCCCGGCTGGGTGCTCGTCGACTCGCTGGAGGAGGCCGCGCGGACGCTGCCCTCGCTGGGCCGCCGCGTGTTCCTGACGACCGGGCGCAGGAGCCTGCCGGTGTTCGCCGGTCTGTCCGGTATGTGGTTCCTGGCCAGATCGGTCGACTCGCCCGAGCCGCCGGTCCCCGCCAATGTCCACGTGGTGCTGGCGCGCGGCCCCTACACCGTCGAAGGGGAGCGGGCGCTCATCCGCGAGCACCGGCTCGACGTGCTGGTCACCAAGGACAGCGGCGGCGAGATGACCACCGCCAAGCTGACGGCCGCCGCCGAGCTCGAACTGCCCGTGGTGGTCGTCCGACGGCCGCCGCTGCCCGAGGACGCGGTGCTCGTGGACACCGTGGCGGCGGCCGTGGCGTGGGTTCATGCCGGGTATCGCCTCGGGGTGTAGACGACGCCGTCGCCGGTGACGCGGGTGGTCGAGGAGCCGACGATCAGCAGGCAGCGCATGTCGACCTGCGCCGGGTCGAGCCCGGCCAGCGTGGTCACGGTGATCGTCTCCTGCGGACCCCCGACGTCGCGGCCGATCACCACGGGCGTGGCCGGGTCGCGATGCTCCATGATCAGGTCGCGGGCGGCGTCCACCTGCCAGGTACGGCTGCGCGAGGCCGGGTTGTAGATCGCCAGCACCAGGTCGGCCGCGGCGGCGGCACGCAGCCGCCCGGCCACGATGTCCCACGGCTTGAGCAGGTCCGACAGGGAGATCACGCAATAGTCGTGCCCCAGCGGCGCCCCCGCCCTGGCGGCCACGGCGTGCGCGGCCGTCAGGCCCGGCACGATCCGCACCGGCACGTCGGGGAAGCCCTCGGCCGCCTCCAGCACCGCGCTGGCCATCGCGAACACGCCGGGATCGCCGGACGAGACGACCGCCACCCTGCGACCCTGGCGGGCCAGCTCCAGCGCGTGCGCGGCCCGCTCGGCCTCCACCCTGTTGTCGGTGCGGTGCCTGACCTGGCCCGCCCGCTGCGGCACCCGGTCCACGTACGGGCCGTACCCCACCAGGTCGGTCGCCTCCGCCAGCACCTGCCGCGCCTCCGGCGTGAGCCACTGCGCTCCCGCGGGCCCGAGCCCCACCACCGCGACGCCCGGCCTCAGCTCCTCGTCGGCCCGCCCACCGCCGCTGGGCAGCATCGCCAGCGAGAAGTACGGCACGCTCGCCGGGTCCACGTCCTTGAGCGGCTCGATCCGCTGGCTCGCCGTCGTCGCCCGCTCGACGTACCACGCCTCGTCCAGCCGGCCCGCCTCCGCCAGCGCGTCACGGACCTTCTCGAAGGTCCTGCCGAGCTTGAGCACGGCCACCGAGTCGGCGCTCTTCAGCTTCTCGGTGATGACGTCGGCCGGGAGCGTGCCAGGCAGCACGGTCAGCGTCTCCTCGTGCTCCACCAGCGGGCGTCCCAGCACCGCCGCCGCCCCCGCCACCGAGGTGACGCCCGGCACGACCTCGGTCTCGTAGCGGTGGGCGAGCCGCTTGTGCATGTGCATGTAGGAGCCGTAGAAGAGCGGGTCGCCCTCGCACAGCACCACGACGGCCCTGCCCGCGTCCAGATGGGCGGCCAGCCGCTGCGCGCACTCGGCGTAGAAGTCCTCCAGCGCACCCTGGTAGCCGCCGGGGTGGTCGGTGGTCTCCGTGGTCAGCGGGTACTTCAGCAGCTCCTCGACCTGCCCCTCCCGCATGTACGGCAGCGCGATCGACCGCGCGATGCTCCTGCCGTGCCTGGCGCTGTGGTAGGCGATCACGTCCGCCTCGCCGATCAGCCTGGCCGCCTTGACCGTCACCAGCTCGGGATCCCCGGGCCCCAGCCCCACCCCGAACAGCCGTCCCGCCACGTCGCTCACTCTCGCTCGGAGGCGATCGCGTTGACCGCCGCTGCCGCCATCGCACTGCCGCCTCTGCGGCCGTGCACCACCAGGTACTCCAGGTCGCCGCTCGCCAGCGCCTGCTTCGACTCGGCCGCCCCGATGAAGCCCACGGGGATGCCGAGCACCGCCGCGGGGCGTCCCGCGCCCTCCTCGACCAGCTCCAGGAGCCTGAACAGGGCGGTGGGCGCGTTGCCCACGGCGACGACCGCGCCGTCCAGCCGGTCGCGCCACAGCTCCAGGGCGGCGGCGCTGCGGGTCGTGCCCATCCGCTCGGCCAGCCCCGGCACGCCCGGGTCGCCGAGGGTGCAGATCACCTCGTTGTCCCTGGGCAGGCGCGCCCTGGTCACCCCGGAGGCGACCATCATGGCGTCGCACAGGATCGGCGCGCCCCCGCGCAGGGCCGCCCGCGCCGCGGCGACCACGCCCGGCGAGTAGGCGAGGTCGGCGACCAGGTCGGTCATGCCGCAGGCGTGGATCATGCGGACGGCCACCTGGGCCACGTCCTGCGGCATCCCGGCCAGGTCGCTCTCCGCGCGGATGGTGGCGAACGAGCGCCGGTAGATCTCCGCGCCGTCGCGGATGTAGTCGGTCATATCCCCTCTTCTTCGGTACGGCCCGCGACACGGTAGCCGGTCGGGGTGGCGACGACGTCGACCACCTCCCCCGCCGGACGGCCGCACCGCCGTTCGCACCCGGCCCAGTGGACCGGGTGGGCCGGTGGTTCGTGGCTGGGCCGTTCCGCCCAGCGTCTGGCGTCGAGCTGGACGTCGGCCAGGGATTTCGCGCACCCCGGGCGGCCCGTGCAGGCCGACAGGCCCGCCCACGGCGTCCCTGCGACGGCGACCAGCCCGGCGGCGGTGAGGCGGTCCGCGATCGGCTGGACGGCGTCGGCGGGCAGGTCGGGCAGGACGACGGTGCGCCACGGCGTGACGCGGATCTCGGCGGCGCAGGCGGCGAGCGCCGTGGCCTGACCGGCGGACAGGCGGCCGAGCGGGACCACGACCTCGAGCGCGACCCTGCCGTCACGCTGCGGGCGGGTCCCCGCGTCGCGCACCCCGGCGCCGCGCGCGGCCGTCTCGACATCCGGGGTCATCGTCCCCCGGTCGTCCCCCCGCCGGGCCTGGGCATGAGCCTGGTCGTCCCCCCGCCGGGCCTGCGCGGGGGTCTGGTCGTCCCCCTGCCGGGCCTGGGCATGAGCCTGGTCGTCCCCCCGCCGGGCCTGGGCGGGAGCCTGGTCGCCCTGTGGGGCAGGGCCGGGGAACCGGGCGTCCTGCCGCGGAGTCGCCGGGCCGGGGTCCTGGGTGGTCGGCGGGTTCAGGCGGGCGGCGAGCCGGGCAGGGCCGTCCGGGAGGTCGGTGACGCGCCAGGCGGTGCCGTCGCTCAGCTCCATGAAGGCCGAGGCCGCCGCGAGCATCAGCGGAACCGCGCCGGACACGGTCACGGGTACGGCATGCCGTGCCCCACCGAGCAACAGCACCCCGCCGGTGGGCGAGGTGGCCAGGAAGGTCACGTCGGCGCCGCAGGACAGCACGTCACCGGTGCCGTCGTCCAGGGCGAACAGGAAGCGGCCGGAGAGCGCGGCCAGTTCGGGGGCGGCGCACAGCCGGCGGTCCAGGTCGGCGACCAGCGGCCGGACGTCCACCAGGGACGAGGGGGCGCGTCCCGCCAGCGGTGAGGCGAGGATGTTGCGGACCCGCTCGTGGGTGGCCGACGGCAGCAGCCCCGCCGCCGCCATCCGCGCCGCGAAGACCGGCACGCTCGCCGCGGCCGCGCCCGATCCGGGACCCGCCCGAAGCCCGTCCGGCGGGGCGGGGGTGACGCGCAGGCCGCGGACCTGGAGGTTCGCCCGGGAGGTCAGCTCGATCACGCCCGATCCCAGCTCGGCCGCGCACGCCGCCACCTCGCCCAGCTGGGCCGCCGTGAGGAAGCCACCGGGGATGCGGACCCGGGCGAGGGCGCCGTCCGCGGCGGTGTGGACCTGAAGGGCCCCGGGACACGCATCAGGGCGCAGGTGTCCTGAAACGTCGGTTATGTCCACGGGGAGGATGGTAACCCGTTCAAAACCCTCTAGTCTGATCACAGACGAGGGCGACGGAGGAAGCCGGTGCGAAGCCGGCGCGGTCCCGCCACTGTGACCGGGGAGCGAACCCCACCGCAGGCCACTGTCCGGCGACGGACGGGAAGGCCGGGGTGAGCGTCGATCCGGGAGCCAGGAGACTCCCGCTCTCGTGACACCCGCGACCGGGGCGAGGACCCCGAGGGAGGAGTTCCTGTGCCCGAGAGCACGGCCGTCCTGCTGCTGTCCACCTCCGACACCGACCTGCTGAGCGCGAGGGCGAGCGGCGCGCCGTACCGCCTCGGAAACCCCGCCCGGCTGACGGTCGACGACCTGCCCGCGCTGGTCGAGGGCACGGACCTGGTCGTGGTGCGGCTCCTCGGCGGGCGCAGGGCCTGGGAGGAGGGGCTCGACCGGCTGCTCGCGGGACCGCGGCCCGTGGTGGTGCTGGGCGGCGAGCAGGCGCCCGACGCCGAGCTCATGGAGCTGTCGACGGTCAGCGGCGGCGTCTGCGCCGAGGCGCACGCCTACCTCGCCCACGGCGGCCCGGCCAACCTCGCCGAGCTGCACGCCTTCCTGTCCGACACGGTGCTGCTGACCGGCAACGGGTTCGCGGCGCCCGAGCCGGCCCCGGCGTGGGGGCTGCTCGAGAGGGAGCGGTCCGCCGCCGAGGGGCCCGCCGAGGGGCCCGTCGTGGGCGTGCTCTACTACCGCGCGCACCACATGGCGGGCAACACGGCCTTCGTGCGGACGCTCTGCGACGCGATCGAGGCCGCGGGCGGCCGCGCGCTGCCGGTCTTCTGCTCCTCGCTCCGTACGGCGGAGCCCGGCCTGCTCGACAATCTGCGGACCGCCGACGCGCTCGTGGTGACCGTCCTGGCCGCCGGAGGCACGCGGCCCGCGACGGCCGGAGCCGGCGGCGACGACGCGGCGTGGGACGTGGGCGCGCTGGCCGAGCTGGACGTGCCGATCCTGCAAGGGCTGTGCCTGACCACGAGCAGGCAGGCGTGGGAGGAGAACGACGACGGCCTGTCACCGCTGGACGCTGCGTCGCAGGTGGCGATCCCCGAGTTCGACGGCCGGATCATCACGGTGCCGTTCTCGTTCAAGGAGGTGGACGCGGACGGGCTGACCGTCTACGCGGCCGATCCCGAGCGCGCGGCCCGCGTCGCCGGCATCGCCGTACGGCACGCCCGGCTCAGGCACGTCCCGAACGCCGAGAAGAAGCTCGTGGTGATGCTGTCGGCCTACCCGACCAAGCACGCGCGCGTCGGCAACGCGGTCGGCCTCGACACCCCCGCGAGCACCGTGAAACTGCTGGCCAGGCTGGCCGGCGAGGGCTACGACCTGGGCGAGGGCCTGCCCGGCGTCGCCGAGGGCGACGGCGACGCGCTGATCCACGCGCTCATCGCGGCCGGCGGCCAGGACCAGGAGTGGCTGACGGAGGAGCAGCTCGCGGCCAACCCGGTGCGCGTCCCCGCCGCCACCTACACCTCCTGGTACGGCACGCTCCCCGCCGAGCTGCGCGAGGCGATGGAGCGGCACTGGGGGCCGCCGCCCGGCGAGCTGTTCGTGCACGAGGGCGACATCGTGTTCGCCGCGCTGCGGGCGGGCAACGTCGTGGTGATGGTGCAGCCGCCGCGCGGCTTCGGCGAGAACCCGATCGCGATCTACCACGATCCGGACCTGCCGCCCAGCCACCACTACCTGGCGGCCTACCGGTGGCTGTCGGCGGAGTTCGGCGCGCACGCGATCGTGCACGTCGGCAAGCACGGCAACCTGGAGTGGCTGCCCGGCAAGTCGGCGGGCATGTCGGCCGCGTGCGGGCCCGACGCGGCGCTGGGCGACCTGCCGCTGGTCTACCCGTTCCTGGTCAACGACCCGGGCGAGGGGACGCAGGCCAAGCGGCGGGCGCACGCCGTCCTGGTGGACCACATGGTGCCGCCGATGGCCCGCGCCGACACCTACGGCGACATCGCCCGCCTGGAGCAGTTGCTGGACGAGCACGCCTCGATCGCCGCGATGGACCCGGCCAAGCTGCCCGCGATCAGAGCGCAGATCTGGACGCTCATCCAGGCGGCACGGCTCGACCACGACCTCGGTCTGGCCGACCGGCCGCACGACACGGAGTTCGACGACTTCCTGCTGCACGTGGACGGCTGGCTGTGCGAGGTCAAGGACGTGCAGATCCGCGACGGGCTGCACGTGCTGGGGGCGGCGCCCGAGGGGTCGGTGCGGGTCGACCTGGTGCTGGCGATGCTGCGGGCCCGGCAGATGTGGGCGGGCGCCGAGACGCTGCCCGGCCTGCGGGAGGCGCTGGGGCTGGCCGAGGACGGTACGGCGGGCCTGGCGAGCGTGGACGCGGCCGAGTCGACGGCCAGGGCGCTGGTGGAGGGCATGGAGGCGCGCGGCTGGGAGGTGGCGGCGGCCCGCGAGGTGACCGACGCGGTCCTCGCCCCCTCCGGCGCGCGGCGGGACCTGGTCGTCCGGATCCTGGAGTTCGCCGCCACCGAGGTCGTGCCCAGGCTGGCCAGGACCGGTGACGAGCTCGACCACCTCCTGCACGCGCTCGACGGCGGCTACGTCCCCGCAGGCCCCAGCGGCTCCCCGCTGCGCGGCCTGATCAACGTGCTGCCCACCGGCAGGAACTTTTACTCGGTCGACCCGCGCGCCGTCCCCAGCAAGCTGGCGTGGGAGACCGGCCAGGCGATGGCCGACTCGCTCCTGGCCCGCTACCGCGCCGACACCGGCGAGTGGCCGCGCTCGGTGGGCCTGTCGGTGTGGGGGACCAGCGCCATGCGGACGGCGGGCGACGACGTCGCCGAGGTTCTCGCGCTGCTGGGCGCCCGCCCGGTGTGGGACGACGCCTCCCGGCGGGTCACCCGCCTGGAGCCGGTCCCGCTCGACGAGCTCGGCAGGCCGCGCATCGACGTCACGGTTCGCATCAGCGGCTTCTTCCGCGACGCCTTCCCGCATGTCGTGGCCATGCTGGACGACGCCGTGCGCATGATCGCCGCCCTGGACGAGCCCGCCGACGACAACTACGTCCGCGCCCACGTCGCCGCCGACCTCGAGACGCACGGCGACGAGCGCAGGGCCACGATGCGGGTCTTCGGCTCCCGTCCGGGCGCGTACGGCGCGGGCCTGCTGCCGCTGATCGACAGCCGCAACTGGCGGGACGACGCCGACCTGGCCGAGGTCTACGCGGTGTGGGGCGGTTTCGCCTACGGCCGCGACCTGGACGGCGTGCCGGCCCGCCAGGACATGGAGAGCGCCTACCGGCGGATCGCGGTCGCGGCGAAGAACATCGACACCCGCGAGCACGACATCGCCGACTCCGACGACTACTTCCAGTACCACGGCGGCATGGTCGCCACCGTACGGGCGCTCACGGGCCGCGCGCCCGCCGCGTACGTGGGCGACAGCACACGCCCGGACGCCGTGCGCACGCGCACGCTGTCGGAGGAGACCTCGCGGATCTTCCGGGCGCGCGTGGTGAACCCCAACTGGCTGGCCGCGATGCGGCGGCACGGCTACAAGGGCGCCTTCGAGCTGGCCGCGACCGTGGACTACCTGTTCGGCTACGACGCCACGACCGGCGTGATGGCCGACTGGATGTACGACAAGCTCACGCAGACCTACGTGCTCGATCCCGTGAACAGGGAGTTCATGGAGAAGTCGAACCCGTGGGCGCTGCACGGCATCGCCGAGCGGCTGCTGGAGGCGGCCGAGCGGGGGATGTGGGAGCACCCGGATCCCGACGTGCTGCGAGAGCTGCAGGAGGCCTATCTCAAGGCGGAGGGCGATCTGGAGGACGACACCAGGCGCTGAGCCGACAGCGGCCGGCCCGCCCAGTGCAGGTGCAGGTAGGAGGCGGTCACCAGGGCATCCCCGTGACCGTCTCCGCCGCCTTCCCACCGGAACAGGGGCTCTCCGGCGGCGGTCACGGCCGTCCGGTGGAACTCGTGGCCCCGGTAGCGCTCGCCCGCGCGGGTGAGCAGGGAGTCGCGGGTGGCGGTGGCGTCGCGGTAGCCGAGCGTCAGCCGAGGCGTCATTTCCGCCTTCGCCGCGATTTTTCCGCACATCGGGTGGTTGTCGAGGCTCTCGCACAGGTACAGCAGGCCCGCGCACTCGGCCGCGATCGGGCCCCGGAACGCGGCGATCTCCCGCTTCAGCGGCTCGTTGGCGGCCAGGTCGGCCGCGTACATCTCGGGGAAGCCGCCGCCGATCACGACGGCCGCGGCGCCTTCGGGGAGCGCCCGGTCGCGCAGCGGGTCGAAGGTGACCACGTCGGCTCCGGCCGCCCGCAGCAGTTCGGCGTGCTCGGCGTACCCGAAGGTGAACGCCGCTCCCCCGGCCGTCGCCACCACCGGCCGCCGCCCACCCCCTGAGCTCACCGCCGGCCCCTCGCGCCGGGTCTCCTCGGTGGCCGCCTCCCGAAGGGCCGCGGCCGGGCTCCACGGCCGCGCGCGCAGCGCGGGAGCCGTGCGCGCCAGCCGTACCAGCGCCTCCAGGTCGCACGACCGGGCCACCAGCGCGCCCAGCCGCTCCACGGCGGCCACCGCCTCGCTCTCCCGCTCGGCGGCCGGGATCAGGCCCAGGTGGCGCGAGGGCGTCGAGACCGCGTCGTCCCGCCTGATCGCGCCGAGCACCGGCACCCCCGCCGCCGCCAGCGCCGACCTGCACAGCTCCTCGTGGCGGTCGGAGCCCACCCGGTTGAGGACCACCCCGCCCACCCGCACCCGCGGGTCGAACGTGGCGAACCCGTGCACCACCGCGGCGACCGACCTGCTCTGCCGCGCCGCGTCCACGACGAGCACGACGGGGGCCTCCAGCAGCCTGGCGACGTGCGCGGTCGAGGCGACGTCGGTGTCCGCCCTGCCGTCGAACAGGCCCATGACGCCCTCGACCACGGCGACGTCCGCGCCGGACGCGCCGTGCAGGAACAGCGGCGCCACCAGGTCCTCGCTGGTCAGCCACGGGTCCAGGTTGCGTCCGGGCCGTCCCGTCGCCAGCGCGTGGTAGCCGGGGTCGATGTAGTCGGGGCCGACCTTGTGCGGCGAGACGCGCAGCCCGCGCGCCCGCAGCGCCGCCATGAGCCCCGTCGCCACGGTCGTCTTGCCGCTCCCCGAGGCGGGCGCGGCGATCACCAGGCGCGGGACTACCACTCGATGCCCTTCTGGCCCTTCTGCCCGGCGTCCATGGGGTGCTTGACCTTGCCCATCTCCGTCACCAGATCGGCGGCGGCCAGCAGCTTCTCCGGCGCGTCCCTGCCGGTGATCACGACATGCTGGCTCCCCGTACGGCCGGCGAGCGTCTCCACCACGTCGTCCAGGTCGAGCCAGCCCCACTTGAGCGGGTAGGTGAACTCGTCGAGCACGTAGAACCGGTAGGTCTCCGCCGCCAGGTCGCGCTTGATCTGCTCCCAGCCCTCGCGGGCGTCGGCGGCGTGGTCCTCCTCCGTGCCGGGGCGCTGGATCCACGACCAGCCCTCACCCATCTTGTGCCAGCTCACCGGCCCGCCCTCGGCCGAGTCGCCCAGGACGCGCAGCGCCCGCTCCTCGCCGATACGCCACTTGGCCGACTTCACGAACTGGAACACGCCGATCGGCCAGCCCTGGTTCCACGCCCGCAACGCCATCCCGAACGCGGCCGTCGACTTGCCCTTGCCGGGGCCGGTGTGCACGATCAGCAGCGGCCGGTTCCTGCGCTGCCTGGTGGTGAGGCCGTCGTCGGGGACGACCTCGGGCTTGCCCTGCGGCATCTCAGCCCGCCTTTCTGTAGTCGCGGATGAGGTCGTCCATCCCGTCGAGCGGGATGAGGCGGGCGCGCAGCCTGGTCGCCAGGCGTCCGGCCAGGCCGAGCCGTACGGGGCCGGACTCGCAGTCGACGACCACGCTCGCCGTACCGTTGAGCAGGGCGGCCGCGCGGTCCACGTCGCCGCCGGCGGTGGCGCGGCCGTCGGTCACCACCACCAGCAGCGGCCTGCGGTCCGGGTCGCGCATGCGCTCCACGCGCAGCACGTCGGCGGCGCGGGCCAGGCCCGCCGCCAGCGGGGTGCGCCCGCCGGTCGGCAGCGCGCGCAGCCGTGCCGCGCCCGCCTCCACCGACGAGGTCGGCGGCAGCGCCACCTCGGCGGCGTTCCCCCTGAACGTCACCATGCCGACCTTGTCGCGCCGCTGGTAGGCGTCGAGCAGGAGACTGAGCACGGCCGTCTTCACGGCGGTCATCCGCTTGCGCGCGGCCATCGAACCGCTGGCGTCGACGACGAACAGCACCAGGTTGCCCTCCCTGCCCTCCTTCACCGCCTCGCGCAGGTCCCCTGCACGGATGAGCAGGCCGGGCGCGGTGCGCCCGCGCTCCTTCTGGTACGGCGCGGCGGCGACGAGCGTCGCGGTGAGGTGCACCGAGCGCAGGTGCCCCTCGGGAACCCGGGAGCCGGTGGTACGGCCGTGCGGGGTGCGGGCCCGCGACCGCCTGCCGGACGCGCCGTCGCCGAGGCCCTCCACCGTCAGCCACGGCACCCGGTACGGCGCCGCCACCCCGGCCACCTGAACCAGGCCCTCCCCGTCCACGGCCGCGTCCTGGCCGGTGGGGGCGCTGTCGCGGTCGTGCCGCGGGGTCCTGGCGGCGCCGTTTCCGCTCGCCGCCTCGCCGGCCTCTCGCCCGTCCTGGTCGTGTCCGTCCTGGCCCTGCCGGTTCTCGGCGCGGGCGGCCGGGGCGTCGGACGGCGGTCGACCGCCGTCTTCCGTGCCGCCCCCACCCCTGGGCCCGTCGGGCCAGTCGGCGCCGTCGGGGCCTTCGGGAGCGGTGTCGGGGTCTGAGCCGGTGTCAGGGTCGGGGTCGGGGTCGTCGTCGGGGCGCTCGTCCTGCGAGGTCCTGGCCAGCAGTTCCTCCAGGAGCCGCTCGTCCAGCCCCGGCGCGTCGAACGGGTCGCGGCGCCGCCGGTGCGGCAGCGACAGCCGGGCCGCCACCCGCACGTCCTCGGTCGTCACCACCCGCGAGCCCCGCCAGGCGGCATGCGCGACGGCGGCGTTCGCCGTGACGAGGTCGGCGCGCAGGCCGTCCACCTCGAAGGCCGCGCACACCTCCGCGATCTGCCGCAACCGCGCGTCCGGCAGCTCCACCGCCGCCAGACGTTCCCTGGCCGCCGCGATGCCGGCCGCCAGCTCCGCCTCCTGGGCCGTCCAGCGTGCTGCGAAGCCCTGCGGATCCGCGTCGTGCGCCATGCGCCGCCGTACGACCTCGGCCCGTTCCGACGGGTCCCGCGACGCCCGCACCTCCACCGTCAGCCCGAACCGGTCCAGCAGCTGGGGCCGCAGCTCGCCCTCCTCCGGGTTCATGGTGCCAACCAGCAGGAACCTGGCCGCGTGCCGTACCGAGACGGCCTCGCGCTCGACGTAGCAGGTGCCGAGCGCGGCCGCGTCCAGCAGCAGGTCCACGAGGTGGTCGTGGAGCAGGTTGACCTCGTCCACGTACAGCACGCCCCTGTGCGCGGCGGCCAGCAGCCCGGGCTCGAACGCCTTCACGCCCTCCGTCAGCGCCCGCTCCAGGTCGAGCGACCCCACCAGACGGTCCTCCGAGGCGCCCACCGGCAGCTCCACCAGCGCGGCCGCCCTGGTGACCACCTGCTCGCCCGGCTCGTGCGGCCCGTCGGGACACGTGGGGTCGGGCGCGACGGGGTCGCACGCGAACCTGCAGGCGGCCAGCACGTCCACCGGCGGCAACTGCGCGGCCAGCGCCCTGACGATCGTGGACTTCGCGGTGCCCTTCTCCCCCCTGACGAGCACGCCGCCGACGCGGGGGGAGACGGCGTTGAGCACCAGCGCCAGCTTGAGATCGTCCAGACCGACGACGGCGCTGAAGGGATAGGTGGCGGTCACGGTGTGGCCTTCCGGTTGACGTACCCGATCCGCCAGCCCTCGCGGGAGGCGGACACCTGCGTGAGAGAAAGAGGGGCGATGTCGAGTCGCGCGGCGACGAGAGGGCCGACGCCGAGCGCATGTCCCAGCACCGCCCGCACCACCGTCACGTCGCACACGACCACCCACCCCCGCCCGCCCGAACCCGGGCCCGACCGCCCCGAGGTGCCGGGTTCCGGTGAGGGAGCGTCGGGGCGGGCGAGCTCGCCTGGTGGGGTCTCGCGAAGGGACTCCACCCAGCGGACCACCCTGTCCGCCGCCTCGGCATGCGACTCCCCACCGTGGGGCGCGGCGCAGGGGTCGGCGAGCCACCGGGCGAAGGACTCCGGGTCGGCCTTCACGACCTCCTCGTACGGCAGGCCGCGCCAGCTCCCGTAATCCGGTTCGGCCAGCTCGGGCACGACCACGCGCGCCAACCCGAGCGCCACGGCCGTCTCCCGAGCCGCCCGCCCTGGAGCGACGAACGCCGTTCCGCCCTCCCCGAACACCCCGGAACCCGGTGTTCCAGGAGATGACGGTGTTCCCGGAGATGACGGTGTTCCAGGAGATGACGGTGTTCCGGGGTGCAGGACGGACGCCAGGGTTCGGCTCAGGCGCTGGGCCGTTTCGAGGCTCGCCGCGTCGGCGCGTTCCTCCCCCGTAGGGAAGCGCGCGCCACGCATGCCCGGTGTCGAGGCATGCCGGACGAACAGCACCCCGGTCAGCTGACCCGCGCCTTCGCCCGTTCGCCCGCCACCGCGAACAAGACCCCGAAGGCCACCCAGAACACCACCTGGGTGCCGAGGGAGGCCAGCCGGAAGTCCCACAGCAGCGAGGCGGGGAAGCCGGGCGGCACCTCGTCGACGCGCGGCAGGAGCACCCACGCGGCGATCACCGGAATCAGGAAGGTCACCCCGCCCACCAGGCCCTTCGCCCAGACGCCGGGCACGGTGACCCTACGGGTGGCGGCGACGGCGATCGCGATGGAGGCGAGGCCGACGAGGACCATCACGACGTAGAGCAGCGTTCTGGCGTTGATGGTTTCGGGGTCGCCGACAGCGGGTGGGTTGGCGGGATATTTCAGGAAGGGGACCAGGGTGATGGCACCGAACGCGCACGCGGCCGTCACGATCGCCAGGCCAGGCTCCGACCTGGGGCCGACCCTGCCGCGCAGTGCGGCGAAGACGAGGGCGAAGATGCCGCCGACGGCCAGGCCGTACAGGCCGGTGGCCAGGAAGAGGCCGACCTTCTGTACCGGCCTGCTGACCACGGCCTCCTCGCCGTGGCTGTGGCCGGCCGAAGCGCCGTCGTCGTGACTGTGCGCCTCCTCGCCGCCGCCTGCCGGGGCCGACGGCCGAGCCGCGTTGCCTGGAGCGGACGGCTGAGCCGCATCCGCTGGGGCCGACGGCTGAGCCGCATTCCCCGGAGCGGACGGCTGAGCCGCGTCGTCCGCCGGGGCGGACGGCTGACCGGCGCCGTCGGAATGGTGGGAGGACGGGGTGTCGCCGCCGTCAACCGATACGGCGGCGGCCGCCTCCTCCAGGGCGATCGCGGCGTCGACGCGCGGCTCCCCCACGAAGAAGGCGAACACGCCCGCGACGAGTCCGGCCAGGAGCCCGACGAGCAGGCCCCTGACCACCAGGGACTTGACCATGACGCTGCCTCAGTGGCAGGGCACGCCGAGCAGGTGACGCCCGTCGTGCATGAGCTCGTGCAGGAGCGTGCCGGTCTGCGAGATCGCGCCGTTGTCCATGAGGACGAGGTACGCGAGCAGCATCAGAACGGGCACGGCCAGCAGCCAGCGTGTGAGACGGTGAAGCGGAATTGCGGTTACGGACGTGGACAGACCACTCATGTGAAGCCTCCTCAGGGATGACGCGTCCCGCTGGTTGAGGTCGCGACGGTCAGGTGACCTGGCTCCCGGGGCTGTGGGCCCCGGATACAGTGGCGCGTCCGCACCGGCATCTCACCGGATTTCCCCTGATTCGCCGCGAAATCTACCGGAACGTATCCCTTTCTCCGGGTCTCGTCAACATCACCCGATCCTGTTCGGGCCCTTTCTGAGATGTAGATGCCCACGTCCGGGGTTTCCGGCGCGCCACGAAGGACTGTCCCGGCGCAGGCGGGGCACGGACTGTCCGCTTCCCGGAAACGCCGGGATCAGCGTTCCCGGGGAGAGCGGGCGCGGGTTATGACAACGTTGCCATTGATCTTGATAGGTCCTAGTGTGACGGCGACCGCCCCCTAGAACGCCGAGGGAGACCCCGTGCCCGTTCGCCTGTTGACCGCCGAGTCGACCGACCTCTTCGTCGGGACGGAGGCGCAGCCGTACCAGGTCCTCCGGGTCACCGCCGAGCAGGGTGAGCACGACGCCGGCCTGGAGGTGCGCGGCGACGGCGTGGCGGGACGCGCGGTCGTGCCCGCCGGCGAGGGGACCGTCGTGGTGGAGGTCCCGCTGGAGGTGAACGCCGAGCCGGGGACCGTCCTGCCGTGCGTGGTCACCGCGGCCGGCGACGAGCTCGCCGCCCAGGTGACCGTGGAGGAGCCGGGCTGGACGATGCACATGGTGTCGCACTTCCACTACGACCCCGTCTGGTGGAACACGCAGGCCGCCTACACCAGCCCGTGGGAGCTGCTGTCGGGTGACGCGACCACCAGGCCGCTGTGGGAGCGCAACGCGTTCGCCCTGGTGGAGGCGCATCTGGCGCTCGCGGCACGCGACCCGGACTACAAGTTCGTGCTCGCCGAGATCGACTACCTGAAGCCGTTCTTCGACACCCACCCCGAGCGCAGGGCCGACCTGCGCCGCCTGATGGCCGAGGGCAGGGTGGAGCTGATGGGCGGCACCTACAACGAGCCCAACACCAACCTGACCGGCGCCGAGACCACGATCCGCAACATCGTGTACGGCATCGGCTACCAGCGCGACATCCTCGGCGGCGAGCCCCGTACGGCATGGCAGCTCGACGCCTTCGGCCACGACCCGCAGTTCCCCGGCTACCTCGCCGCCGCCGGGCTGACCGGCAGCGCGTGGGCGCGCGGCCCCTTCCACCAGTGGGGCCCGATCAGCAAGAACTTCAAGCAGGCCAAGAACGACGCCACGCTGATGCAGTTCCCGAGCGAGTTCGAGTGGATCTCGCCCTCGGGGCTCGGTGTCGTGACGCACTACATGCCCGCGCACTACTCGGCGGGCTGGTGGATGGACTCCTCGGCGACGCTGGAGGAGGCGATGACGGCGGTTCACGAGCTGTTCGCGAGCCTGAAGCCGGTGGCCGCCACCAGGAACGTGCTGCTGCCCGTCGGCACCGACTACACCCCGCCGAACAAGTGGGTGACGGAGATCCACCGGGAGTGGGCGGCGCGGTACGTGTGGCCGAGGTTCGTCTGCGCGGTGCCGCGCGACTTCTTCGCCGCGGTCAGGGCGGAGACCAGCACGTTCAGCCCGCAGACGCGCGACATGAACCCCGTCTACACCGGCAAGGACGTCTCCTACATCGACACCAAGCAGGCCCAGCGCGCCGCCGAGGTGGCCGCGCTCGACGCCGAGCGGCTGGCCGCCTTCGCGTCGCTGCTGGGTCTGGGCCGCTACCCGCACGCGGCGCTGGACAAGGTGTGGCGGCAGCTGGCCTATGGCGCCCACCACGACGCGATCACCGGCTCCGAGTCCGACCAGGTCTACATCGACCTGCTCACCGGCTGGCGGGAGGCCTACGACCTGGCGGCCGACGCCCGCGACCGCGCGCTCGACGCGCTGCTGGGCCGGGTCGCCGTGGACGGCCGCTCGGTCGTCGTCACCAACACGCTCTCCTTCGCCCGCGACGGCCTGGTCAGGGTACGGCTGGAGCCCAGGCTGCGGGTGGACGCCCCCTCCGTCGTCGAGGACGGCACGCACGTCTTCCTCGCCGAGGACGTGCCCGCGCTCGGCTGGCGGTCCTACCCGGTGGTCGAGGGCGAGGCGGACGGCTGGCAACCCGTCGAGGGCCACACCGTCGAGAGCGACCGCTGGCGTGTCACCGCCGACCCGGCCCAGGGCGGCGGCCTGACCTCCGTCACCCGTGACGGCCGCGAACTGCTCACCGGCCTGGCCAACGAGCTGCGGCTCTACGAGGAGTACCCGCAGCACCCGGACATGGGCGAGGGCCCGTGGCACCTCATGCCGACGGGCGCGACCACCGCCTCGGGCGCGACCACCGCGACCGTGCGGGCGGAGACCAGCCCGCTCGGCTCCCGCCTGGTCGTCTCAGGAGAGGTCGGCGACCTGACCTACGAGCAGGTCGTCACGCTGAGGGACGAGCGGGTCGAGTTCACCACCCGCGTCCTCGACCACACGGGCGCCGACCGGCTGCTCAGGGTCCGCTTCCCGGCTCAGGTGCGGGGCGCGCTGCCGGTCTCGGACGTGGCGGGCGCGGTCGTCGGGCGCGGTTTCGCCCTGCCCGACGTGGACAGCGCCGAGCACCCGTGGACGCTGGACAACCCGGCCAACACCTGGTTCGGCCTGTCGTCGACCGCCCGCGTCGACCTCGGCGCCGCCGGTGCCCGCGCGATCGGCGTGGCGGAGATCGTCGTGTCCTCCCAGGAGGCGGCGGCCACCGCCCGTGACCTGGTGGTGGCGCTGGCCAGGGTGGGCGTGACGGCGACCGTCTCGTCGGCCTCGGGCTCCAGGTACGGCTGGTTGGACGTCGACTCCAACCTGCCCGACGTGCGTATCGTCCTGGGCGGCCCCGACACCAACCCGCTGGCCGCCGAGCTGCTGTCGCGCAGCGACCCGGCCTTCCTCGACGCGCTCAGGTCGGGCGAGCGGCGCGTGTGGGTGCCGGCCGAGAAGCCGCTGGCCGAGGTGTGGCAGCCGAGCGCCGACCTGCGCGACGTGCGGGCCCTGCCCGCGCTGATCGTGGCCGACCCCGCCGACACGCTGCTGGACGGCGCGGTCGTCCACGCGTCGTGCCCGCTGGGGAGCGAGGAGCTGGAGGACAGGACGGTCGCGCTGCTCTCCTACGGCCTGCCGGGCTTCGCCGTCGACCCCTCGGGCGCGCTGCACCTGTCGTTGATGCGGTCGTGCACGGGCTGGCCGTCCGGCGTGTGGCTGGATCCGCCGCGCCGTACGACGCCTGACGGGTCGGGGTTCCAGCTGCAGCACTGGACGCACGAGTTCTCCTACGCGCTGGCGGCCGGTGACGGCGACTGGCGCGCGCTCGGCCTGCCCGCGGCGGGACAGGAGTTCATCACGCCGCTGCTGCCGCGCGTCCTGGACGCGCAGGGCGGCGACCTGCCGTCGCCGCACTCGCTGCTGCGTGTGGACCCGCCGCGCGAGGTGCTGTTCAGCACGGTCAAGGCCACCGGCAACCCGCACGCGCACGGCCTGTCCGGGGGCGGGAACGGGGCCGGGGGCGGGAACGGGGCCGGGGCCGGGGGCGGGGTGACGATCAGGCTGGCCGAGTCGACCGGCCTGGGCACGACCGCCGCCCTGCACTCGCCGGTGCTCCCGCTCGACGCGCTGGTCCCCTCCGACCTGCTCGAAACCTCCGACCGGCCGACCCCGTCCGGAGAGAGCCACGCCACGCCCGACCGGCCGACCCCGTCTGGGGCAGGCCACGCCGCTTCCGACCGGTCGGCCGGCTCCGGGCAGGGTCCCGTCGCGCCGCTCGAGCTGTCCGGCGCCGAGGCGGCCACGTTCGTCGTCCCTGCGGTGCTCGACCAGGCGGGCGCGGAGCTCGGTGTGACGGCTGAGCCGGTGCAGCCGGTCTACAGCCGGTACTGGCTGCACAACAAGGGCCCGGCGCCGCTCGGCTACCTGCCCGTGAGCCTGGCCGTCTCCCCCGGCCTGGTCACCCCCGAGGGCCCGTTCGAGGTGGACGTCGTCGTCTCCTCCCACCTGGTGGACGCGGCCCACGAGGGCGTCGTGACCCTGGACCTGCCCGGCGGCTGGACGGCCGAGCCGTCCCGGCGGGTCTTCCGCCTGGAGCCCGGCGGTCATGCCCGCTTCCCCTTCACCGTCACGCCGGCGCAGGGCTCCGGCCTCCACTTCGTGACCGCCCGCACCCGGGTGGGCGAGCAGGTGATCGAGGACGCCGTCACCGTCGCCCTCGGCCCGGTCCCCGAGCTGCCCGCGCCGGTCGAGTCGGTGCCCGAGGACGGGGTCGCGGCGCGGGGCACCACGGCCGCCGAGGGCAGGCCGACCGGGCTGACGGTCCGCGCCGTCACCGGCTCGCTGTCGCTGCGTCCCGGCGACCGGGCGGCCCTGACCGTGCGGCTGGCCAACACGACCGCGGGGACCATCCGCGGCGAGGCCCAGCTCGCCTCCCCGTGGGGCACGTGGGAGCTGCTGCCCGAGGTCGTCCAGGGCTTCGAGGTGGCTCCCGGCGAGACGGTGGACGTCGCCTTCCCCGTCACGGTCCCGCCCGACGCTCAGGAGCTGCGCTCGTGGGCGCTGGCCAAGGTCATGTGGTTCGGCAGGTGCCAGTACGCGCCTGCCGTACGCCTGGAGGTGGCACGATGACGCGCCCGCAGGTGATCGGCACGGTCGACGGGCAGCCCGTCCCCCGTGAGCTGCTCGACGTCCGCCTGCGCGACCTGCGCGAGGGGCCGCTCAGCGCCGCGCTGCCCACGCCCGGCAGCTCCGAGGACAGGCAGATGGCCCGCTGGGTGACGCAGGTCGTCCTGACCGAGGTCCTGTGCGAGCGCGAGGCGCTGGCCAGGGGCCTGGCGCCGCTCGAAGGGCCGCCGCTCGACCGCCTCGCCGCGGTCGAGCTGGGCTCCATCAACGCCGCCGCCTACAACGGCAGCCCGTGGGTGCGCGCCGTCCACCGTGCCGTGGCCGCCGCGGCGCAGGTCCCGCCGGCCTGGTCCGCTCCCCCTCCGGCCGCCCCCACCCCCCTCCACCTGGTACGGCACGCCCTGTTCGGCGACGAGCCGGCCGCCCGCGCCGCCACGCCCGGCGACCTGGAACGGCTCGGCGCGATCAGTCTCGACTCGCTGCCTTCCGCGATCGCCGAGGCGTTGCGGCGCCTGCCGTACGGGACGCAGGCCGGGCCGGTCCGCGACCCGCTGGGCTGGCACGTGGCCGTCGCCGAGCCCGCGCCCGTCACCGACCCGGGCGCCCGCAGCGGCAGCGGCACCGGGGACGCGCCGCTCGCGGAGGCCGCCGGGCGGCGCGCGTTCGCCCGGTGGCTGGACGAGCAGCGGGCCACCCGGGTGGAACTCGTCCCCGGTCTCGAACATCCTGGCGACCCTCGCCAGCCCGACAACCACCACAAACACTGATGACCCACGTACTGGCCGTCGACATCGGCGGCACCAAGCTCGCGGCGGCCCTCGTCGACCGCGCGGGAACCGTCCTGCGCTCGGCCACCCGCCCCACTCCGCGCGAGGACGTCTTCGGCGCGCTCGCCCTGCTCGTCGGCGAGGTCGTGGCCGAGGGCCCGGCGCCCGTCGCGGTCGGGATCGGCTGCGCGGGCCCGCTGAACCTGGCCACCGGCACGGTCAGCCCCGTCAACATCGGCACCTGGCGCGGCTTCCCGCTGCGCGAGCGGGTGCGGGAGCTCACCGGGCTGCCCACCGTGCTGGCGGGCGACGCCCAGTGCTTCGCGCTGGGCGAGCACTGGCTCGGCACCGGCGCGCGGAGCCCGTCGATGCTCGGCATCGTGGTCTCGACGGGCATCGGCGGAGGGCTGGTCATCGACGGCGCGCCGCTGCTCGGCCCCACAGGGAACGCCGGGCACGTCGGGCACATGACGGTCGACCCCGCCGGCGAGCCGTGCGCGTGCGGGAGCCGGGGCTGCGTCGAGAGGTACGCCAGCGGGCCCAACCTGGTCCGCTGGGCCGTCGAGAACGGCTGGACCCCCTCGCCGGAGGGGGCCGCTCCCGACGGGGCGCTGCTGGCCGGGGACGCCGCGGCGGGTCACCCCGTGGCGCTGGCGGCGTTCGAGCGGGGCGCCCGCGCGCTGGCCGCGATGATCGTCTCCACGGCCGCCGCGGTCGAGGTAACGGATGTGGTCATCGGCGGCGGCGTGGCCAACGCGGGCCCGATCCTGTTCGACCCGCTCCGCCGCGCGATGGACGAGCTGGCAGGACTCGACTTCGTCCGGCGGGTCGAGATCCGCCGGTCCAGGCTGGGTGTGCGGGCCGCGCTGGCCGGGGCCGCCAAGCTGGCCTGGACGGCGACGCCGGCTACCGCCGTTCCGCCTGAGCCTCGCGACGCTCGATGATCCTTCGCGTGTAGGGGATGACCTCCACGACCTTCGCCCCGAGGTAGGCGCCGATGAAGGCCAGCACCAGCAGGACGATCGGACTCGTGGCGAACCCGTTCACCGTCACGAACACCTGCAGGATCACGTCGAGCATCGGCATATGCGGACTCCGGGGAAAGAACCAGACAGAGGACTCACCATAACCGGCGGCCACGCATGGTCGACGCCGTTCAAACCTGTCCCGGCCGCCACTGTCTTCTCCCATTCGCCTTCGCCTTTCCGCAGCGAGGAGGCGAAGAGGATTCGGATGTCGATCCGATAGCCGGCGTTTCTACGGTTGTCCATGCTTCCTGGACGGGCTGGCCGCGGCGGGGCTCCTGGAGCCGCCGCACCTCCCCGGTGCCGGGCGCGCGCGCAGGTGCGGCCGGAGGCGCGGGCGAAGGTGCGGCTGTGCCGGGCGCGCGGAGCAGGCGCCGGATCCGCTGGATCGAGGGCGTCAGCCAGGTGCCGGCCCGGCGCCTGTTCGGCGTCGGCGCGTGGACCGTCTACGGCCTGGCCTGGGTGTTCGTCGTGGCCGTGCCGGCGCTGCGGCCCGGTCCCTTTGTCTCCGGGATCGCCATCGACGGCCTGGCCATCGCCCCCGCCGGGGGGCGATGGCCGTAGCGCGCCGGTCAGTGGAAGAAGTGCCGCGTCCCGGTGAAGTACAGGGTGACGCCGGCCTTCTCGCAGGCCGCGATGACCTCGTCGTCCCTGATCGACCCGCCGGGCTCCACGATGGCCTTCACCCCGGCCGCGATGAGCACCTCGGGGCCGTCGGCGAACGGGAAGAACGCGTCGGAGGCCGCCACCGACCCGGCCGCCCTGTCGCCCGCGCGGGTGACCGCGAGACGGCAGGAGTCGACCCGGTTGACCTGGCCCATGCCGACGCCGACCGTCGCGCCCGCGGCCGCCAGCACGATCGCGTTGGACTTCACCGACCTGGACGCCCGCCAGGCGAAGTCGAGCTCCCGCAGCAGCTCGGGCGTGGCCGCGGGCCCCGCCTTCAGCTCCCAGTTCTCCGGCGCGTCGCCGGGGGCGTCGATCCGGTCGGCGGTCTGCACCAGCAGCCCGCCGTCGACCCTGCGGAACTCGGTGGCGTTGGCCGGACGCTGCCCGCACCGCAGCAGGCGCAGGTTCTTCTTCCCGGTGAGCACGGCCAGCGCCTCGTCGGCGAACGAGGGCGCGACCACCACCTCGGTGAACACCTCCGCGATCTGCCTGGCCAGCTCGACGCTCACCTCCCCGTTGACCGCGATGACCCCGCCGTAGGCCGACACCGGGTCGCAGGCGTGGGCCTTGCGGTGGGCGTCGGCCACGTCGGCGCCGACGGCGATGCCGCACGGGTTCTGGTGCTTGATGATCGCGACGCACGGCGCGTCGAAGTCCCACGCGGCCCGCCAGGCGGCGTCGGCGTCGAGGTAGTTGTTGTATGACATCTCCTTGCCGTGCAGCTGCTCGGCGTTGGCGAGCCCGCCGTCCTCGGAGACGTACAGCCAGGCCTGCTGGTGCGGGTTCTCGCCGTAGCGCAGGACGTTCTTGAGCCGGCCGGCCGTGCCGCTGAACCGCCGGTCGCCGGTGTAGGTCTCGGCGAACCAGGTCGCCACGGCGACGTCGTAGGCGGCCGTGTGCGCGTAGGCGCGGCCCGCCAGGCTCCTGCGCTCGTCGAGGGTGAAGCCGCCCCCGTCGAGGGCGCGGTAGATCTCGCCGTAGGAGCCGGTGTCGACCACGACGGCGCAGGTGGCGTGGTTCTTGGCGGCACCGCGGATCATGGCGGGGCCGCCGATGTCGATCTGCTCGACGCACTCGGCGTCGGAGGCGCCCGAGGCCACGGTCTGCTCGAACGGGTAGAGGTTGACCACGACCAGCTGGAACGGGTCGATCTCCAGCTCGTTCAGCTGGGCGACGTGGTGTTCCTTGGTCAGGTCGGCCAGCAGGCCCGCGTGGACGCGCGGGTGCAGGGTCTTGACCCTGCCGTCCAGGCATTCGGGGAAACCCGTCAGCTGCTCGACCTTGGTGACGGCGATGCCGGATGAGGCGATCGCGGCCGCCGTGCCCCCCGTGGAGACGATCTCCACCCCCGCGGCGTCGAGCGCTCGGGCCAGCTCCTCGAGCCCGGACTTGTCGTACACCGCGATCAACGCGCGCCTGATGGCGATGCGGCTGTCGGGCTGGGCAGCGCCCTCGCTGCGCTCGGTCACTTCTTCTCTCCTCCTGGTCCGATGCGGACGGTACGGCCGGCGACGGTCCAGCCCTCGCGGACCATCCGGCCGACGGTGTCGACGAGCAGCTCTCGTTCGACGGTCTTGATGCGCTCGTGCAGCTGGTGCTCGTCGTCCCCGTCGAAGACGCGCACCGCCTCCTGCGCGATGATGGGCCCGGTGTCGACGCCCGCGTCGGCCAGCATCACCGTGCAGCCGGTGACCTTGACGCCGTGGGCCAGCGCGTCGCGCACGCCGTGGGCCCCGGGGAAGGACGGCAGCAGCGCGGGATGGGTGTTGACCACGGGGAAGGCGCTCAGCGTCGGGTCGCCGAGGATCTTCATGAAGCCGGCCGAGACGACCAGGTCGGGCCGGTAGGCGGCGATGCGCGCGGCGACGGCGGCGTCCCACTCGGCGCGGGAGCCGTACCCGGACAGCTTCTCGACGAAGGTCGGCACGCCCGCGCGCTCGGCCCTGGCCAGCCCCTCGATGCCGTCGCGATCCGCACCCACCGCCACGATCGTCGCGCCGTACGACGGATCTGCTGAGGCATCCAGAAGGGCCTGTAGGTTGGTTCCAGAGCCGGAGACGAGAACCACAAGCCGACCTGCCTGCGACACAGGCGCACTCCATTCACATGCTCGGGGTGGGGTTGCCAGGGTATCTGTTCCTCGTCCGGCAACGTTGAGGAGGTCAGGTGACGACACCGGTGCAGGCACCGGGCGACCAGCAGCTCGCGGAGTCCGCGGGCCGCAGGGCGATATGGCTGGCCATCGCGGCGCTGGCCATGACGTTCATGCTTCCGCTCGCCGGCCTGGTCATGGCGGTCTTCGCCCTGCTGGCGGGATTCAGGGCGCGGCCGGCGCTGCGCGCCGCCGGCAGGTCCACGGGCGTCGCGGTGGGCGGCATCGTGATCTCCGCGATCGCGCTGCTGCTGTCGGCGTCGGCGACGGCGATGCAGCTGTACCTGATGGACGAGTACGCCGCCTACCAGGAGTGCAGGAAGGGGGCGGGCACGGTGGCCGCGCAGAACGCGTGCTTCGCGGAGTTCAGGAACGCGGCGGCGGCCAAGCTTCCGCCCGGTGTGATCGAGTTCCTGGGCGCGGTGGAGTAGCCGCCTAGTCGCGGTCCCAGGCGTAGGGGTCGAGGTAGATGACGTGGCCGCCGCGGTCGTCGGACTCGTCCACGATGTCGCGGCGGGGCGGCCCTGACCGTTCGGGGCCGCGCGGCTTGGCCTGCGCCAGCGTCTCGGCCGCCGCTGAGGCGTGCTCGTCCTGCCAGTCGTCGCGGATGACCGGGATGGGCTGGGTGTCGGCCTCCGTGGCGTCCATCCAGTGGCCGGGCAGGGCGCGCCCCTCCGGCTCGGCGAAGCCGACCTTGCTCGCCGCCTTCGCGATGGCCGCGCCGGCCTTGCGCGCCGTGTCGAGCTTGCGGGCGATCGGGCCCTTGCCGCGCGCCCCCTGGTAGAGCAGCCACCAGTTGGCCAGCCCCGCCGAGATGCCGGCGGCGACGCCGACCTCCAGGCTGACCGACAGCGCCACCTCCCAGGCCGAGGGGCCGACCACGGCCAACCTGGCCCCGCCGATCGAGCCGCCCGACAGTTCGGCCAGCAGCCCCGCGGCCAGTCCCGTGGTGACGCCGGTGACGAACCCCCACAGCGGTGCCGCCTCGTACGACGGCGACGGCGCGATCCTGGCGACCACCACGCCCGCCACGGCGCCGGCGGCGAACGGCAGCGCGATCAGCCCCATCATGACGGCCGGCACCGGCCCGTTCTCGGGGAGCGCGCCGAGCAGCGGCAGCGTCGGCACGTAGCCGAGCTGCACGCCCGTCGGCGCGACCAGCGTGCCGGTGCCGACGGCGAACCCGGGACCGGCGATGTAGGCCAGCCCCCAGATGACGGCGTTCAGCAGGTACAGGACCTGGACCAGCAGGAGCAGCAGCCCGCCGACGAACCCCGGCGCCAGGCCGTCGGTCAGCTCGCGTACCTGCTGGAAGTTGACCGCGATCGCCACCAGCACCAGCACCAGGCCGGCGACCAGCATGACGGCGACGGCGACGGCCGTGCCGACCGTGACGGCCCGCACCCGCTCGGGCAGCAGCCGCAGCATCGACCGCCACGGGCCGATGGTGCGCGCGGTGGCCAGCACGCCCGCCACGAACGCCAGCAGGAAGTGACTGAGCAGCGCCTCGCCGATGAACGGCTGGGTGACGTCGTTCCTGGCCACCAGCGCCATCAGCCCGGCCAGCAGCGCGTACGGCGCGGCCAGCGACACCCCCGCCTGCGCCACCAGCACCAGCTGGGCCTTGCGCCGGGCGCTCGCCTGCTCCTTCGGGCTGTTCTTCGGCAGCCGCGCGGGCAGCCGCAGCCGCAGGTCGGCGTCGCGCGCCATCCACATGGCCGCCTTGTAGAGCAGCACCGCGGGCAGCACCATGAGCCCCAGCGGCAGCAGGCCGAGCTGCCCGCCCGACCAGGAGAACCCGGTGTGGTGCGCGGCCAGCCAGATCTGCGCCGCGGTGCGGAACACCCCCGGCAGCCCCGCCCCGAGCGCGCCCCTGGGCGCGGCGATCCAGCCGACCAGGGTGAGGGTGACGAGCACGGCCAGGCCCACCCCGAGCGTGGCCGCAGCCGCGAGCATCCCTGAGACGGGCAGCGGCCGCCGCGTCTCGTCGTCATCTCCGGAGATCTTGCTGAGTACCGTCCGGGGAGCTGTCCGCAGGTGATCGAGAAGGGCCGTCACAGTGCTCGATGTTCTCAAGTTTTCAGTCAAGAACCTCTCAGCCGCGCCGTGAGTCGCCATTCATCCTGGACGGCAGGCCGCGATCGAGCGGCGCCTGCCACGTCACGGCGGGCACCGGAGTCCCGCTGGAGTGGCGTGGACATGCGGACGGCCACCGGGTGACCCCGGTGGCCGTCATCACGCTCCGCCGTACGGAGGAGAGCCCCCGCGATGGGCGGGAACTAGCGCGACTGCATGATCTCGCGCATGAGGCGGGCGGTCTCGGAGGGCGTCTTGCCGACGCGGACGCCGACCTTCTCCAGCGCCTCCTTCTTCGCCTGGGCGGTGCCGGCCGAGCCGGACACGATCGCGCCCGCGTGGCCCATCGTCTTGCCCTCGGGGGCGGTGAAGCCCGCCACGTAGGCCACGACCGGCTTGGTCACGTGCTGCTCGATGTAGGCGGCGGCCCGCTCCTCGGCGTCGCCGCCGATCTCGCCGATCATCACGATCGCGTCGGTGCCCGGGTCCTCCTGGAAGGCCTGCAGGGCGTCGATGTGCGTGGTGCCGATAACGGGGTCGCCGCCGATGCCGACGGCGGTGGAGAAGCCGAAGTCACGCAGCTCGTACATGAGCTGGTAGGTCAGCGTGCCGGACTTCGACACCAGGCCGATGCGGCCCGCGGTGGTGATGTCGGCGGGGATGATGCCCGCGTTGGACGCGCCGGGCGAGGCGATGCCGGGGCAGTTCGGCCCGATGATGCGGGTCTTGTTGCCCTTGGCGACCGCGTAGGCCCAGAAGGCCGTCGTGTCGTGGACCGGGACGCCCTCGGTGATGACCACGCAGAGCGGGATGCCCGCGTCGATGGCCTCGATGACCGCGTCCTTGGTGAAGGCCGGCGGCACGAAGACGACGGAGACGTCGGCCCCGGTCTGCTCCATGGCCTCCTTGACCGTGCCGAAGACGGGCAGGTCGAGGTGGGTGGTGCCGGCCTTGCGGGCGTTCACGCCGCCGACGACCCTGGCGCCGGAGGCGAGCATGCGCTTGGCGTGCTTGGTGCCCTCACCGCCGGTCATGCCCTGAACAATGATCTTGCTGTTCTCGGTCAGCCAGATTGCCATTACGCACCTACCGCAGCGAGCTCGGCGGCGCGCTTGGCCGCGTCGTCCATCGTGTCAACAAGCTCGACGCCCTTGAGCCCGGCGTCGCGCAGGATCTGCCGCCCCAGCAGGGCGTTGTTGCCGTCCAGCCGGACGACCAGCGGGCGGGTCACCGCCTCGCCGCGCTCCTCGAGCAGCTTGAAGGCCGCGACGATGCCGTTGGCGACCGCGTCGCAGGCGGTGATGCCGCCGAAGACGTTCACGAAGATCGACTTCACCGCGACGTCGGACAGGATGATCTCCAGGCCCGCGGCCATGACCTCGGCGCTGGCGCCGCCGCCGATGTCGAGGAAGTTGGCGGGCTTGGGCTGACCGGGGAAGGCCTCGCCCGCGTAGGCGACGACGTCGAGGGTGGACATGACCAGGCCCGCGCCGTTGCCGATGATGCCGACGTTGCCGTCGAGCTTGACGTAGTTGAGGTCCTTCTCCTTGGCCGCGGCCTCCAGCGGGTCCTCGGCGGCCTTGTCGGCGAACTTCTCGTGGTCGGCCTGGCGGAAGGTCGCGTTGTCGTCGAGCGTGACCTTGCCGTCGAGGGCCTTCACCTGGCCGTCGGCCGACAGGATCATGGGGTTGACCTCGACGAGCGAGGCGTCCTCGTCGACGAAGCAGCACCAGAGCTTCTCGATGAGCTCGGCCGCGCCGTCCAGGGACTTCTCGGGCAGCCCGCCGGCGACGGCGATCTCGCGCGCCTTGGCGCGGTCGACGCCGGTCAGCGCGGAGACCGGCACCTTGGCGACCTTCTCCGGGGCGCTGTGCGCGACCTCTTCGATGTCCATGCCGCCGGCGGCGGAGCAGATCGCGAGGAAGGTACGGTTCGCACGGTCGAGCAGGAAGGAGAAGTAGTACTCCTCCGCGATCGCGCTGGCCTCTTCCACCAGCACCTTGTGGACCGTGTGGCCCTTGATGTCCATCCCGAGGATGTCGGTGGCCTTCGCGACGGCGTCCGCCGCGTCGTCGGCGACCTTGACGCCGCCCGCCTTGCCGCGGCCCCCGGTCTTGACCTGGGCCTTGACGACAACGCGGCCGGTCAGCTGCTCGGCAGCCGCACGCACCTCCTCCACGGTGTGCGCGACGATGCCGCGCGGCACCGGGATGCCGTAGTCCGCGAAGAGCTCCTTCGCCTGATGTTCGAACAGGTCCACGAGGGTCCGTCCTTCTCCTTGGTCGCTCCCCCTCCTCACTCGCTTCGCGGAACGCCTCGCTCCTCGGCCTTCCACTCCGCTCGCTCGGTCGGGCTCGCTCCCTGCTATTCGACTGATGTTCGACGGCCCGGGCCCACCCCCGTGTGCCGGGCGTTTCCGCCAAGGAAGCCTAGTCCCAAGCTCGACCTGCCCAGGTCATCGGGTCATAGATATCGCTCGCGCGCCATACCAATGTGCGGCAAATCGCCTGATTGTCCTCTTTAGCGATCTAGGATGTCCCGCACATCTGACCGAAGGGGCACAAACCAACATGAGGCGTTTGATCGCCGCCACCGCGCTCACCGCAGCCGCGGTCGCGGTCGCCACCCCCGCTTTCGCGTACTCCGCCGCGCCGAAGAACCCGGTGGAGGCGCTGAAGAAGCAGTTCGTCGCCGGCAAGGGCGTCAAGGTCTCCGAGACCACCACCATGACCACGGACGGCAAGCCGTCCGGCGGCGTCGGCCGCATGACCGGCGTCCTCGCGTTCGGCAAGAAGGGCGTCGTCGCCTCCGACCTGACCCGCCGCACCAAGGGCCCGAAGGTCGCGGACGACGACGAGTTCGCCGCCCTGTTCAGCCCCACCAGGTACATCAGCGTCAAGGACCAGACGTACGCCAAGGGCGGCATCTACTCCCGCGACCTGCCCGAGGGCAAGAAGTGGGTGCGCGTCGACGGCGCGCCCGACGCCACCATGTCCAGCAGCCAGCTGATCAACATCTTCGACGCCTCCATCCTCAAGACGGTCCTCAAGGGCGCGTCGAGCGTCCGCGGCGGCGTCTACAAGGGCGCCATCAGCCTCAACGACCTCAGCAAGGCGTCGGGCGGCAGCCCGCTGCCCGGCAAGATGGGCAAGGTGAAGGTCGCCTACGCGGTCACCGTGAACTCCAAGCTGCTCGTGACCAGGGTGACCACCGTGGCGAAGCTGGACTTCGGGCTGCTGGGGGTCATCAGCATGACCGCCGACACCCGCTACAGCGACTGGGGCACCAAGGTCGTCATCACCGCTCCCCCCGAGGAGGAGGTGGTCGACGCGGCCGACCTCGGGACCGAGGTTCCCGACCTGCCCAGCGTCCTCACCGAGGCCGCCGGCTAGGAGCCGACGCCGTCGAGAGCCCGGCCGCCCCTCGACGGGGGCGCCGGGCTTTCCGCTGCCCGGGATTCCGAGCAGCGCCTCCCGCACCGAACCTTCACACGCCATGCGCACGGTGTCCCGAATGATGAGACGCGGTCGTGATCTTCAAGTGAAAAGATCTTTCCTCCCCCTCCAGAAGGAAGAAACACATGAAGCGAACCATCGTCGGCCTCGCCCTGGCCACGGGCGTCGCGCTGATCACCGCCGTTCCCGCTCAGGCGGCAGCGCCCAAGGCCGACCCGGTCAAGGCGCTCAAGGCCCAGTTCGTCCCGGGCAAGGGCGTCAAGACCACCGCCACCCTCAGGATGTCGATCTCCGGTGACCCCGTCATCACCGCCCGCGAGACCGGCGCCCTGGCATGGAGCAGGTCGGGCGTCGCCGCCTCCGACAAGACCGTGAAGTTCAGCCTCGACCCGGTCGTCGTCTCGGCGCTGGAGGAAGGCGACGAGGACGGCGCGGCGCTGAAGGACCTGGTGCGCACCCCGACCCGCCAGATCACCATCAAGAACTGGAGCTACCTGTCGGGCGGCCTCGTGGCCGGCTCCCTGCCCGAGGGCAAGACGTGGGTGCGCGGCCCGCGGACGGACGCGGCCAGCCTCGGCGGCCCCAGCGTCGACCTCTTCTCCCCCGGCACGCTCAAGACGCTGCTGTCCAGCGCCTCCTCCGTCAAGAACGGCCTGGCCAAGGGCACCATCAAGGCGGGCAAGCTGCCCAGCAGGCCGCTGGGCTTCAAGGCCAGTCAGAAGGTCACGTGGGCGCTCTGGTTCGACAGCAAGGGCCTCGTGAGCCGGTTCACCACCAAGATCTCGTTGCCGATGGGCCGTGGCGAGACGATCGACTTCACCGCCGACAGCAGGTACACCGGGTGGGGTTCCACGGTCAAGGTGACCGAGCCGGCCGCCGAGTCGTGGGTCGACGCGAAGGACCTCGACAAGGAGCTCCCGAACGTGCCCGGCATGCCCGAGTCGCTGACCGAGGCGCCCAAGTAAGGCGACCCCTCACTGACCTCGCCTGAAGCGGGCGTGTGAGGCGTTGGACGCGTGCCCGAGCGGTGGATGAGACACCCTCGGGCACGCGTCACCTCCGTACCGGGGTCTCAACGCCTGATCGGCTTCACCGTTCACCAGAGTTTCCGGCGGCGGATCAAGGCCCCTTTCCACAGTCGCCGAGCCGGAGAACGGGTTACCCTGAGGGCCGCTTCGATCAGAAGAAAGGCATTCGATCGAAGCCGGAGGAAGTTCTGCGGAGCAGGTTGCGGAAGGAACCGCGGAGTCCTTAGGGCCGTCAACGGGGACGGGGTGCTGGGTGGGAACACGGCAGGCCCGCAAGGCGGGCGGTATCGCGGCCAGAACGACGGTCACCGGGGCGGTGGCAGGCGCGGCGGCCGGTCTCCTGACCATGGTGGTGATCCTCTCCGCCCTGATGGTGGAGTATCAGGAAGGGGAGATCACGCTCGCGGTCGTCCCAGGACTGTTCACGTTGGTACTGGTGTCGCTGCTGCTGGGGGCGGTACTCGGGCTCCTGGTGGCGGGCACCGCGCTGGTGGCGCTCATCCCGCTGGCCGGATGGGCGCGGCACACCGCGTGGCGGGCCCGGCTGCTGGTCGCGTGCGCCTGCGTGCTGAGCCTGGCCGGGTGGGAGGCGGTCTACGTGGCCTTCACCTCCAACGGCGAGCCGTCCTTCTGGACCAGCGTGATCCTGCTCGGGCCGCCACTGCTCGCGGCGGCGGCGGCAGGCGTCTGGCGCGGCCCCGACCTGCTCACCACAGCACCATGACGCCCTCCGCGGAACGGGCCGGCACGGACACGATCCGCGGCACCATGACGCCCTCCGCCGGAACGGGCTCGCACGGACACGATCCACAGCACCGTGACGCCGTCCGCCGGAACGGGCCGGCACGGTCACGATCCGGTGCGGTAGCGCAGGTAGACCGTGCCGTTGCCGAAACGGCGTTCGTCCACCAGGTCCAGCGGCACGCGGACGCCGTCGGGGAAGACTCTCGTGCCGCCTCCCACCACGATCGGCGCGACGAGCAGGTGGCATTCGTCCACCACGCCCCACGCCAGCGCCTGCCCGGCGAGGTCGGCGCCGCCCACGGTGACGTCGGTCTGCGCCGACTCCTTCACCTTCCTGACCGCCTCGGGCGAGAAGTCCCTTTCGATCCGCGTCCTCGCCGTGACGCCGTCTCCAGCGTCCTGGAGTACACGATCTTGTCCGCCGCCCGCCAGATCCTCGCGAAGTCGAGCATGACGGCGGGCTGATCGGGTCGGGTGTGCGCGGTCTCCCAGCCGGCCATCACCTCGTACATCCGGCGCCCGTACAGGTGAAGGCGGCTCGGCCGGACGAGATCGTTGACGAAGGCGTGAACCTCGTCGTCGGGCACCGCCCAGTCGAAGCGGCCGCGTTCGTCTGCCACGTAGCCGTCGAGCGAGGCGATCGCCGAGTAGATCAGCCTGGCCACGGTGAGCCCTCCCGCCGGTGGTAGCCGGAACCGGACGCCCTCGCGAGCGGAGGGATCCCCTCGCCCGCGGTGCGGGGGCCGTACCCCTAGAGCTTCTCCAGCGGCGCGTAGGCGAGCAGGAGCGTCTTCTCGCCGCCACCGCCGAAGTCGATCTTCACCTTGGTCTTCTCGGCCACCCCGTCGACGGACACCACGGTGCCCAGGCCGAAGGCGTCGTGCGTGACGCGGTCGCCCGGCGCCAGCGACGGCAGCTGCTTGCCCCCCGCCTTCTTCGCCGGAGCCAGGGCCGGAGCCGCCTTGCGTGCCGTCGCCGCGCTCCACGCCGACTTCTCCGGGTCGGTACGCCACTCGATGAGCTTGGCGGGCACCTCGTTGACGAAGCGCGAGGCCGGGTTGAACGACGGCGAGCCCCACGAGCTGCGCACCGCCGCCCGGGTGATGTAGAGGCGCTGCTCGGCACGGGTGATGCCGACGTAGGCCAGGCGGCGTTCCTCCTCCAGCTCCTTCGGCTCGCCGAGTGAGCGGATGTGCGGGAAGACGCCGTCCTCCATCGCGGTGAGGAAGACGACGGGGAACTCCAGGCCCTTGGCGGTGTGGAGGGTCATGAGCGTCACCACGCCCTGCCCGCCGTCGCTCTCCGGGATCTGGTCGGCGTCGGCCACCAGCGAGACCTGCTCGAGGAACTCCACCAGGGTGCCCTCGGGGTTGGCCTCCTCGAACTCGGTGGCGACGGAGATCAGCTCGTTGAGGTTCTCCAGCCGCGACTCGTCCTGCGGGTCTTCGGAGGCCTCCAGCTCGGCGCGGTAGCCGGTGGCCGCCAGGATCTCCTCGGCCAGCGCCGAGGGCGGCATGCCCTCGGCCTTGCCGATGAGGTCCTCGACCAGCGCGACGAAGTCGCGGATCGCGTTGAGCGACCTGGTCGCCATGCCGTACGCCTCGTCGGCCCTGCGCAGCGCCTCCCAGAAGGAGATGCGCTCGCGCGAGGACAGCGCCTCGACCATCGCCTCCGCGCGGTCGCCGATGCCGCGCTTGGGCACGTTGAGAATGCGCCGCAGAGAGACCACGTCGTTGGGGTTGGCGACGACCCGCAGGTAGGCCAGCAGGTCCTTGACCTCCTTGCGCTCGTAGAAGCGCACGCCCCCGACCACCTTGTACGGCAGGCCGGTGCGGATGAAGATCTCCTCGAACACGCGGGAGGCGGCGTTGGTGCGGTAGAAGACCGCCACGTCACCGGGCCGCACGTCCTCCTCGTCGGAGAGCCGGTCGACCTCCTGGGCCACGAACATGGCCTCGTCGTGCTCGTTGTCGGCCACGTATCCGACGATCTTGGGCCCGTCGCCCTGGTCGGACCACAGGTTCTTCGGCTTGCGCGACTCGTTGCGCGCGATGACCGCGTTGGCGGCGGCCAGGATGTTCTGGCTGGAGCGGTAGTTCTGCTCCAGCAGGATCGTGCGCGCGTCGGGGTAGTCGCGCTCGAACTCCAGGATGTTGCGGATCGTCGCGCCGCGGAAGGCGTAGATCGACTGGTCGGCGTCGCCGACGACGCACAGTTCGGACTGGTCGGCGCCCGAGCGCACAAGCTCGCCGTCGACGGTGGTCAGCTGCGGCCGCCCGACCAGCTCCCTGATGAGGATGTACTGGGCGTGATTGGTGTCCTGGTACTCGTCGACGAGCACGTGCCGGAAGCGCATCCGGTAGTGCTCGGCCACCTCGGGGAAGAGCTGGAAGAGCACCACGGTGTTCATGATGATGTCGTCGAAGTCCATCGCGCCGGACTCGGTCAGCTTGAGCTGGTAGGCCTTGTAGGCCTCGGCCAGCACCTTCTCCAGGTGCGAGCCCGCCCGGTCGATGGCGCTCTCGTAGTCGATCAGCTCGTTCTTGAAGTTGCTGACCTGCGCGGAGAACGAGCGCGGCGGGTAGCGCTTGGGGTCGAGGTCCATCTCGCGGCAGACCATGGCCATGAGCCGCTGGGAGTCGGCCTGGTCGTAGATGGAGAAGCTGGACGGGTAGCCGAGCCGCTTGGCCTCCCTGCGCAGGATGCGCATGCAGGCGCTGTGGAAGGTCATCACCCACATGGCCTTGGAGCGCGGGCCGATCAGCTTGTCGATGCGCTCCTTCATCTCCCTGGCGGCCTTGTTGGTGAAGGTGATCGCCAGGATCTGGCCGGGGTGGACCTCGCGCTCGGCCAGGAGGTAGGCGATGCGATGGGTGAGCACCCGCGTCTTGCCTGACCCCGCCCCCGCGACGATGAGCAGGGGGCTGCCGTGATGGATCACGGCCTCGCGCTGCTGCGGGTTCAGGCCGTCGAGCAAGGGGTGGTCAACAGAGACTTGGGTGGGCACGGACCTAGGGTAAAGCGCCCCACCGACAAACGCGCCCAGGAATGCGCCGCCGTTCCGCTGGGTTGCCTGATTCGTCCCCCATTGAAGGAGTCAATATGGAGTTCGCCCGGGTCCTGGTGGTGACCGCGCATCCCGACGACGTCGACTTCGGCGCGGCGGGCACGATCGCGCAGTTCGTCGACAAGGGCGTCGAAGTGACCTACCTGCTCGTCACGGCAGGCGACGCGGGTGGTCACGAGCGCGAGACCGACGGCGAGGGCATGGCCGAGCTGCGCAGGGCCGAGCAGGCCGCGGCGGCCAAGGCGGTCGGCGTCACCGACGTACGTTTCCTGTCCGGTTACCGGGACGGCAGGGTCGAGCCCACCATCGAGCTGCGCCGCGACATCGCCGGGGTGATCCGCCAGGTGCGGCCCGACCTGGTGATCACGAGCACGCCCGAGCGCAACTACCAGTTCATCGGCCCCAGCCACCCCGACCACCGCGCGGTCGGCGCCACCACGCTCGACGCCGTCTACCCCGACGCCCGCAACCCCTACGCCTACGAGGAGCTGGCCGGCCTCGAGCCCTGGACGGTCGGCGAGGTGTGGCTGATCGGCAGCATGACCCCCGACCACTGGGTGGACATCACCGAGACCATCGACCGCAAGCTCGCCGCGCTGGCCGCGCACGCCAGCCAGGTCGGGCACCGCGAGGGGTTCGAGGAGTTCGTCCGCGAGCGCTGGGCGGGCATCGCGGTGAAGGGCGGCCTGGGTGAGGGCCGCTACGCCGAGGCCTTCCAGGTGGTCCCCACCGCGTGACCCCACGCTGCCCAGGGGCGGCCCGCGCCGCTCCCAGGTAGAAACCTGTCCATGGGACTCACGCTCACGCCCGCCCTCGCCGTCACGGTCGTCCTGCTGGCCGGGGGCGGTGCCGCCGTGGCCCGGCTGGGCGGGCTCGGCCACGCCCGCGCCGTCCTCACCGCGAGCCTGCGCGCCGCCGTCCAGCTGGGCGCCGTCTCCCTGGTGATCGCCTGGGTGATCGGCGCCCCACCCGCCGTCGCCGCCTTCCTGCTCGTCATGTACGGCGTGGCCGCCGTCACCGCGGGCCGCAGGATCAGCAAGGAACGGCCGTGGCCCGCCGCCCTCCCCATCGCGGCCGGCACCCTGCCGGTCCTGGTCGCGCTGTTCGGCACCGGAGTGGCGCCCATGCGCGGCGTCACCGTCATCCCGATCGCGGGGATCCTGCTCGGCGGCTGCCTGACCGCCACCGCGCTGGCCGGCAGGCGCGCCCTCGACGAGCTGCGCCAGCGCAGGGGCGAGGTCGAGGCCGCGCTGTCGCTCGGTTTCCTCGACCGGGACGCCAACCTGGAGATCTGCCGCCCGGCCGCCGCCCAGGCGCTGATCCCCGCGCTCGACCAGACCAGGACGGTCGGCCTGGTCACGCTGCCCGGCGCGTTCGTGGGGATGCTGCTCGGCGGCGCGCGGCCGCTGGAGGCGGGCGTGGTTCAGCTCGTGGTGCTGGTCGCCCTGCTGGCCGCCGAGGCGGTCGCCGTGCTGGTCACGGTCGAGCTGGTGGCGCGGGGGCGATTCGGGCGAACAGATAGCCCAGCGAGTTAGTGGCCAGATGCAGCAGCGCGGGCGCCAGGAGCCCCCGGTGGCGGCGCAGCTCGCAGAACAGCACGCCCGCCGCCGCCGTGGAGACGACGCTGCCCACCACGACCCTGGCCATGTCGCCGTCGCCGGAGGTCAGCTCGCCGAGCGCCGGGTTGGCGCGGGCCATCTCCATCGAGGGCAGGATGTGCCACAGCCCGAAGAGCGTGGACGAGACCGCCGTGGCCGTCACCGTGCCGTGGTCGCGGCGCAGCATGCCGTACAGGGCGCCCCTGAAGCCGACCTCCTCCAGCAGGACCGTGCCGACGGGCACCTGGAGCAGGACCGCCTCGACGACCTCGGCCGTCGACAGCGACAGCGCCCGCTCGTCGTGGAACAGCGCCCGCGTCCGCGGGACGGCGATGCCCGCGGTGTAGCCGGCGGCGACGATGGCCGCCAGCGCGGCGCCCGCCCTGGCACCGGGCATGCCGCGGGTGAAGCCGATCTCCTCCCACGACAGGCCCGACTTCCTGGCCATGGCCACCAGGGCGCCGGTGGCCAGCGCGGAGGTGAGGGGGGCGAGCCTGGGGGCGACGCGGTTGTTCATGACGTTGGCCGCGACGAGGACGGCGAGGGAACGAAGCAGCACCCCTGCAGGCTATGCGGTCCGCTGCCGCCATCCGGCGGGGAAGCGCAGCCGTCTGCGTTCGTCGGGGGTGAGCCCGCCCCAGATGCCCTCGGACTCGCCCGCGCGCACCGCGTAGGCCCTGCACTCGGCGAGCACCTGACAACCCGAGCAGACCGCCTTGGCCTGCGCCTCCTGCGCCGGCGACGGCGCGGGAGGGAAGAAGAGATCGGGGTCGCTGGTCCTGCAGGCACCCCGCCGCAACCAGCCGATCTCCTTGACGTTCCCCAGTGGCATGCGTTCACGCTAGACCGCCCGCCCGGCGGCCGCATCACCCTTGAGGCGTACTTCCGCCTACGTCAGCAGGAACCTACGTCAGCAGGAACCCACGCCCTTGGTGTAGCCCGTCGTGAACGCCTGCTGCCGCTGCTGCGCGGTGCCGTGGGCGTCGGGGCTGAACCAGTCGTCGTCGGGGTCGCCCGCCTCCTGCAGGTTGAGCATCAGCTCCTTGTCGTCGCCCGGCTCGGCGCTCAGCACGTCGGCCTTCACCAGCCCGGCCAGCGCCGCGCCCGCGTAGCAGTCCGCCTGCAGCTCGTACTGCACGTTGAGCTCGAACTCCGTGCCCAGCTGCGCCTGTACGGCATGGCCGATCTCGTGCGGGATGATCAGATAGGTGGAGCCGTCGCCGAGTTGCTTCCACAGCTGCTCCATCCAGTCCTTGTCGTAGGCGATGAAGTGGCCCTCGGGGCAGTAGAAGGCGTTGCCCGACGCGGCCGGCTCGCCGCCGCACGCGGGGCCCTTGTCTCCCCGGTAGGGGATGAACTCGGTGATCGGCCGGTAGACGCGGCCGATCGATCGAAACTGCGCGGCCCAGAACTGCTCGGTATAGGTCTGGGCGAGCTGAACGTCCTCCTCGAAGGTGTCGCCCTGGACGCCGGCGCTCGAGCTCGCGCCGGCGGTCGAACTCCTGCCGGCCGTGCCGCCGCACGAGGCGAGCAGCAGCATCAGGAGGGCGGCTGTCAGGAGACGCGCGGTCATACCTCCATCCTGCCTGGCAGGCTCGGGACACGCGCCGTTGGGGGCGGGCGCGGGCAACGGCGGGACAGGGGGCCGGGGTTCCAGGGGTCCCAGGGGTCCCCAGGGTTCCGCGATGTCAGAGGGTCCACGCGTGGGCGGGCTCGTTGGCGTGCATGCGGTCGATGTACTCCAGCGTCATCCTGCGCAGCGCCTCCCGCCGCTCCCCGCCGAACGCCTGGACCGCCTCCACCTGCCAGGTCGCTCCCGTCCTGCCCAGCAGGCAGCGTCCCTCGATCACCCCGAGCAACCGCTCGGCGACCGGGGTGTCGACGCCCCACTGCGCGAGCCCTTCGGCCGCCATGGGCAGCAGCCTGCGCAGGATCAGCTCGGCCGCCGGGACGTCGCCGAGCCCCGGCCAGTACAGCCGGGCGTCGATGCCGTGCCTGGCCGCGCCGGCCAGGTTCTCCTCCGCCGTGGCGAACGACATCTGGCTCCACACGGGCCGCTCGGCGTTGGGCAGCACCCGCATGAGCCCGTAGTAGAAGGCCGCGTTGGCCGCGATGTCCAGGACCGAGGGGCCCGCCGGCAGGACGCGGTTCTCCACGCGCAGGTGCGGGGTGCCGTCGACGACGGCGTAGACGGGCCGGTTCCACCGGTAGATGGTGCCGTTGTGCAGGGTCAGCTCGTCGAGGGAGGGAATGCGTCCGGCCGCCAGTTCCTCGTGCGGGTCCTCGTCGGAGCAGATCGGCAGCAGCGCGGGGAAGTAGCGGACGTTCTCCTCGAACAGGTCGAAGACGCTGGTGATCCATCGCTCGCCGAACCACACGCGGGGCCGTACCCCCTGGCTCTTGAGCTCGGTGGGACGGGTGTCGGTGGCCTGCTCGAACAGCGCGATCCTGGTCTCCCTGTGCAGCTCCTTGCCGAACAGGTAGGGCGAGTTGGCGGCGACGGCCACCTGCGGGCCCGCGATGGCCTGGGCGGCGTTCCAGTGGGCGGCGAACGCCTCGGGGCTGACCTGAAGGTGCAGTTGGACACTGGTGCAGGCGGCCTCGGGGGTGATGCTGTCGGCGTAGGTGTCGAGCCGTTCGACGCCCTCGATGAACAGGTGCAGGTCCTCCCCCCTGGCGGCGAAGATCTGCTCGTTGAGCAGCTTGTAGCGCGGGTTGGCCGACAGGGTGCCCTCGTGGGTGTCCTCCTGGTGGAGGGTCGGCAGGATGCCGATCAGGACCAGGTGGCCGCCCTGGGTCCGGGCGTGTTCCTCGGCGTGGTTGAGCTTGGCGCGTACCGTCTCCTCGAGGCGGAGCGCGCCGTCGCCCTGGAGGCTCTGCGGCGCGATGTTGATCTCGACGTTGAACTGGCCGAGCTCGGTGGCCCAGTTGGGCTGGGCGATGGCCGCCAGGACCTGCGCGTTGCGCATCGCGGGCTCGCCGCGCTCGTCGACCAGGTTGAGTTCGATCTCCAGCCCGGCCTGCGGCCGGTCGAACTCGAAGCGCGACTCCCGCAGCATCTGGGCAAACGTGTCCAGATTTCTCCGCACTTTGTCACGGTAATTCCGTCGATCATCTCGACTGAACACGACGACTGGCACGTCTCTGCCCATATCCGCAATGTCGCATGAGACCCGGGCTCCTTCAAGGCTCGGACCCCTCGCGACCTCGGCGAAGTCGTCAACCGCCCTTACACGAGGCGCCTGGCGGTGGCCCAGCGCGACAGCTCGTGCCGGTTGGACAGCTGGAGCTTGCGGAGCACCGACGACACGTGGGTCTCCACGGTCTTGACGGAGATGAACAACTCTTTGGCGATCTCCTTGTAGGCGTAGCCGCGCGCGATCAGCCGCAGGACCTCGCGCTCGCGCTGGGTGAGCGAGTCGAGCTCGGGGTCGATGGAGGGCGCCTCCGTCGAGGCGAAGGCGTCGAGCACGAACCCCGCCAGCCGGGGGGAGAACACCGCGTCGCCGTCCGCGACCCGGCGGATGGCGTCGGTCAGCTCGCGGCCGCTGATGTTCTTGGTGACGTAGCCGCGCGCCCCGCCCCTGATCACGCCGATCACGTCCTCGGCGGCGTCGGAGACCGACAGGGCGAGGAAGCGCACCTGCGAGCCCGCGCCGAGCACCCTGCGCAGCACCTCCTGGCCGCCGCCGCCCGGCATGTGCACGTCGAGCAGCACCACGTCGGGCTCCAGCGCGGCGACCGCCTTCACCGCCGACTCGACGTCCTCGGCCTCGCCCACGACCTGGATCGAGTCGCCCAGCTCGGCCCGGACGCCGGAGCGGAACAGCCGATGGTCGTCGACGATCAGCACGCGAATCATTTCTCCACCTTCATGGTCAACATCACTTCCGTGCCCTCGCCGGGCTCGGTGCGCACCCTGGCGCTGCCGCCGTGGCGCTCCATTCTCCCGATGATGGACTCCCTGATCCCCATGCGATCCAGCGGCACCTCGTCCAGGTCGAAGCCCTTACCCCGATCTTTCACGAAAATTGTGACTTCTTCACCCTCCACCTCCGCATAAACGGAGATGACCGGGCTTTCAGAATATTTCGCCGCGTTGACCATGGCCTGCCTCGACGCCTTGAGCATCGCGGCCAGCCTGCCTCCCGAGTCGAGATCGACGTCGCCGACGCAGACGACCTCGATGGGCACGCCGTGGGCGTCCTCCTCCTCCGCCGCGATCCGCCGTACGGCGGCGGCGAGCGTGGCGTCGGCGTCCTGGGCCGGCTGGTACAGCCAGTTGCGCAGGTCGCGCTCCTGCGCCCGCGCCAGCCTGGTGACCTCGCGCGGGTCGTGCGCCACGCGCTGGATCAGGGTGAGGGTGTGCAGCACCGAGTCGTGCACCATCGCGGCGACCTCGGCGCGCTCCTCCTGCCTGATCCGCTCGCGCCGTTCGAGCTGCAGTTCCTTCCACAGGCCGGCCAGCCACGGCGCGGCGATGACCGCGAGACCGCCGACGACGACGGCCGTGTAGAGCAGTCCGGGCCTGGCGGCGTCCAGCTCCCCCTCGAGGAAGAGGAAGCCGATCGCGCCGGCGACCACCAGGATCACGCCGAGCAGCGTGCGCACCCGGTTCTGGCGCATGCCCTTGGTGGCCCCGCTGACCCAGCTCTGGCGCCGCTCGGGATCGGCCTGCTGCCACAGGATGAGCGCCCCGATGCCGCCCACCGCGAACGGCACCATGCCGAGCCCGCCCTTGGACGCGCCGGTGAGCCACCCGAACGCGAACAGCGCCACGCCGATCGCGGTGAAGGCGGCCAGCTGGCTCCAGTCGCGCGGGGGCACCGCGCCCTCGTGCTGCCTGCGCGGCGTGATCATCCACAGGACGGCGTAGGCGACGACGCCCACCCCGTCCACGACGCTGAGCAGCACGAAGCTCAGCCTGATCACGATGGGGTCCAGCTTGAGCTGGGTGGCCAGCGCCTGGGCCACGCCGCCCACGAGCCGGCCCTCCAACGGACGGATCAGGCGGGGAAAGGGCGCGTCGTCCGTCTCGCGCAGAGTCTGTTGGTCAGCCATAACACCGCAATAGTCACACGTCGCGGCCTCGCGGGCATCAGGGAAGAGCCCTGGTTCGTCTTCTCGGGGTCGCCTCAGGGGAGTCCCGGATGCGGGCCGGCGCCCGGCACGCCACGATGGTGTCATGACCGAAGCGCCGCCCATCGACCAGGCAGCCCCGCCTCGCGTGCTCAAGAGGAGCGACGAGGGCAGGATGCTCACCGGCGTCTGCGCGGGCCTCGGCCGTTACACGGGGATCGACCCGGTGGTCTTCCGCGTCGGTTTCCCCATGCTGGTGCTGGGTTCCGGCATCGGCCTGTTCCTGTACGTCGCCGCCTTCCTGCTCATGAAGGAGAGCAACGGCCGTCCCGGCTACGTCGAGCAGTGGACCAGGCGCGACTTCGACGCCGAGACCGTGTTCGCGCTGCTGACCGGGATCGCGGGGTTCGGCCTCATCGTCAACCTGGCCACGGTGTGGCTGGGCACCGGCACGCTGGTGGTCGCCACGCTGATGGCGATCACGCTGCTGACCGCGCACGCCAGGGGAATGGACCTGCCGGCTCTGGCGCGGTCGCTGCCGGAGCGGCTCAACCGCAGGACCGAGCCGCTCGCCCCGGAGGACATCGGCCACGGCCCTGCGCCGACCGGCCTGCGCGGGGAGCCGACGCCGGTCAGGCGCGAGGCCCCGCCGACGACGTCGTTCGCGACGGCGGCCTTCCGCACGCCCCCGGCACCCGGCACGCAGGCCCCGGTCACCCCGCCGGCCGCCGACGCGCCGCGGCCTCAGGAGGTCCGGCACGCCGAACCGGTCCGGCCCGCCCACGAGGACCAGCACACGCAGATCCAGGGCGCCCAGGAGATCCGGGAGACCCAGGACGTCCAGAAGGCCCGGGAGGACCGGGACAGCGGGGAGGGGGCGGACCTGCGGGGTCCGGCGCCCGAAGAGGGGCACCGGCCCGGCGCCGGTCGACCCGCCGCCCCTGAGCCGCAGCCGACCGTCGAGATCCACCAGCCGCCGGCGTGGCAGGCGAGCCGCGAGGCCGAGGGCGAGCGGCCGGCGCCGACCCGGGTCAACGAGATCCCCGGGGCCGAGCCGTACGGGCCGCCGCCGCCGCGCCGCCAGGCGCCCCCGCCGCGGCAGCCCGCCTACTCCTACGGCGAGCCGTTCGCGCCGCACGGTCCCTTCCAGCCGCTGGACCCCCGCAGGCGCGCCGGCTACTCGCCCTACGACCTGAGCCGCTACGGCCCGCAGGTCGCCACCCCGCGCCCCAGGCGACGCAGGTCGTTCACCGGCGTGATCACCGTCCTGCTGGCATTGATCGTTGGAGGGATCGTCGTGGCGGCCCAAGCCACCTCAGGATCCACCGCCCCCAGCCTCACCGCCGTGGGCGGCGCCATGCTCATCACCATCGGCGCGGGCCTGCTGGTGGCCACCTGGCTCGGCCGCGGGGCCGGGCTCATCGCGCTCGGCACCGTGCTGACGCTCATCATCAGCGTGAGCCTGATGCTCGGCAACCTGCCCGGGAAGATCGGCACGTCCACCTGGACGCCGACGACGATGGCCGAGGTCCGGCGCACCTACGAGGTGGGCATCGGCGACGGCACGCTGGACCTGTCGGAGCTGAAGCTCTCGCCCGGCGCGAAGGTGACGTTCAACGCCAAGCTGGCCGTCGGCGAGCTCGTCGTGATCGTCCCGCCGACGGCGCGGGTCGAGGTGCACGCCACCTCGAGGGTGGGCGACGTCAAGGTCGGCCCGTCGTTCGAGGGCGGCACGGACGTGGAGGTCGACAGGGTGCTCGAGCCCGAGACCCCGCCGAAGGGCGAGCCGCCCACGATCGTGCTGAACCTCAAGGGCGGCCTGGGTGACATGGAGGTGCGCGTTGCGGCATGACCCCTACCTTCCGCAGCCCTCCCGGCAGCCGCTGCTGCACCGCACCGACTGGATGGCTCTGCTCAGCGGCATCCTGTTCGTGGTCCTCGGCATCCTGCTGGTGACGGGCGTCATCAGAGACTTCGTCCTGCTGCTGGCGCTGCTGTTCGGCTGTCTGGGGCTGGCCGGTGTCGTCGCCGTCGTCGCGCGGTCGGTGCGCCGCACTTGACCTGGCGTTAGTTAGGCGTACGTTCCATTTATCGATGAGAAACGCCCCCCGGACCGCCGCCTCGCTCCGAGCGGGCGCATCACCGCGGCGGCCCGGCACGCGCCTTTCTCGCCGACCTCAGGAATCGAGGGAGGACGTATGCCTCGCATCTCCGTCACCGTCGACGGGATCCGCTACGAGGAGGACGTGGAGCCGCGGCTCCTCCTCGTGCACCTGCTCCGAGATCGTCTGGGAAAGACCGGGACTCCCGTCGGCTGCGACACCAGCAACTGCGGCGCCTGCACCGTCATGCTCGACGGCAAGAGCGCGAAGAGCTGCTCCGTGCTCGCCGTACAGGCGGACGGCGCGGAGGTCGTCACCATCGAGGGCCTGGCGTCCGACGGCACCATGCACCCGATGCAGCAGGCCTTCCACGAGGAGCACGCGCTGCAGTGCGGCTACTGCACGCCCGGCATGGTCATGGCCGCGATCGACCTGGTCAACCACAACCCGGACCCGTCGGAGGAGGCCATCAGGGAGGGCCTCGAGGGCAACCTCTGCCGGTGCACCGGCTACTGCAACATCGTCAGAGCGGTACGGCGAGGGGCGGCGGTGAGGACGCCATGACCGAAGAACTCGACGCCGGCCTGGTGGCCGAGCAGGTGGCCGAGAGCGGCCAGCTGTCCGAACCGGCCGACGGCCGGGAGGTCGGCAGGGCGCGCAGGCGCAAGGAGGACGCCCGCCTGCTGACCGGACGCACCCAGTGGACCGACAACATCCAGCTGCCCGGCATGCTGTACGTCGTCTTCAAGCGCAGCCCCATGGCGCACGCCAGGATCACCGGCGTGGACGTCTCGGCCGCGAAGGACATGCCGGGCGTGGTGGCCGTCTTCAGCGGTCAGGACTTCGCCGGCGAGCAGGGCAGCCTGCCGTGCGCGTGGCCGGTGAGCGAGGACGTCGTCATCCCCGACCACCCGCCGATGGCGGTGGAGACGGTGCGCTACCCGGGCGAGGCCGTCGCCTGCGTGGTGGCCATCGACCGCTACCTGGCGGCCGACGCGCTGGATGCCATCGACGTCGACTACGAGCCGCTGCCGGCCGTCATGGACATGAGGCAGGCGCTCACCGACGCGGGCCCGAAGGTCCACGAGGCCGGGAACAAGGCCTTCACCTGGACGTTCGCCCAGGGCGACATGGAGGCGGCGCTCAGGGACGCGCCCGTGCTCGTCGAGCGCACCTACGTCCAGCAGCGCCTCATCCCGTCGGCGATGGAGCCGCGCGCGGTGGTGGCGACCACCGACGGCGACGGCTTCACGCTGTGGACCGCGACGCAGGTCCCGCACGTGCTGCGGGTGATGCTGGCGCTCACGACGGGCGTGCCCGAGCACAAGCTGCGCGTCATCGCGCCCGACGTGGGCGGCGGGTTCGGCTCCAAGCTGCAGGTCACCGCGGAGGAGGTGCTCTGCCTGCTGCTCACCAGGAAGCTCGGCAAGCCGGTCAAGTGGACCGAGTCGCGCTCCGAGGGCAACCTGACCGTGCACCACGGCCGCGACCAGATCCAGCACGTCACGCTGGCCGCCGAGTCCGACGGCAGGATCAGGGGGGTGAAGGTCGAGCTGCTCGCCGACATGGGGGCCTACCTCATGCTGGTCACGCCCGGCGTGCCGCTGCTCGGGGCCTTCATGTACAACGGCATCTACAAGATGGACGCCTACAGCTTCGACTGCACGGGTGTCTTCACCACCAAGATGCCGACCGACGCCTACCGCGGCGCGGGCCGTCCCGAGGCCACCTACGCCATCGAGCGGGTCATGGACGAGCTGGCCGCCGAGCTCGGCCTCGACCCCATCGAGGTGCGCAGGCGCAACTGGATCAGGCACGAGGAGTTCCCGTACACCACGATCGCGGGGCTCACCTACGACTCGGGCAACTACGAGGCGGCCACCGAGAAGGCGCTGGCCCTGTTCGGCTACGACAAGCTGCGCGCCGAGCAGGCCGACAGGCGCGACAGGGGCGACCCCGTCCAGCTCGGCATCGGCGTCAGCACCTACACCGAGATGTGCGGCCTGGCGCCCAGCAGGGTGCTCGGCTCGCTCAGCTACGGCGCGGGCGGCTGGGAGCACGGTTCGGTGCGCATGCTGCCCACCGGCAAGGTCGAGGTCGTCACCGGCACCTCGCCGCACGGCCAGGGCCACGAGACCGCGTGGAGCCAGATCGTGGCCGACTCGCTGGGCGTGCCGTTCGAGGACGTCGCGGTCATGCACGGCGACACCGCGATCTCGCACAAGGGCATGGACACCTACGGCTCGCGCTCGCTCGTGGTGGGCGGCATGGCCGTCCTGAAGGCCTGCGAGAAGGTGAAGGAGAAGGCCCGCCGGCTGGCCGCGCACGCGCTGGAGTGCTCGCCCGACGACCTCGAGTTCACCCGCGGCGCCTTCACGGTGAAGGGCACCACGTCGAGCAAGACGATCCAGGAGCTGGCGCTGGCCGCCTTCGCCGCTCACGACCTGCCCGACGGCCTGGAGCCCCGGCTCGACGCCGACGCCACGTTCGACCCGGAGAACTTCTCCTTCCCGCACGGCACGCACCTGTGCGCGGTCGAGGTCGACACCGAGACCGGCCTGACGAAGATCCGCAAGTACGTGGCGGTCGACGACGTCGGACACGTGGTCAACCCGCTGATCGTCGAGGGTCAGGTCCATGGCGGCCTCGCCCAGGGCATCGCGCAGGCGCTGTTCGAGGAGGCCGTCCACGACGCCGACGGCAACCTGCTGACCGCGACCATGGCCGACTACCTGGTGCCGTCGGCCGCCGACCTGCCCGACTTCGTCACCGACAGGACCGAGACGCCCGCGACGTCCAACCCGCTCGGCGTCAAGGGGGTCGGCGAGGCGGGCACGATCGCCTCGACTCCGGCCGTCGTCAACGCCGTCGTCGACGCCCTGCGGCCGAGAGGCGTCCACGACATCCAGATGCCATGCACGCCCGAACGGATCTGGAGGGCCATCCGATGATTCCGGCCCAGTTCGACTATCTGCGCCCCACCTCCCTCCGGGAGGCGAGCGAGGCGCTGGCCGCCGACGAGGACGCGAAGGTCCTCGCCGGGGGGCAGTCGCTGCTGCCGCTGCTGCGCCTGCGGCTGTCGTTCCCGTCGCTGCTGGTGGACGTCAGCAGGATCGAGGAGCTGGCCGGCATCCGCGACGAGGGCGAGCACGTCTTCATCGGCGCGACGGCCACGCACGACGAGGTGATGCGCTCGGCCGTGGTCACCTCCGGCTGCCCGCTGGTGGCCATGGCCGTCGCCACCGTCGCCGATCCCGCGGTACGGCACCGCGGCACCTTCGGCGGTTCCCTGGCCCACGCCGACCCGGCGGGCGACCTGCCCGCGGTGGCGCTCGCGCTGGAGTGCGTGCTGGTCACCTCGTCGAGGGAGATCCCCGCCGCGGACTTCTTCCTCGACTACCTGGAGACGGCGCTCGAGCCGGGGGAGATCCTGGTGGGCGTCAGGGTGCCCAAGCTGGGGCCGGGGTGGGGCTTCCACTACGAGAAGTTCCACCGTACGGCGCAGGCCTGGGCGATCGTCGGCGTGGCGGCGGCGGTCCGCCGGTCCAACGGCTCGATCCAGGAGGCGCGGATCGGGCTCACCAACATGGGGCCGACGCCGCTGCGCGCCGGCGCGACGGAGGCGGCGCTGCGGGGGGCCGAGCTCGGCGACGCGGTCGCGCAGGCGTGCGCGGCGGCGGCGGAGGGCACCTCCCCCACGGCCGACCTGCACGCCCAGCCCGACTACCGGCGGCACCTGGCCCAGGTGCTGACGCGGCGGGCGGTGCTGGCGGCGACCGGCGCCCCCTGACCCACCGGTTCCTGAGGGCACCCCGTGCCACCGGTTTCGAGGGCGCCGCGAGCCACCGGTTCCTGAGGGCACCTCGATACGCCGGGGTGTCCTCGGGGCGGGCCGTTCGGAGACAGCCGTGTGCGGGCCGCCGGAGTGCCTGATCGCCGCCGCCGAGGGCAGATGCGTCCTGCGAGGAACCGGCGCGTGCGGTCCTGCGGAGCAGGCGGTCCTGCCGATTCCCTCGTACGGGTCCGGAGGGTAGCCGTCGAAGGGCGCGGGGGACGAGGCTGAGAGAGCGTGAGCAGACAGGTGGAAGGAGCGGATCGATGGCGATGCGGTTCGAGCACGAGTTCACGGTTCCTGTCCCGATCGAGCAGGCCTGGGCGGCGCTGCTCGACGTCGAGCGCGTGGCGCCGTGCCTGCCGGGGGCGACGCTCGACACCGTCGAGGGGGAGGAGTTCATCGGCCGGATGAAGGTGAAGGTGGGCCCGATCACCGTCACCTACCGGGGCGGCGCCAGGTTCGAGGACGTCGACAAGGACGCCTACGCCCTCACGCTCGGCGCCTCCGGCAAGGAGGCGCGCGGTTCGGGTACCGCCAGCGCCACGGTCACCGCCCGGCTGACCCCGTCGGACGGCGCCACCACGGTGAAGGTCGAGACCTCGTTCAACGTCACGGGACGTCCCGCGCAGTTCGGCAGGGGCGTCATGGCGGAGGTGGGCGCCAAGCTCATCGACACGTTCGCGGCGAACCTGGCCGAGCTGCTGGGCGAGCCCGCCGCCGAGGAGCGCCATCTGGCGGCGGTCCCGGAGATCGAGGAGGAAGAGCAGGACATCCGGCCGAGCGGCACGCTGCGCACCTCGCGCACACCCGACGAGGAGGCGCTCGACCTGCTGGAGATCGCCGGAGCGCCGCTGCTCAAGAGAATCGCGCCCATTGTCGGGGCAATTGTCGGAATAGCCCTAGTTGTGTGGCTAATCCGGCGAATTGTCCGGTAAAAAGGCCATCAAGTCACGACACTTAGGCAATCGCAGGGGAATGTCTTTTTCGAGCCTCAGGACTCGGGGGAGAACACGCATGCCGGACTGCACCGTTGTCGTGATCACCTACAACGACGCCGCCCGCCTCCCCCGGGCGGTCCGCTCCGTGCTCGACCAGACGCTCCGCGACCTCGAAGTGATCATCTGCGACGACGCGAGCACCGACGACACCCCGCGCGTGGCCGGGGCTCTCACGCGCGCCGACCCCCGGGTGCGCTACGTGCGCAGGCAGGTCAACTCGGGCGGATGCGGAGCGCCGCGCAACGACGGGCTCGACGCGGCGCTCTCGCCGTACGTGATGTTCCTCGACAGTGACGACACGCTGCCACGGCACGCGTGCAAGAGCCTGCTCACCGAGATCGAGCGGACCGGCGCCGACTTCGTCTCGGGACAGATCGCGCGGCTGTACGAGTCGAGTGGCCGGACCCACCGCTACTACCCGCACCTGTTCGCGAGGCGGCGGACGGTCGAGGGCATCCGCGAGGAGCCTGACCTGTTCCTCGACTGCTTCACCACCAACAAGCTGTTCGACGTGTCCTTCCTGCGCCGTCACGCGCTGCGCTTCCCCGAGGACATCCTCTACGAGGACCACGTCTTCGGCGCCGAGATGTACTGCGCGGCACGCAGGTTCGCGGTCGTGCCGTGGACCGTCTACCACTGGCACAGGCCGCAGGACGGCACCTCCATCTCGATGAGCACCAAGGAGATGGACAACGTCCGCCACCGCCTCGAGGCGGCCAGGCGCAGCGACGCGGTGCTGCGCGCGCACGGATTCGGCGACCTGGTGCCCGATCGGCAGTACCGCTTCGTCCGCCAGGACCTGCGCGTCTACCTCAACCCGCTGCCCTCGCGCGACGTGGCGTGGGCCGCGGAGTTCGCCGGGGTGGTCAGGCCGTACCTCGCCCAGATCCCCGGCGAGGTGCTGGAGCGGCTGCCCGCCACGGCGCGGGTGTGCTGCCACCTGATCCTCGCCGACAGGGCCGAGGACCTGCGCGTGGCCGCCAGGTCGCTGAACGGCCCGCAGGCGCCGCCGCGCGAGGTCGTCACGCGCGGCGGGCGCACGTACTGGGGCCGCACGCCGGCGCCCGGCATGGACATCACCGCGCTGCACCTGGCCGAGCTGCCCTACACCGCCTCCAGGCTGCGCCACGAGGTGGTCGCGCTCGCGTCGGCGGGCACGCGGATGCGGCTGCGGGTGCGCACCTACGACCCCTTCGGGGTCCTCACGGCGGCGCCCGGGTGGACCGCGTCCCTGCGGTGCGGCACCGTCAGGACGCCGCTGTCCCCCGTGCCCGACCCCGACGGCGGCTACCTCAGCGAGGTCACCGTCGATCTGGCCACGCTGCGGGGACGGGGTGACCCGCGCATCGGCTTCACCGGACCCGACGGCCGCACCACGACGGACGTGCTGCTCGCCGACCCCTGCATGGCGCCGTTCACCCTCCGCCACCTGCGGGTCAGCGCCGAGGGCAGCGCGGGCCAGCTGTGCGTGCGCCCGCGGCGCACGCCGCGCGTGGCGCTCTCCCGGCTGAAACGGGTCGTGCTCAGGAGGCTGGGCATGCCCCGGACGAAGCTGGCCGCCTACAAGGCGCTGATCAGGCTGGTCCCGCCCCGCCCTGACCTGGCCCTGTTCGAGGCCGACTGCGGCAAGGGCTACACCGGCAGCCCCCGCGCCGTCTACGAGGAGGTACGGCGCCGCGGCCTGCCCGTCAGCGTCGTCTGGTCGGTCGCCCGCGCCCGGGCCGACTTCCCCTCCGACGCCGCCCTCGTCCGGCGCGGCAGCTGGCGCTACGTCTGGACGATGGCCCGCGCGGGCGTCTGGGTCGACAGCCACGGCTTCCCCCTCGACCATCCCAAGCCGCGCGGCACCCGCTACCTGCAGACCTGGCACGGCCAGGGCATCAAGTCGATCGGTTTCGACGCCCCCGACCTGCGCGCCGACCTGCCCGGCCCGCGCGAGCAGTGGCGCGCGGCCGTCGCCCGATGGGACGCGCTGATCTCGCCGAGCGCCGAGTTCTCCCGCTACTTCGTGCCCGCTCTCGGCTACGAGGGCCGTGTCCTGCGGTACGGCACGCCGCGCTGCGACGCGCTGGTGCGCGGCCGGCCGCCCGAAGGCGTGCGCGAGCGGCTGGAGATCCCGCCGGGACGCAAGATCCTCCTCTACGCGCCCACGTACCGCGACGGCGCCAAGGGCTCGGGCGCCTCGGTGCGCGTGGACCTGGAGGAACTGGCCGAGGCTCTGTCGGGCGAATGGGCGCTGATCCTGCGCACCCACCCCGTCGAGCGCTACCAGGTGCCCCCGCACCTGCGCCACTTCGTCACGCCGGCCGGCTCCTATCCGGAGATCAACGACCTGATCCTGGTCTCCGACGCGCTGCTGACCGACTACTCGTCCGTGATGTGCGACTACGCGGTGACGGGCAAGCCGATGTTGTTCTTCGTCGACGACTGGGACGAGTACCGGCTGACCGAGCGCGGCGTCAACACCGACCTGCCCGCCATCGCGCCGGGCCCGTGCGTCACCACGACCGCCGATCTCGTCGAGTGCCTGCGCCACCTGCCCGCGGTGCACGCCTCCTTCGCCGCCAGGTACGCCGCGGCGCGCAGGCTGTGGTGCGAGGAGGAACGGGGTGACGCCGCCGCCAGGGTCGTGGCCGACTTCTTCCGTGCGCCGCTCGCCGTACCTGTGGCCGAGCGGTCCCCGCTGCGGGGGGCGACGTGAGCGGGCCGCTGGTGTTCGCCTGCGTGGACGCCGACACCCTCGGCGGCATCCAGCAGGTCACCCACACGCTCGCGCAGGGTCTGGCGGAGCGCGGCCACGAGGTGCACGTCGTGGGCCTGCACCGGGCGCGGGATCCGTTCCGGTACGTCGGGCGGCCGCTCTACCGGCGGCACGTTGTCAACCGGTCCTCCCGGGCGTCGCGGTTCGAAGGAGCGCGGGTGCGCAGGCTGTTGACCGGGATCGGGCCCGGCTTCGCCGTCCTGACCTCGCCGGGAGTGGTGACGCGGCTGTCGGGGCTGCTGCCCGCCCGGACGCGCACCATCGGCCAGTACCACGGCTCCTACCAGCACGCCCGCATCTGCTCGCACCTGGGTTCGATCAGGAAGCACTACGGCGGTCTCGACCAGGCCGTCTTCCTCAGCGAGGACGACGCGCGGCTGTTCGCCGAGCACGCGCTGCTGCCCAACACCTGGTCGCTGCCCAACCCCCTGCAGGCCTGGCCCGGCGCGCGGGCCGAGCTGTCGGCGCCGAGGGTGCTCGGCGTGGGCAGGCTGGCGGGCGTGAAACGGTTCGACCGGCTGATCAGCGCGTTCGCCGAGGCGGCGGCCCCGCCGTGGGAGCTGCACCTGCTCGGCGACGGGCCCGAGGAACCGAGGCTGCGCGCCTGGGCGCGGAAGGAGGGCGTCGCCGACCGGGTGGTGTTCCGCGGGCGCGTGCCCGCGGCGGCGATGACGCGGGAGTACCTGTCGGCCTCGATCGTCGCCCTGTCCAGCGAGCACGAGGGCCTGCCGCTGGTGCTGATGGAGGCGGCCGCGCACGGCCTGCCCTCGGTCGCCTTCGACGTCTCAGGAGGGGTGCGCTCGATCGGCGGGCTGCTCGCGCCCCCGGGCGACGTGCCCGCCCTCGCCGGACGGCTCGCCGCCCTCATGGGGTCGGCGGACGAGCGGCGGCGCCTGGGCGCCGCCGCTCGCGTCAGGGCCGAGACGTTCCGTCTGGAATCCGTGCTCGACCGCTGGGAGGAGCTGTTCGCTCACATGACGCGCTGAGGGATCTCCGCCTCGGTGCGCTGCTGGGGGACCCCTGCGAGCGAGCGCTGGGTCGAGGTCAGCAGCGCCGCCACGGGACCGGGCTCACGGAAGCGGAGGAACCGGTCGCGCATGCTCTTGCGCAGCCGTGCCCCGCGCCGCTTCTGCATGACCTTCTGCAGGCGGGCGACGTGTTCCATCGCCGCCTGCGGCACGCCGGTCAGCTCGTAGCCGTTGGCCTCCAGCCGCTTGCCGAGCGCCTGCTCGCACAGCCTGATCTCCCACTCGTCGAGGCGCGCCGACCAGCTGCCCACCCGCGACTTCATGACCTCGCCGTGCGTGTTGCTGTGCCAGACCTTGTGGACGGGCACCGCGACGCTGGCCACCTCGTGCGGCGAGCACATCGCCGGGTCGAAGTCCTCGTCGAGGAAGTAGCAGAGCTTCTTCAGCTCGGTCGCGGGGTCGTCGGTCAGGTCCTCGTAGCGCAGCTCGTAGTAGCTGTCCTCCGGCATGGTCTTGCGCAGCCGCCTGCCGGCGTCGATCGCCTCCGCCCAGATGGAGATCGCGTGGAAGGAGTCGTGCTTGAACCACGGCATCTCCTTCAGCGAGGAGACGCAGTCGCGACCGTCCCTGATCAGGTGCACGAACTGCGCGTCAGGGAACAGCCTGACCAGCATGTCGACCTGCTTGACGTAGCTCGGGCGCTTGTCGCCCCACCGGGGCTTGCCGAAGCGTTCGGCGTACATCCTGAACGCGATGCCGATCACGGAGCCGAGCGAACCGGGCCCGTCGACCGCCTGCCTGATGAACTCGTCCCTGTCGATGCCCAGCTCGCGGAACTTCGTACGCTCCCCCGACATCCACTCGGCCAGCGCGAGACGGTTGGCGCCCAGCCGCATGTCGCCGAACGAGCGACGCTTGTTGTAGACGGCGCCCACGAACCTGGTCTCCGGCGGCACCGCGATCCTTGGGTGCTGGTGCAGCATGAGCTGCAGCAGCGTGGTACCCGAGCGCGGACAGCCAACGACGAATATCGGCCTGTCAGACATTTAGTGAACCCCCCATTGGCACGTACTCTCGGCTCTCCTCGGGCTTGGGGACCGCGCTGTTGCGGCGGGTGAAGAGCCACATCCGATAGACAAGGAAGATCTCGTTGGTCAGGAACAGGACGCTGATGCCCGCGATGACGGGGATGAGTGACGACTGTCCCAGCAGCGGCGCGATCACGAAGACCGTCGCGTGGAATTCGATGCCGCTGATCACGTGGGATCTGACCCTCCGCCTGGCCATGGCTCTGGTGAGCCTTCGCAGCATCCGGCGCCGTGGCCCGGGTCGCTGCGGCCTCGAGGGCGGTGCCTCCGTCTGGTGCGCCGGTGCCGGCCGCGTCCCCTGCAGCGAACTCGGCTGGCGTACCAGTGGCTGGTGCGCTCTCGGCGCCGGCAGCTGAGGCGGCGTCCTGGAGGCGATCTCCTCTCTGATCGTCTCCCTGACCCGCTTCATCTGCGGCGCGTTGACGTACCTGAACATGTCGAGCACGGCCACGACGGCGCCCAGCACGATGAAGGCGACGTTGCCCGTGGCCGCGTACTGGCCGTAGGCGAGACCGGTGGCGCAGCACAGCTCCCTGATCCTGTCGCCCATGAAGTCGAGCCACAGGCCGAACGGCGTCCCCGTGCCCTTGAGTCGGGCGATCTTGCCGTCGACACAGTCGATCATGAAGCTCAGGTAGAACAGCACCGCCCCCGCGGCGAGCTGACCGGCCGCCAGACACGCGGCCGACGCCATGCCGAGAACCAGCGAGAAGACCGTGAGCCCGTTCGGCGTGATGTTCGTGCGGTTGGCGACGAACAGCGCGACCCGGCAGGCGACCGGGTCCACGAAGTACACGGTCCACCACGAGTCTCTCCGCTTGCATGTCGCGTGGACATCATCGAGCGAGTAGGTCCTCATGGATCCCAGCATGACGACAGCCCGTTGTTCTTCGATTACTCTCTGGAACTACTGGAGAATGTCCATGCTGCTTCTTGACCATCCCGGCACCCCTGGGGCTCCTGGGTAGATCCCCCAGCGTCCTCGTCGTCGTCGTCAGCGCCGTCGAATTGCTCTGCCATGGGCGCCAGCCGAAGGTAGCCGTCCTTGACCAGGTCGCGGTAGGTGGCGCGCACGCCGATCCGCCACGTGCCGCTCTCGAGCGCGGCCGTGTCGATGGCGGCGGTGAAGATCCTGCGCTTCTTCCAGCGGGCCTTCAACGGCAGCGCGGTCTGGCCACGTTCCAGCCAGAGCGCGACCTTGACCCTGCGGCCCTCCAGCCGCCTGATGAAGACCTCGCCCTCCAGCTTCAGGCGGCGGCCGTCCCGGGCGGCCTGGCTGATCCTGGCGACGAGCCTGAGCTCCTCGCTGATCTCGTAGACCTTGTAGGGAATGTCCAGCCGCTTGTCGCCGAGGAAGGGGAAGTCGCCGTACCAGCCTTTGGTCTTGCCGCGCAGCTGGACCGCGCGGGGCTCCCCCGCCGCCTTGACGCGGTACTTGCGAACCTCGGCGAGTTCCTTGACCAGTCCCTTGCGGAGCAGGTGCAGTTCGAGGCGGCGCAGCGCGGGAGCCTCCTTCACCACCGAGCGGCGCAGCCCGGACAGCCAGTTCCTGCCCAGTTCGAGCAGCTCGCCGCGGTCGTCGGCGCTGGAGTCGGCGACCGCCTGGAGGAGGAAGGCGGTGTCCTTCTCCAGCACCACGCGGTCGAAGGGCACCACCAGCCGCGGCGCGGCCTCGGCCATGAACCCGCGCACCTGCCTGATCGCCTGGTGGCGCGCCACCAGGTTGGGCAGCTCCTCACGCCGCTGCGTGATCGAGGGCTCCCCGATGTCCCGCTCCCTCCACCGGTAGACGACGTCGGACAGGACGTCGACCTGTTCGGCGGCGACGTGCGCCTTGATCGCGACGGACAGGTCCTCGTAGATGCCTTCGGCGAACTCCAGCTCGGCCGCGTCCCAGAAGGAACGCCGGTACACCTTGTTCCACACCGTCCGGTCCCTGACCAGGACGCGCATGCGGGAGATGTGGGTGCGCTCCACGCTGCGCCTGAACGGCTTCATGTGCAGCGCCGACGGCGACAGCTCGCCCGAGCGCAGCCGTTCGACGCCGCCGCAGGCCAGGTCGGAGCCGGTCGTTTCGAGGGAGCCGACGAGCGCGTCGTAGGCGCCGGACGGCACCAGGTCATCACTGTCGGCGAAGGCCAGGTAGGTGCCGCTCGCGTGCCGTACACCGGTGTTGCGGGCGGGGCCGGGGCCGCGCCGCTCCTGGGTGACCAGGGTGAATCTGGGGTCCGCCTCGACGAAGGCCGCGGCCATCGCCCGGCTTCCGTCGGTGGACCCGTCGTCCACGAGGATCACTTCGAGATCCCGCAGGGTCTGGGTGGCGAGCGACTCCAGGCATTCGGTGATGTACGGCTCGACATTACAGAACGGCACTATCACGCTGAGCAGGGGCATGCTCGCAGCATGCCTGGCCCATGACCGCCCGGCAGCCGCCATGCCTGTCCCTGATCAGCTCTTTACCCACATCCGAATCCGCTACGTTGGGCATCGACACGAGCACGCTTCGTAGGGGGACGAGGTGCTGAGACACGTCCGCGAGCACGACCTCGAGATCATCCGGGGCTGGCGCAACCATCCGAAGGTCAGGGCGGCCAGCCTGACCACCCACGAGATCGGCCCCGACGAGCACGCCCGCTGGTGGGCGGCCCTGAGCGGCGACCCGAGCCGGCAGGTGCTGGTCTACGAGCACGCCGGCGTCCCGTCCGGCGTGGTGACCTTCGCCGGTCTCGGCCCCGGCGTCACGACCGCGGCCTGGGGCTTCTACCTCGACATCGACGGCCTGGAGTCGTCGGGCGAGCTGCTGCGGGCGTGGATCGGCCTGGAGCGGGCCGCGATCGAGCACGCCTTCGGCCCGCTCGGCCTGGTGAGGTTGCGCGGCGAGGTGCTCGAGGACAACGAGTCGGTCAGGCGCCTGCACCGGCGCTTCGGCTTCGCCGAGATCGGCTCCGGCACTCGGGCCGTCGACGGCGTCGACAGGAACGTCATCACCATCCAGCTCAGCAGAGAGGACAACGCGTGATCTCCATCGCGGGGCGCGAGATCGGGGCGGGGCACCCGCCGTTCGTCATCGCCGAGATGTCCGGCAACCACAACGGCGACCTCGGCCGGGCGCTGGCCATCGTCGACGCGGCCGCCGCCGCGGGGGCCCACGCGCTGAAGCTGCAGACCTACCGGCCCGACACCATCACCGTCGACGCCGACGGCCCGGCCTTCCGCATCGGCGAGGGCCACGCGCTGTGGGGCGGCGAGAACCTCTACCGGCTCTTCGAGCGGGCGCACACACCGTGGGAGTGGCACCGGCCCATCTTCGAGCGGGCTCGCGAGCGGGGGATGGTGCCCTTCTCCTCCCCGTTCGACCCGACGGCGATCGACCTGCTGGAGAAGCTCGACGCGCCCGCGTACAAGATCGCGTCGTCGGAGATCGTGGACCTGCCGCTGATCAGGCTGGCGGCGGCCACCGGCAAGCCGCTGGTCATCTCCACCGGCATGGCGACCATCGCCGAGATCCACGCCGCCGTCGAGGCCGCCCGCGAGGGGGGGTGCACCCAGCTGGCGGTGCTGGCCTGCACGGTCTCCTACCCCGCCGACCCCGCCGAGAGCAACCTGCGGGCGCTGCCGCTCCTGGCGGGCGTCACCGGCACGGTGGTCGGCGTGTCGGACCACACGCCCGGGATCGGGGTGCCGCTCGCGGCGGTCGCGCTGGGCGCCTGCCTGATCGAGAAGCACGTCACGCTCTCGCGTGACGACGGCGGGGTCGACTCCGCCTTCTCCCTGGAGCCGGCCGAGCTGGCGGCGCTGGTGGTGGAGAGCGAGCGGGCCTGGCGCTCGCTCGGCGCCCCGGTGCTCGGGCCGCGGCCGAGCGAGCGCGAGGGCCTGCGGTTCCGGCGCTCGCTCTACGTCGTGCGCGACGTGCGGGCGGGCGAGCCCGTGACCCCCGACAACGTCAGGTCGATCAGGCCGGCGGGCGGGCTGCCGCCGGCGGCGGTGAGCACGGTGATGGGCCGCACCTTCACCAGGGACGTCACCCTGGGCACGCCGTTGACCTGGGACCTCATCTGAGCAGGGCGTCGACGACGCGTTCCCTGCCCCTGCCGTCGACGAGCTCCCGGCCGCGCGTGCCGTACTCGGCTCGCAGGCCGGGGTCGGTGAGCAGGCGGCGCAGCGCGGGCACCGCGAGCTCGGCGCTGCCGCCGAGCCCCGCCGCCAGGCCGCGGCCGACCAGCGCCTCGTATCCGATGAGCTGGTTGTCGGCCACCCAGGTGAGCGCGGCGGGCACCCCGAGATACAGCAGCTCCCAGACGGCCGAGCCGGCGGCGGTCACCACGAGATCGGCGGCGGCCATCAGGTTCGGCAGCAGGTCGGTGGGCGGCATGACGGTGATGCCCTCCCCCGCCTCCAGCGGGGCCGAGCTGATCACGGTGGCGGTGAACGGCACGCCGGTCGCCCGCAGCGCCTCGACCCACCGCGGCGTGACCCCGGCGGCGTCGGTGCCGCCGAAGAAGCACAGCACGTGGGGCACGGCGACCCCCGGCCAGCGGGGCGGGCGGATGGCGCGCCGCACGCTGTCGCGCAGCAGGACGTAGCGCGCCCCCGCCAGCCGCACCCCCGGGTACGGCAGCCGGCAGGGCACCTCCTCGGCGCCGAGGTTCTGGTCGAGGTAGAGGTGCGCCTCCTGCCCGAGCGGATCGCCGTCGATGATGGCCAGCACGCGGGTGCCGGCCGCCATGAGCGCGGCTCCCGTCCCGGGCGGCAGCGTGTAGGAGTCGAGCACGACGGAGTCGAGCCCGAACGCCGCGAGCCGTTCGGGCTCGGCCGGCGCCGGGCGCACGGGCAGGGCGCGCAGGTCGAGCTGCCGCCACGCCCACGGCAGCGAGCCCAAGTCGCCGAGGAAGGACACGCGGATGCCCCGCGCACGCAGCTCCTCGGCCAGCGCCACGCAGCGGATCAGGTGCCCCACACCGATCGTGGTGCCCGCGTCGCAGCGGATGCCGACGCGCACGCTACGCCTCCCGCAGCGCCTTCTGCTCGACGTGTGCGTTGATCATGCACGCCTCCGGTCGCGCACGCAGCCATGCGACCAGCTCGCGCACGCGGGCGCAGCGGTCGCCCATGGCGGCCACCATCAGGGCGATCAGCCGCCAGTCGTCCTCGGTGTCGAGCGTGACGCGCAGGTCGGGAGCGGCCGGGCGGTAACTGAGGCCGAGCAGGTGGAAGTCGTCAGGATGAGTGTAGATGTGGGAGGTGACGTGCGTGCGGTGGTAGCCGGTGGCGACCTTGCCGACCGCCTCCAGCACGTCTCTGCCGACGATCTCGACGTCCATGCCGCGCGGCAGCGTGCGGACCAGGCTCGTGGTCAGGTAGTCGAGCCCCGGCAAAGCCTGGTAGGCCAGCGCCGCCTGACCGATGACCTCGGGGTCGAGCAGCGGGCAGTCGGCGGTGAACCGCATCACGGCCTCGCACGGGCGGCTCTCCAGCGCGCCGAGGAACCGGGTCAGCACGTCGTCGACGGGACCGCGGTGCCAGGCGACGCCGATCCGCCGGCACTCGGCGACGACCGCGTCGTCCGCGGCCTGCCCGGTGGTCGCCACGACGAGGTCGTCGACCGCCCCCGACCGCTCGACGGCCCTGACCACCCAACCGAGCACCGAGCGACCCCCCAGGTCGCGCAGCACCTTGCCGGGCAGCCGGGTTGATCCCATGCGCGCTTGAATGACTCCGACAATACGCACTGATGCCCCATTCCCCCGTGTGACCGTGCGTGTCTGCTTCGTCGCGCTAGGCTACCGGCCAACCTGCGCAGACGCAGGTCGTACCACCGAAATGAGGGGGCGGCGTGAGCGTGGTGAGCGGATCGTCAATGTTGATCACTGGGGGCACGGGCTCCTTCGGCAAGGCCTTCGTGCGCCACGCCCTCGACCATCTCGGCGTGCGCCGCCTGGTCGTCTTCTCCCGCGACGAGCTCAAGCAGTACGAGGCCCGGCAGCTGTTCGGCGAGGACGAGCGGCTGCGCTGGTTCATCGGCGACGTGCGCGACCGCGACCGGCTGACCCGCGCCATGCACGGCATCGACTACGTCGTCCACGCCGCCGCGCTCAAGCAGGTCGACACGGCCGAGTACAACCCCTTCGAATACGTCAGGACCAACATCGCCGGCTCGCAGAACGTGGTCGAGGCGGCGATCGACTGCGGCGTGCGCAAGGTCGTGGCGCTGTCGACGGACAAGGCCTCCGGCCCCGTCAACCTGTACGGCGCGACCAAGCTCGTCGCCGACAAGCTCTTCGTCTCCGCCAACCACTACGCCGCCGGCCACGTCACCAGGTTCGCCGTGGTCCGCTACGGCAACGTGGTGGGCAGCCGGGGCTCGGTCGTGCCGTTCTTCCTGCGCCTGGCCAGGGAGGGCGCGAGCCTGCCGATCACCGACAAGCGGATGACCCGCTTCTGGATCACGCTCGAGCAGGCGGTCGGGTTCGTCGTCGACTCCTTCGACATGATGCAGGGCGGCGAGCTGTACGTGCCGCGCATCCCGAGCATGCGCATCACCGACCTGGCCGAGGCGCTGGCCCCGGGAAGCCCGATGGAGGAGATCGGCATCCGGCCGGGCGAGAAGCTGCACGAGGAGATGATCGGCCCCGACGACGGCAGGCGCACGCTGCGCCTCGCCGACCGTTATGTGGTCCAGCCGACGATCGCGACCTGGGGCTACGTCCCGCCGCAGGGCGGTGAGGTGCTCCCCGAGGGATTCGCCTACCGCTCCGACACCAACGACCGGTGGCTGTCGGTCGAGGACCTGCGCGCCATGGTGATGGTGAGCGCCTGATGCTGCCCTACGGACGCCAGTCGATCGACGAGGCCGACATCGCGGCCGTCTGCGAGGTGCTGCGCGGCGACTGGCTGACGACGGGTCCCGCCGTCGCGCGGTTCGAGCGCGAGCTGGCCGCGTGGACGGGCGGGGTGCCGTGCGTCAGCGTCACCTCGGGGACGGCGGCGCTGCACGTCGCCTACGCGGCGGCGGGGATCGGGGCGGGTGACGAGGTGGTCACCTCACCGCTGACGTTCGTCGCCACCGCGGCCACGGCGGTGCTGCTCGGGGCCAAGGTGGTCTTCGCCGACGTGGAGCCGGGCACCGGCACCCTCGACCCGGGCGCGGCCGCCGCCGCGGTGACGGCGCGGACCCGCGCGATCACCGCCGTCGACTACGCGGGTCACCCCGCCGACTACGACGAGTTGCGCCGGGTCGCCGACGGGTGCGGCGCGCTGCTGGTCGGCGATGCCGCCCACTCGATCGGGGCCGCCTATCGCGGGCGGGCGGTCGGCTCGGTCTGCGACCTGACGACGTTCTCGTTCTTCCCCACCAAGACAGTCACGACGGCCGAGGGCGGCGCGGTCGCCGTGCGTGACGCCGAGCTGTTCCGGCGCGCGGCGATGTTCAGGAACCACGGCCTGGTCCGTGACCAGGCCCTGCAGCGCGACCCCGAGGTGGGCGGCTGGCATCAGGAGGTGCACGCCTTCGGGCTCAACTACCGGCTGCCCGACGTGCTGTGCGCGCTCGGCATCAGCCAGCTGCGCCGCCTGCCCGCGTTCATGGCGCGCAGGGCCGAGCTGGTGGCGCGCTACACGAAGCTGCTGGGCGGGGTGCCGGGCCTCACGCTGCCCGTCCAGCGCGACCACGTCACGCCCTCGTGGCATCTCTACCCCGTCCGGATCCATGACGGGCGGCGGCGCGAGGTCTACGACAGGATGCGCGCCGCCGGCATCGGGGTCCAGGTCAACTACATCCCCGCCTACTGGCATCCGGTCTTCGAGGACCTCGGCTACCGCCGCGGCCTGTGCCCCGAGGCCGAGGCGTACTACAGCGAGCAGCTGTCGCTGCCGCTCTTCCCCGACCTGACCGACGGCGACCAAGACCGCGTCGTCGAGTGCCTGGCGGGCATCCTCAGCCGGCGCTCCGCTCCCTGATCATGAGGCAGCCGTCCTCGCCCCTGTCGACGAGGTAGCGCCGGTCGCCGACCTCGGCCTCGGGCTTGGCCGCGGTCTCCACCACGAGCCTGACGATCCTGCCCTGGTCGATGACGACGTCCCACCAGGCCTCCTCCTGCTGGGAGTCGTCGATCGCGGCGAAGGACAGGCGGCTGGTGAAGGTGTTGCCGTCCAGGTCGACGGGGAAGTAGATCTCCTCGCCGTCGTGCCGGCGGATCAGGCGCAGGACGGGCTCGCCGTCGCCCAGCGCGTGCAGCTCTCCCGACACCACGAGCCGGTCGTCCTCGACGTGGCATTCGCGCACGACGGCGTCGCGCCGCAGCAGCCGGATCCCCCACGCGCCGCGGAAGGACCGCACCGGCACCAGCCACCGGCCGCCCATGCGGACGGGCACCGGTGTCGAGGGCGGATCCCAGCGCACGCCACCGACCTTGCCCTCCAGGCACAGCCCTGGACGGCGCAGCTCCACGCGCAGGTCCCAGTGGCCGACCCCGCGGGCGGGCAGCGCGGCGGGGTCGATCATGAACGCGAAGTCGTAGCCGCTCTCCAGCGCCGCGCCGGCGCCCCAGGCGATCCTGTCCCAGGAGGGGAAGGCCGTCGCCTGGCCCAGCGGTATCCTCGCGCCGCTCTTGCGCTCCCGCAGCGACACGCTGAGCCTGGCCCGGCCGAGGGCGCCGGCGTCGAACCTGCCGATCGCGGCCCTCCCCTCGCCGCGCAGCTTCCCGTCCTGCCAGTCCAGCCGGACCAGTCGGGAGGTCAGGGACAGGTCACGGGACAGCGGCGTCAGATGGCCCGGCAGCTGGGGGTGCTCGGCGACCCAGCGCCGTCCCCGCAGGCCGGACCTGCGCATCAGAGGCTGCAGGGCGCCGCTCTCCACCTCGTCGACGACGTCCAGCAGCGGGCCGAGCTCGCGCCGGCGCAGGAGGTGGACCAGCAGCCGGCGCGCCCACGGCAGGTCGAGCCAGCCCGAGAGCGGGACCTGGTCGAGGTAGGAGACGGCCAGGTCGACGATGTCGGGAGGCAGCGCGTCGCCGTGGTGGGCGACGGCCTCCACCACCACCTGCATGTCGATGTCGAGGGTGTCGGTGTCGAAGGCGGCGGCCAGCTTCGGCGCGCCTCCGCGCAGGATCCTGGAGGCGTCGCACACCGACAGCAGCCGGTCGCGCAGGTTGTCCGGCTCGAGCTTGCGCTGCGTGATGGACGAGTCGGCCTCGTCGCGCTGCCGCCAGTGGTAGACGACCTCCCGCAGCACGTCGACGGAGGCGGCGCGGACGTGCGCGGCCATGGTGACCGGCTGGTCCTCGTACATCCGGTCGGGGAAGGCCAGGCGCAGCTCGTCCCAGAACGCGCGCCGGAAGACCTTGTTCCACACCATGCGGTCGCGGATCAGCAGCGGATGGCGGGTGATGTGGGTGCGCTTCATCGAGGTCCTGAAGGCCTGCCGGTGCGCCCATGACGGCACCAGCTGCCCGCCGATGAGCCGCTTGGCGTTGCCGCAGGCCAGGTCGGAGCCGGTCGACTCGAGCGAGCCGACCAGCCTGCGCAGCGCGTCACGGGGCACCACGTCGTCGCCGTCGACGAAGGCGAGGTAGCGGCGCGTCGCGTGGCGCACCCCGACGTTGCGGGCCATGCCGGGACCGGTGTTGCGCTGTCTGATCAGGCGGAACCTGTCGTCGGCCGCGCACAGCGCCGCCGCCACCGCCGCGCCGCCGTCCGTCGATCCGTCGTCGACGCAGATCACCTCGAGGTCGCGCAGGCTCTGCGCCGCCACCGACTTCAGGCACTCGCCGACGTACTTCTCCACGTTGTGGAAGGGAATGATCACCGAAAGCACAGCGACCCCCTTCAACCGGAGAACGTACGGAGGACCCTGCGGGCCAGCCGTCTGGGGCGCGCCAGCCTGCGCGACAGCCGGTGACGCAGCGACCTGCGGACGGCCTGCGCCTTGCGCTGCGCCTTCTTCAGCTTCGCCTTGGTCTTCCTGAGGTCGCGCTCGCGGTAGGTCAGCTTGGTCTCCAGCCTGGACACCCTGGCCTGGGAGTCGGTCAGCCGCCGGTGGAGGTGGTCGCGGGCGTCGAGCAGCTCGCGGTAGTCGGGCGGCGTCTGGCCTGGCTCGATGACCGCGCCGATCTCCTCCTCCAGTTCGACGGCCGCCACCAGGTGTTCCTTGTCGCACGGGATCCCGCACATGCCGGCCAGCGTGAGCGCGAGCTGGTCGGCCTCGACCGGCCACGGCCACGGGTGGTGGTGGCCGGCGGCGAGCAGCCGTACGGCGAAGCGCCACAGGATCCGGCAGAGCACCACCTCGACGGCGGGCGCGTCGTCCAGCGTCCACCCCTCCTCGGCCAGCCGCAGGCGCTCGCCGTCCCAGACGAGGTTGTCGGTGGTCCCGAAGACCGCGACCGCGGGATCCTCGCCCTTCACCCACGCGCCGAGCACGGCGAAGGTGCGCCTGAGCGCCCGCAGGTCGTCACGGGCGCACCCCTCCAGCAGGATCTCCTCCAGCACCCTGCCGTGCGGGATGGGTGTGCGGGCGGCCGGATCCGCCAGGCGCACCCGTCCGGCGGCGGGCGGCGCCGACATCACCGTACGGCTCCAGCCGTGGCCGCCGTAGACCACCTCGTGCACCACGGGGCCGCTCTGGAGCAGGCCCATCGGCAGGATGGCGTGGTGGGCGGCGACCGGGCCCTTGGCCGCGACGGTCACCCACAGCGGGGCCAGCCGGTCGGCCAGGTCGTGCCGGAAGGCGGTGCGAGTCAGGTGGAGCGGGTCGGCGACGATCATCCTCGCGTCGTAGCCCCTGGCGCTGAGGGGGACGGCGAGCGCGTCCGGCGGGCGCTGGGCCAGCACGTGGGTGGCCAGCAGCGCGCGCGGCGCCTCACGCGTGGGGTAGGCCGCGTAGCACGTCTCCGTGGCGAAGCGCAGCGCGTGGAGCTCCAGCTCGACCGTCTCGGGGCCGTTGGGGTAGGTGACGTCGAAGCCGTGGGGCGTCCACTGGGAGTCGTCGCCCTCGCGGCCGGCGGGCCTGGCCGACACGAACCGGTCCACGCCCAGGTCGTTCTCCACGCCCAGGACCAGCCGCCCGCCCTCGGCGACCAGCTCCGACAGCGCGGCGAGCGTCTCCCGCCAGGTCTGCGGCGGCTCCTCGGCCGAGTGCAGGGCGGCGATCCCGTCGAAGGCGAGCACCAGGTCGTACGGCGCGGCCTGCGCGAGCGTGTCCAGCCTGCCGCAGTAGACGCTCGCCGCCGGATGCCTGGTGGCCAGCGCGCAGGCGTCCGGGTATGAGCGCAGCAGCGCCGACAGCGACCCGGCCCGCGCGGCGACCAGGTCGAACAGGCCCTGGGGATGCGGTCCGACGACCAGTACCCGGCCCCGTTCGGGCACCAGGAGGGACACCAGTTGCGTGGCGACGGCCCCCCAGTCCCTGGCCTGTGTCAGATCCGACCACAACAGCATCTCGCCACCGATCAACTGGACATTGTCCGGCGTCGTGTTCACGCGCATCGCGCCTTTCTCCATCCGAACAGGCGTCGCAGCTCTTCCGGGCTCGCCTGGTAGTCGAAACCGAGCTCGCGCCGGGCCACCTCGCGGGCGAGCTCGCGATCGACGCGCACGCCGTGCAGGTCGGGCCACAGGCGCATCCGGCGCTCTGTGCCGCCGTACTCGGGACGTTCGTCCTCGTACTGCATCGGGTCCCCGTACACGGCGATGTCACAGCCGACGGACGCGCCGTAGAACAGGGCGCTGCCCAGCCGGTTGGAGGCGACCCTGCGGTGGCGGCGCAGCTCGGCCAGCTGCCCGCGCAGGAAGTCGCGGCCCTTGCCGTCCCAGCGCGAGCCCCGGTGACCGTGGCTGATGACACGGAATCCGGCCGATTCGTAGGCCCGCCTGATGCCCGCGTCGCCGTACTCGAGCCAGTAGAGGCAGACGGTCACCGGCCCGGTCTCCACCTCGCGGATCTCCGCCGCGAGCCTGGCGTGGTCGCCGTTGACCGAGCTCTTCTCCCAGCCGTGGAAGGGGTACCAGATCGTGCCCTCGCGCTCGTCCTCCGGCACCCGTCCCAGGTCCGGCTCCAGGTGGAGCAGGTAAACCCAGGGCGCGCCGATGAGGTAGTGCTGCCTGCGGCCCATCGACCAGCCTCTGCGGCGCAGCACGTCGGACCAGACGAACCGGGGGTAGCCGGGGCTGCACCACTTGTCGTTGGGCGGGAAGCCGTGAAGGTAGTTCCAGCCGTGTTGCACGAATCCCTGAATACGTTGGGGCGTTCCCTGAGCCATCCCGCAGTAGCGTCCGAAGATCTGTGAGTGCCCGTACCAGTGATTGGATTCGTCCACACCGAACCTCCTCGTGAGCCTGCGTTCGGCTGACGTTTCCATTCGCCCCCGTGAGCCGCGCGGCTCTATACCCATCCATTACTCGCGGTGGAAGTTGCCTTCACGCGCCGCCCCCCTGCCCACCGCCGCGACGCTACACTGCGTTTCGATTCTGTCGCACATAGTGAGGAAACATGAGACATCTCGATCGTCTGCGCGTCGTCTTCCGCAGCGCGCTCAACCTGCCGGACGGCACCGACGTCGACGCGCTGGAGTATCGCGGCGTCCCGCAGTGGGACTCCCTGGGCCACATGGCGCTCGTGGCCGCGATGGAGGACGAGTTCGACATCGTGATCGACACCGACGACATGCTCGACATGAGCTCGTTCGGCAAGGCCGTGCTGCTGCTGGAGAAGCAGGGTGTCGCGGCCTGAGCCGCGGGTCGCCCTCGTCACCGGCTCCACCAAGGGCATCGGCAGGGCGGTCGCGGCCAGGCTCGCGGCCACCGGGCACGAGGTGGTCGTCCACGGCCGCGCGGCCGAGGCGGCGGAGAAGGCGGCGGCGGAGCTGGCCGAGCGGACCGGCGGGGCGGTCGGCGCCGTCCACGGCGACGTGGCCGATCCCGACGCCGTCGCCGCCATGATGCGCGAGGTCCACCGCAGGCACCGGCGGCTCGACGCGTTGGTGATCAACGCGGGTGTCCATGAGGCGGCCCTGCTGGGCATGATGCGCGGCGCGTCGGTGAGCCGCCTGTTCGAGGTCAACGCCATGGGCGCGACGCACACCCTGCAGGCCGCGGTGAAGCTGCTGCGCAGGGGCACGGCTCCGGCCGTGGTCCTCGTCTCGTCCGTCATGGGCGCCAGGGGCGGCGCGGGACAGGCCGTCTACTCCGCCACCAAGGCCGCCGTGCTCGGTCTCACGCTGGCCGCGGCCAAGGAGCTCGGGCCGTCGGGGATCAGGGTCAACGCCGTCGCGCCCGGCTTCGTCGAGACCGGCATGCTGGAGTCGCTGGACGAGCCCGGCCGCGCCGCCACGATCGCCGCCACGCCGCTCGGCAGGCTCGGCAGGCCGGACGACGTCGCCGCGAGCGTGGCCTTCCTGCTGTCGGCCGAGGCGGCTTTCGTCACGGGTCAGGTCCTCGGCGTCGACGGCGGCCTGGTGCTCTGACCCCGTCCGGCGCCCCGCAGCAGGAGCGCCGCGCGACGACCGGTGCCCGGCAGGGCAGGAAGGCACAGCCAATGGACCCGTTCCCCCACCCGCACGCGAGTCTCGTCGTGGCGGAAACGCAGGACGTGCTCGGCGCCGACGAGCTGACCGCGCGCATCGCCGACGCGGCGCGGAAGCTGGCCGCGGCGCCACCGGGGCCGCTGTTCCTCGGCATGCGCAACGACCTGCCGTCCGTGCTCGCCTATCTGGCCGCGCTGCGCTCGGGCAGGCCCGTCGCCCTGCTCGACCCCGCCCTTCCGGCGGCCGTGCTCGCCGACCTGACCGACCGCTTCGCGCCCGCCGCCGTCGCGGGGTTCCAGCCCACCACCGCGGGGTTCGAGCCCGCCGCCGTCGCGGGGTTCCAGCCCACCACCGCGGGGTTCGAGCCCACCGCCGTCGCGGGGTTCCAGCCCACCACCGCGGGGTTCGAGCCCACCGCCGTCGCGGGGTTCCAGCCCACCACCGCGGGGTGCGAGCCCGCCGCCGTCGCGGGGTTCGCCGTCGCGCACCGGCCGCGGCCGCGCGCCGCCCCCGACCCGCATCCCGACCTGGCCGTCCTGCTGACCACGTCGGGCTCCACCGGCAACCCCAAGCTCGTCCGGCTCTCGCACCGGGCCGTCATGGCCAACGCCCGCGCCATCGCCCAGGCCCTGCGCCTGACCCCCGCCGACGTGGCACCCACCAGCCTGCCGCTCCACTACAGCTACGGCCTGTCGGTGCTCAACAGCCATCTGGCGGCCGGCGCCACCATCGTGCTCACCGGCGCGAGCCTGCTCGAACGGCCCTTCTGGCGGCAGCTGGCCGAGCATCGCTGCACCTCGCTGGCGGGCGTGCCGTACCAGTACGAGATGCTGCGCCGGCTGCGCTTCGACCCCGCCGCCCATCCCGCGCTGACCACGCTGACCCAGGCCGGCGGCAGGCTGCGCCCCGAGCTGGTCGCCGAGTTCGCCGCCAAGGTCGACCGGTTCTTCGTGATGTACGGCCAGACCGAGGCCACCGCCCGCATCGCCGTGCTGCCCCCCGAGCGCCTGCCGGACAAGCTCGGCTCGGCGGGTGTCGCGCTGCCCGGCGGCGCGCTCGGCGTCGAGAACGGCGAGATCGTCTACCGCGGCCCCAACGTGATGATGGGCTACGCCACGAGCGCGGCCGACCTGGCCAGAGGCGACGACCTGGGCGGCGTGCTGAGGACCGGCGACCTGGGGTATGTCGACGAGGAGGGGTTCCTGTTCGTCACCGGCCGGGTGAAGCGCATCGCCAAGGTCTACGGGGTGCGCGTCAACCTCGACGACGTGGAGCGGCTCCTGCGCGACTGCGGCCCCGTCGCGGCCACCGGGGGCGACGACAGGGTGACGGTGTGGACCGAGGGCCTGGACCGGGGCGCGCGCGAGGCGCTGGCCCGGCGGCTGGCCGGCGAGCTGCGCCTGCACTGGAGCGGCTTCGACGTGCGAGAGGTGGACCGGCTGCCGCTCCTCGCCACCGGAAAGATCGACTATCGAGCGCTGGAGGCCCGCGCATGAGCGTCTTCACCCTGACCCAGGCGGCCAAGGAGGCGGCGCTGCTGCCCCAGCTGGCCGCCATGACCGAGCGGCACAGGCGCGACTGCGAGCCGTACCGGCGGATCATGGCGGCGATCGGGGCGGCGCCGCCGTACGCGTCGGTCGCCGACCTGCCGTGGCTGCCGGTGCGACTGTTCAAGACGCACGAGCTGCGCAGCGTCCCGCCGGAGCGGGTGTTCAGGGTGCTGACCTCCAGCGGGACGAGCGGGCAGCGGCCCAGCCGCGTCCACCTCGACAGGGAGGCGGCGGCCACGCAGACCCGCATGCTGGCGGCCACCATGCGGGTCGTGCTCGGCGAGCGGCGGCTGCCCATGCTCGTCGCCGACAGCCGGGCGGTCGTGCGCGATCCGACGCTGAGCGCGCGCGGCGCGGGCGTGCTCGGCATGATGACCTTCGGCAGGGACCACGCCTTCGCCCTCGACGAGGAGGGCAGGCCCGATCCGCGGGCGGTCGCGGGCTTCCTCGCCGAGCACGGGCGCGAGCCTTTCCTGATCTTCGGGTTCACCTTCATGGTCTGGCTCTACCTGCGCGAGCTGGAGGCCGACCTGTCCAACGGGATCCTGGTCCACTCCGGCGGCTGGAAGAAGCTGGCCGACCAGGCGGTCGACAACGCCGCCTTCCGCCGCCACTTCGCCGAGCGCACGGGGCTGACCGCCGTGCACAATTTCTACGGCATGGTCGAGCAGATCGGCACCGTCTACCTGGAGGGCCCCGACGGCGGCGGGCTGTACTGCCCCGACTTCGCCGACGTGGTGGTCCGCGACCCCGCCACCTGGCAGGAGGCGCCGGTGGGTGTGCCCGGCGTGATCGAGGTGGTCAGCACGCTGCCCACCTCCTATCCGGGGCACGTGCTCCTGACCGAGGACCTCGGGGTGGTCCACGGCGTCGACGACGGGGTGTGGCCCGGCAAGAGGTTCTCCGTCCTGGGCCGGCTGCCCAGGGCGGAGGCGCGCGGATGCGGCGACACGTTCGGAGCGGCGGCCTGATGATCGACATCCTGTTCCCCGTCGCCGGCAGGTCGACGCCCGAGACGCTGGTCGCCGAGCTGGCCGCCCCGCCCGCCGGCGGGCCCCTGGTGGTCGGCGACGACCGGATGCGCGCCTTCCTCACCACCTTCGGCGCCAGGCTGCTCAGCCCCGCGATCTCCCGCCGCCACCCCGAGCTGGGCTCGCTCGGGTTCTTCCTGCGCCGCGTCGAGCTGGCCAGGGCCATCGACCTGCTCGACGGCGAGCACCTGAGGGTGCCGCGCGGGCTGGTCTTCCACGTGCCCCCGGCCAACGTCGACACCGTCTTCGTCTACTCGTGGGCGCTGTCGGCGCTCATGGGCAACCACAACGTCGTACGGCTGTCGCCGCGCTCGGGAGCGGTCGCCCGCACCATCGTCGACACCCTCGCCAGGGCCCTGCGCGACGCCGACCCGGCCGTCGCGCAGACGCAGCGGATCGTCTCCTACGACCGTTCCGAGGAGGCCACCGCCGCCTTCTCGGCCGCCTGCGACCTGCGGGTCATCTGGGGCGGCGACGCCGCCGTCACGGCCATCCGGCGCCACCCGCTCGCGCCCCGCGCCCGCGACCTGACCTTCCCCGACCGCTCGTCTTTCGCCGTCATCCGGTCGGTGGCGTGGCTGGGCAGCTCGCCGGCCGTACGGGCGGCCGCCGCCGAGGGCTTCGCCAACGACTCCTACTGGTTCGACCAGGCGGCGTGCTCGTCTCCCCGGACGGTGTTCTGGGTCGGCTCGGCCGCCGACACCGACAAGGCGCACGCCGACTTCACGCTGCGGCTGGCCGGGGCGATCGCCGCCCGCGGCTGGAACGTCGACGCGGCCATGGCGGTCGAGAAGCGCGTGGCCACCTACGGGATGGCGGCCGACGGCGACGGAAAGTCGATCACCTTCCACGGCAACACGCTGGCCGAGGTACGGCTGGCGACCCCCACGGCGATGCCGAGGCGCTGGCTCGGCATGGGCACCTTCGCGCACACCAGGCTCGCCGACCTGGCCGAGCTGGTGCCGCTCATCGAGCGCAAGGACCAGACGATGACGCACTTCGGCTTCGCGAAGGACGAGCTCGAGACGCTGGCCAAGGCGCTGGCCGGGCGGGGCGTCGACCGCATGGTGCCCTTCGGCTCGGCGCTGACCTTCCACCGGGTGTGGGACGGGGTGGACCTGCCCTCCGAGTTCACCCGCATGGTGACGGTCCACGCGCCGGTCCAGGACCGGCCGCCCGCCCGGACCGACGCGCGCGGAGGCGGAGACGCCCGCGGGAGCAGTGACCCGCGCGGGAGCAGTGACCCGCGCGGGAGCAGTGACCCGCGCGGGAGCGGTGACCGGCGTGGGGGCAGTGACCGGCGTGGGGGCAGCCGCGGGCAGTGACACGCGCGGGGGCACTCGCGATGGGGCACGATAGACGAGGTCCGTTGATCCCCCGTCGATGGAGGTGCCCGATGTTCTCGCGCGGTCTCGTCACAGCCGCCATGACCGCCGCGCTCCTGCCGGCCTTCCCCGCGCACGCGACCCTCCCGGCGCCACCCGCGCGGGCCGCCCTCCACGGCGGTGCGGCGGCCACGGTCGACTGCGCCAAGGTCAAGTGCCTGGCGCTGACCTTCGACGACGGGCCGGGGGCCGCGACCGGCACGCTGCTGACCACCTTGCGGAAGTCGGGCGTCAAGGCCACGTTCTTCCTCATGGGCAAGCACGTCGAGGAGCGGCCCGCACTGGTGAAACGCATGGCGGCCGAAGGCCACGAGATCGGCAACCACACCTGGTCGCACCCGAGCCTTCCCACGCTGTTCGACGAGGAGATCACCACGGAGCTGAAGGCGACCCAGGACGCCGTCGCCCAGGTGACCGGCAGGGCGCCGAGGCTGTTCCGCCCGCCGTACGGGCAGACCGACGACCGGGTGGCGGCGCTGGCCGGCGACGAGGGGATGGCGCAGGTGCTGTGGACCGGCACCACGCTCGACTGGAAGCTGCGCGACGAGAAGAAGATCAGGGCGGTGGTGCTCAAGCTGGCCAGGCGCGACGGCGTCATCCTGATGCACGACGTGGTCCCGCAGACCGTGCGGGTGATGCCGGCGCTGGTCAAGGAGCTGAAGAAACGCGGCTACCATCTCGTGACGGTGTCGGCGCTGCTCCAGGGGCGCAGGCTCGCACCAGGTGAGACCTACCCCTAGCCCGTTTTGCGCCGATCCACTTCCCTCCGGACAATAACCTCGATGATCGTCGAACGCTCCACGGCACGGATCTTCCTCAGTGTTCAGGCAGTGCTCCTGCTGTGGTGGGCCGCGTACTACCCCGGTCTGTTCAGCCGCGACTCCGTCCTCTACCTGAGCCACACCATCGTGGGCCCATGGGTGAGTGACCACTCCGTCCTCTACGACGCGATGCTGTGGCTGAGCGTGAAGCTCACGGGCGCCGTCAGCCCGGTGACGCTGCTGCAGACCACGGCGATGGCGATGGCGGTCTCGCTCCTCGCGCAGGAGCTCAAGGGGCTCGGCGCGCCGAGGATCCCGACGACCGTGGCCGCGGTCCTGCTGCCGTTCGCGCCGCCGTTCGGGGCCTTCTCGGTGACGTTCTGGAAGGACGTGCCGTTCACCGCCTGCATCATCGGCATCACGGCCGTCTGCGCGCGGATCGCCAGGAACAAGGGCCCGACCCGAGGGACACTGCTCGCGCTCGGCGCCGTGATGCTGGGCGCGGGGTTGTTCAGGGCCAACGGGTTCCTGGTCGTGGGCATCGTGGTGGCGGTGCTGCTGGTCATCGGCAAGGGGTTCAGGAAGCGGCTGGCGGCGGTGGGGCTGCTCGCCGCGGGCGTGCCCGTCCTGCTCACCAACCTCGTCCTGCCCCAGGTCGGCATCGTGCCGCCGTCGCGCACGTTCGTCTACCACACCGCCTACGGCGACATCGCGGTGGCCTGGAAGGAGCGGACGGACCTGTTCACCACGCGGGACGTGGCGCTCATGGCCCAGATCGTGCCGCTCGAACGCTGGTGGAGAGGCGGCAACTGCAACACGATCAACCCGCTGATCTGGCGCGGCGACTTCGACTGGCGGCGCTCCGACGAGCTCAGCCCGCAGGTGATGGAGCTGTGGAAACGCATCCTCCTGCAGGCGCCCGACCAGGTGGTCAAGACCAGGTTGTGCAGGGGCGCGATCGCGTGGCGGCCGGGGGCCGACCGCTGGTCGGAGGGCGGCGAGACCTACCACTTCTCTCGCCGGTGGTTCGCCTGGGAGTACGTCGGGCCGGACATGATCGAGCGGCATCCCGAGCTCGAGAGCTTCAACCTGAGCCCGCTGTCGTGGCCGCTGCACGACCTGGCCGACGGGTGGCTGTCGGCCTCCTTCGAGCCCGACCTCGACTGGCTGGTGTGGCGGGGGCCGATCTGGTGCTACGCCGCGTACGTGGCGCTCGCCGCGGCGGCATGGCTGCGCGGCAACCGGTGGGTGCTCGGCATCGCGGCGGCGATCCTCGGCCAGCAGCTCGCGGTGCTCGCCAACATCTCCGCCCAGGACTTCCGCTACATGGCCTCGCCGATCTTCATCGGCTTCCTCATGCTTCCTCTGCTTGTGCGCTTCTGGCGAGCGGGGCGCCGGTAGGCTTCGTCAAATGACAAGACGGCTGGCGTGGCTCGACGCTCTGCGGGGCCTGGGCGCGACAGCCGTCCTCGTCGAGCATCTCAACTACCACGTCCTCGACCAGCTGCGGCCGCGCTGGATGAACCTCGGGATCTACGGCGTCCTGGTCTTCTTCCTGGTCAGCGGCTACATCATCCCGGCCTCGCTGGAGCGCAGGGGTGACGTGCGGGCGTTCTGGATCAGCAGGGTCTTCCGCCTCTACCCGCTCTACCTGCTGCTCATCGCCGTCACGCTGGCGCTCTCGCCGCTGCTGCCGCTACGCGGCGACACCAACGTGTTCGCGCACCTCACGATGCTGATGGAGGTCACGGGCTCGGCGGGTCTCGTCGAGCCGATGTGGACACTCTCCTACGAGATGGTCTTCTACCTGCTGGTCACCGGGTTGTTCGTGGCGGGCGTGCACCGGCGCAGCGGGTGGTTCGCGCTCGCCTTCGCGCTGCTGGCGACGCTGGTGGCCTTCACCCTGCCCCGCGAGGGGCATCTGCTCGACGGCCCGTGGGCGCCCGTCGCCGTGCTGGTCGTGGCCGCGGCCGGCCTGGCCGGTGTGCTGTCCGGCTCCCGCCCGGCCCGTACGGCGGGCGCGGTCGTGCTCGCCGTTCTGGCCGTGACGCTGGTCTGGATCGGCAGCAGGGAGTCGTGGCAGGGGGCGATGGTCCTGTCGGTGATGTTCACCGGCACCGCGATCTACCGCTGGGAGCAGGGCCGGAGTTCGGGGCTGTGGCCGGTGGCCGGGGTCGCGGCGCTGATCGTGCTGGTGCCGTTCCTGCGGCCGGTGACGTTCAACGGCCTGACGAACCTGGCCACGATGGGCCTGGCCGCGGCGACGTTCGCGCTGTTCTTCGCGCTGCGCGGGCGGTCGCTGCCGCGCGTGCTGGCCTGGCTGGGCCTGATCAGCTACTCGATCTATCTCGTGCACGTCCCGCTGATCAAGCTGGCGCTGCTCGTCGTCGGCGACCCCGGACGCTTCCCGTGGCCCGCGCAGCTCGGTCTCGGCCTGGCGTTGTTCGGGGCGATCCTGGCCACGAGCTGGGTCACCTACCGTTTCGTCGAGCTGCCCGCCCAGCGCTACGGCAGGCGGCTGATCGAACGGCGGGCCGCCGGCCGCGGTCTCGTCACTGCTGCCTAGCGTCGTAGAGCTCCCGCGACCTGGCGATGCACGAGCTGTGCCGCCGTGACCAGTCGGTGAGCGTGAGCATCGCCTCGTACAGCTCCAGCGCCATCGGCGTCGCCTGGTACTCCACCTTGGGCGGCACGGTCGGGTAGACGGTGCGGGTCAGCATCCCGTCGCGCTCCAGGTTGCGCAGGGTCAGCGTCAGCATGCGCCGGGAGATGCCCTGGATGAGCCGCTCCAGCTCGGTGAACCTGATCGGCTCGCCCGCCGCCGCGACGATGATCTGGATGGCCCACTTGCCCGCGATCCGGTCGAGGATCTCCCTGGGCGGGATCGGGCATTCCCCCACCTCGAGCAGGGCTCGGGCGTCGTCCAGCGTCCTGAGCTGGGCTGGTACAGCGGTGTTCCCCTGGGACATGAAAGTGCCTTCTTCCGTCGGACCTCGATGGTCACACATCATGCCCATAGTTACAAATCATGCACTAAGGGAGCAATCATGACCGTGCCCAACAAGTGGGGAGCGCTCGCCCTGCTGGCCGCCGCCCAGTTCGTCCTGATCCTCGACCTGACGATCACCGGCGTCGCCACCCCGATCCTGGGACGGGAGCTGCACCTGAAACCCCAGGAGCTGTCGTGGATCACCACCGCGTACACGCTGGTCTTCGGCGGTCTGCTGCTGCTCGGCGGCCGGCTGTCCGACTACCTGGGCCGCCGCCGCGTGTTCGTCGCCGGGATGCTGCTGTTCGCCGCCGCCTCCCTCGCGGGCAGCCTGGCCGCCACGGGCACTCTGGTGATCGCGGCGCGCGCCGTCCAGGGGCTGGCCGGGGCGCTGGTCGCGCCCGCCGCGTTGTCGCTGGTGATGACCATCTTCAAGGACGACCCGCAGCTCAACAAGGCGATGGGCGTGTGGGGCGCGGTCGGCGGCGTGGGCGGCGCGGCCGGCGTCGTGCTCGGCGGCCTGCTCACCGACTGGTTCGGCTGGCGCTCGGTCTTCTTCGTGAACGTCCCCGTCGGCGTCGTCGTGGCCGTGCTGGCCGTCCGGCTGCTGCCCGAGATCCTCTCGGGCGAGACCCGCGGCGGCTTCGACCTGGCGGGCGCCGTCACCTCCACCGGCGGCCTGGCAATGCTGACCTACGCCGTCGAGGGCTCGGGCGGGCTGTGGGCGGGCGTCCTCGCCGCCGCGCTGCTGGCCGCCTTCCTCGTCATCGAGTCGCGCTCGGCCAACCCGCTCATGCCCCTCACGATCTTCCGCAAGCGACAGCTCAGCGCCGGCAACGTGCTGATGTTCCTGGTGCCGGCGGCCATGCAGCCGATCTTCTTCGTCCTGACCCTCTACACCCAGCTCGTCCTCGGCTACAGCCCGACCCAGTCCGGCCTGTCCATGGTGGCCATCGCCGTCACCGTCGCCGTCACCGCCTCCACCGCCGGCGGCAGGGCGCTCAGCCGGTACGGCGTGCGCGCCACGGCCGCGATCGGCGTCGCGTTCATGCTGGCCGGCGTCGCCCTCTACCTGCGGATCGACGTCGACGGCGGCTTCCTGTCCGTCTTGCTGGCCCCCGAGTTGCTGTCCGGGTTCGGCTTCGGCCTCATGGTCGTGGCCGCCACCGTCGCCGCCACCGCCGAGGCCGCACCCGGCGAGGCGGGCCTGGCCTCGGGCCTCATGAACGTCAGCCAGCAGACCGGCATCTCGATCGGCATGGCCGTGCTCATCTCGCTGGCGGCCGGCGTGACGAGCGACTCGACCAGGCCCGCCGACCTGGTGACCGGCTACCAGACGGCCGTCTGGGCGGCCGTCGCCATCCTGGGGGCCGCGCTCGCAGCAGCCCTGCTCATGCTGCCGCGCCACCGGACGGCCGAGGTGAGCGAGGAGCGGGCACGGCAACTGGCTTGACGATCGCAGTCACTCGATTACCATAGGTAATGCACCGCCCACTAGGGCGGTGAAGTGGGGCCGGGTTTTCCGCCGGATGGCGGGCGCCCGGCCTTTGCGCTGTCAGGACGCGGTCGCCTCGCACGAGAGTTCCACCAGCCCGTCCAACGCCTTGAGGTGCCGCTCCTCTCCGCGCGCGAGCTGCGCCGCCGCGGCGCCCACCACGATGTCGGCCACCCACAGCAGCGGCGTCCACCTCGCCGAGGCGTGCACGAACGTGAACTGCCGTGGGCGCCCCACGAGCGCCGAGAGCACCTTGCGGTCGATCTGGTTCTGCCGATCCTCGCGACGGTCGATGACCAGGTGGCCGACGCAGGGAGCCAGACTCAGCACCGCCCAGCCCAGCGCCCGCGCCCGCGCGGCCTCCTGGCGCTGAGGACCGGAGAACCGGCAGGCATAGACGCTCGCCTCGACATCCAGCGACGCGACCGCCCGCACGAGGGCATCGCGCACCGCCTCGCCTTCCTTGCACCAGTGCGGCGGCCGGCCGGTGGGGACACAGTCGGTCAGCAGGTGGCGCACCTCGTCGTCGAGCGACGGCTCGGCACGCACCACGGCCAGGAGGTACAGCCCCTGCCTGTCATGGATCGATTCGTCGATGTATCCGAAACGCAAAGGGGGAGTCACGGAAGGCGATTATTCCGTGACTCCCCGCTACGCGATGCCTACTCCCACTCGATGGTGCCCGGAGGCTTGCTGGTCACGTCGACCACGACCCGGTTGACCTCCCGCACCTCGTTGGTGATGCGCGTCGAGATCCGCGACAGCACGTCGTAGGGCACCCGCGCCCAGTCGGCCGTCATGGCGTCCTCCGAGGTCACCGGACGCAGCACCACCGGGTGACCGTAGGTGCGGCCGTCGCCCTGGACGCCGACCGAGCGGACGTCGGCCAGCAGCACCACGGGGCACTGCCAGATGTCGCGGTCGAGCCCCGCCCTGGACAGCTCCTCCCTGGCGATGGCGTCGGCCTCGCGCAGGAGGTCGAGCCGCTCCTGGGTGACCGAGCCGATGATGCGGATGCCGAGCCCCGGGCCGGGGAACGGCTGGCGCCACACCATCGCGGCCGGCAGGCCGAGCTCCTCGCCCGCCCTGCGCACCTCGTCCTTGAACAGCGTGCGCAGCGGCTCCACGAGCGAGAACTGCAGGTCCTCCGGCAGGCCGCCGACGTTGTGGTGCGACTTGATGTTGGCCGTGCCGGTGCCGCCGCCCGACTCCACCACGTCGGGGTAGAGGGTGCCCTGGACCAGGAAGTCGACCGGCCCCTCCGACATGATGGCGCGCTGCTCGTCCTCGAAGACGCGGATGAACTCGCGGCCGATGATCTTGCGCTTCTCCTCCGGATCGGTGACCCCGTCGAGCGCCTTCAGGAAGCGTTCGGCGGCGTCGACCACGCGGAGCTTGACGCCCGTCACGGCCACGAAGTCGCGCTCGACCTGCTCGGCCTCGCCCTTGCGCAGCAGGCCGTGGTCGACGAACACGCAGGTGAGGCGGTCGCCGATGGCGCGCTGCACGATGGCGGCGGCCACCGCGGAGTCGACGCCGCCCGACAGCGCGCAGATGGCGCGGCCCTCGGGGCCGATCTGCTCCTGGACGGCGGCCACCGCGTCCTCGACGATGTTGAGCATCGTCCACGACGGACGGCATCCCGCCGCGTCGAGGAAGTGCTTGAGGACGGCCTGGCCGTGCTCGGAGTGGAGCACCTCGGGGTGGAACTGCACGCCGTACAGGCCGCGGCCGGGATGCTCGAAGGCGGCGACCGGCGTCTCGTCGGTCGCGGCGGTGACGGTGAAGCCGACCGGCGCCGCGGCGACGCTGTCGCCGTGGGACATCCAGACGGTCTGCTCGGCGGGCAGCCCCGAGAAGAGCACGCCCTCGCGGCCGACGCGCAGCTCGGTGCCGCCGTACTCGGCGACGCCGGTGCGGGCCACCTCGCCGCCCAGCGCCTGGGCCATGGCCTGGAAGCCGTAGCAGATGCCGAAGGTCGGCACGCCGGTCTCGAACAGGCCGACAGGAACGGCGGGCGCGCCCTCGGCGTAGACCGAGGAGGGGCCGCCGGACAGGATGATCGCCTTCGGCTTCTTCGCCAGCATCTCGTCGACCGACATCGTCGAAGGGACGATCTCGGAGTAGACGTGGCATTCGCGCACCCGCCTGGCGATGAGCTGTGCGTACTGCGCACCGAAGTCGACCACGAGCACTGTGTCGAATTCAGACACCGAAAGAACCCCCAACCAGGTGAATGCGGTGCTCCCAGTGTATCCGCAGGCCGACAGACACCCGGCAGGACGTGTCATGACCAGTACGCGGACCTTGTCGGGGCAGGCGTGACAGGGGCGTTGTGGGGGGCCGGCTACCTGACCGCCGTCCGGACGACCGGCCGGGCTCGCGCCCGCGTCACGCGTAGTCGGGCGGATCGGGCACGTCGCCGTCCAGCAGGGCGGCGGTCTGCTCGCGCAGGTTCCGGTCGTAGCCGGGGTGGGTCAGGACCAGGAAACGCTCGTTCCTGATGGCCTCGACGGTCGCGTCGGCGACCTCGGCCGGCTCCTTGCCCTTCTCCACCAGGGTGTCGAGCCATTCCTGGGAGGCGAGGTCGTCGCGGGTGCGGGCCACCGCCAGGTCGGCGGGCCTGACCCGTTCGGAGCGGCTGATGCCGGTGCGCACCCCGCCCGGGCACAGGGCGGTGACGCGCAGCTTCGAGCCGACCTGGCGCAGGTCGTGGGCCAGCGCCTGGGAGGCGGCCAGGGCGGCGTACTTGCTGACCGCCTGCCCGCCGAGGTTGGGCCCGGCGAACAGGCCCGCGACGGACACGCTGTTGACGATGTGCCCCTCGGTGTCCTGCTCGATCATGCGGGGCACGAACTCGCGGATGCCGTGGAGCACGCCCCAGACGTTGACGCCCAGCAGCCAGGCGAAGTCCTCCTCGGTGCGGGTCCACATGCGCCCGCCCTGGAAGACGCCCGCGTTGTTGCACAGCACGTGGACCCCGCCGAGCTCGTTGAAGGCCCGGTTGGCCAGATGCTGGACGGCCGGCGCGTCGGAGACGTCGGTGATCTGGGTGAGCACCTTGACCCCCGAGATCATCGCGGCCGTCCGCGCCAGACCCCGTGGATCGACGTCGGCCAGCATCAACGCCATGCCTTCGGCCGCGAACCGTACCGCCAGCGCCCTACCGATCCCGCTCGACGCCCCTGTCACCACCGCGACCTTGCCGGAGAGCTCCCGCACCGCCCCTCCCTAGCGCTCGCTTGCAAGAGACGTTAGCGTGATCTCGGGCGTGAGGAAAGGACACCAGGGGGCGCGGTAAGCGTTACCCACGCCCGCCCGGAGTGCCGGTCGGTTCAGAGCGCCCGGTCGAGCAGGCCGAGCGGCGGCGAGCCCAGGTCGAGCATCGCCTTGTGGAAGCGCTGCAGCGTGAACTCCGCACCCCAGTCGGCGCGCGCCCGGTCCCTCAGGTCCTGGATGAGCAGATTGCCCCAGGTGTAGCGGCCGTAGGTGGGGTCGAAGGTGGCCCTGCGCGCCTCCGACAGCGCGGCGGGCCCGGCGAGCTGGGTGTCGGACTCGAAGCGGCGCGCGCCGTCCTCGACCGTCATCTGCCCGGTGTGGACGCCGATCGCGCAGGCCAGCCGGGTGACGCGGATCAGCGCCTCCAGCCAGACGCCGATCTCGAAGCGCGGGTCGTGGGCCTCGAAGCCCTCCTCCACGCACAGCTCCTCGCCGTAGTGGGCCCAGCCCTCGGCGAACGACATCGACAGCAGGTGGCGCCGGATGTCGGAGCTCACGTGCCGCAGGGCACGGCCGTGGGAGAAGTGGCCCGGCGCCACCTCGTGCACGTTGATCGCCGGCAGCGTCGTGTCGCTGAAGACCTCGAGCCACTCCTCCTGCTCCTCGCGCGGCCAGGAGGCGTCGGGCGGGGTGATGTGGTACCAGGAGGGGCCTTCGGGCTCGCCCGGCGCGTTCCACGCCATCATGGCCATCGCCCAGCGGCGCGACTCGGGCGCGAGCCCGACCAGGCACTCGCCGTCGTGGTAGGGGACGAGGTCCTTCTCGCGGGTGAACGCGATGGCCTTCTCGGTGCCGACCCTGGCCGCCTCGATCACGCCGTCGGCGTCGGGGTGCTGCTTGACCAGCTCGCGCGCCACCTCCAGCGGCGGCCTGCCCGGCTCGCCGAGCCTGGCGCACGCGTCGGCGAGCCGGGCCATCAGCCGGTCGCGCTCGGCGTCGGCGCGCTCGGCGAGCCTGCCGAGGTCGACGGGCAGGCCCTCACCGCCGCCCATCAACCGGGCCAGCGCCTGCCCGCCGAGCGCGGCGTCGGGCTCGCCCTCGGCGGCGGCCCGCTCGACGTGCGCCACCAGCCTGGCGTGCGCCTTCAGCGCCGCCTCGTCGGTGACGCCCGCCGCCAGCCCCTTGACCGCGCCGAGCAGCGCGGTGGCGACCGGCGCCGGCACCCGGTCGAGGGAGGCGACGGCGTGGTCGGTCGCCTCGGGCCACCGGCTCAGGTGCGCGGCCTTGGCGGCGGCCCGCTCCTGCTCGGGGGCGTAGTCGCGGTCGTAGCAGGCCACGTCGAGGTTGGACAGGTGGAACAGCGGGTTGCGGCGGTGGAGCTCGAGCTCGCCGAAGGTGACCCGCGCCGCCTCCTCGAACACCTCCAGGTGGGCGGCGTCGTAGGCGTCGGCCGGCGCGGGGCCCACGCCGACCCGCGCCAGCCCGGCCCGCACGCCCTCGGGCGACAGGTCCTGGACGCTGCCGTCGTACTCGTGCCGGCCGCCCGTCTCCCGGGCGTCGGCCTGCGCCAGGTCGAGGACGGCGCGCAGCCGCGCGTCGAGGTCGGTCATGTGGAGTCCCTTCCGATGAGCTCGAGTGTCCAGATGCCGACGTCGCCGCAGCTCTCGCCACGGACCAGCCGGTCGATCACCGTGGCAATGGTGGCAGGCGCCGCCGACAGGTCGGGCCGCACGGTGGTCAGCCTGGGCCTGGTCAGCCGCGAGAGCGGCAGGTCGTCGCAGCCCACCACCGCCACGTCGCCCGGCACGCCGAGGCCCGCGTCGTGGAGCGCGGCCAGCAGCAGCATCGCGTAGTCGTCGTTGTAGGCGAACACGCCCTCGCCGCCCGACAGGCCGGCCACGAACGCGGCCGCCTCGCCCTCGTCGAAGGCCAGGTCGACGGCCTTGACGGGGACTCCGACCGACCGCGCGCCGCGCAGCCGTTCGAGGCCCATGGGCCTGATGCCCTCCTCGCGCGGCACGATCGCCACGATCCCGTCGCGGCCCCTGTCCACCAGATGCCGTACGGCGAGCGCGCCCACGCCCTCGTGGTCGGCGAGCACGGAGGGGATGCCGGGCACCGCCTTCAACCCCATCCCGACGACCGCCTTGACCCCCGCCGCGCGCAGCACCTCGATGCCCGCGCCGGTCAGCCTGGCCCCGTCGGCCAGCACGGCGGCGGGCCGCAGCTCGGCCCACGCCTTCGCGGCGGCGACGCCTTTCACGTGGCGCGCGCCGCCGTACTGGACCATCGTGTAGCCGCGTCCGCCCAGCTCCTTGTCGAGCCCCTCGATGAGGCCGGTGGCCAGCGGACCCTGGGGGATGTCCGGGAGCGCGACCAGCACCAGGCCGCTGCTGCCGGTGCGCAGGGTGCGGGCGCCGGCGTGCGGGACGTACCCCAGCCGCTCGGCCGCGTCGCGCACGCGGGCCCTGGTCTCCTCGCTGATCCGGCTGCCGGGCCGATCGTTGAGCACGTACGAGACGGTGGCCTGGGAGACGCCCGCCGCCCTGGCCACGTCCATGCTGGTGGCGGGCCTGTTGCCGCTCATCACGTTCAGAACATTCCTCTTGTCAGAAGTCGTCACTCGATGCTATCCAATGCTTATACGTATAACCACCCCCCACAAGTCAGGAGTCGCCATGGTCCCCACCACTGGCGTCCGGCGGGACGGCCTGCCGAAGCTGCTCAGCGTCCTCGGCGCGGGCAACGCCGTCATGTACGCGCTCTACATGGGCGTCGGAGGCCTGCTCGTGCAGGTCCAGATCGCCGAGATCGACCCCGCCGACAAGGTCGCCAACGTCGGCCTCGTCGCGGGCGTCAGCGCGATCTTCGCCACGGTCTTCAACCCGATCGGCGGCACGCTGTCCGACAGGACCACCCGCTCCCGCTGGGGCAGGCGCAACCCGTGGATCATCGGCGGCGCGCTCGCCGCCCTGGCCACCATGCTCCTGATGAGCCAGGTCTCGACCATCCCGATGATCCTGCTCGGCTGGTCGCTGGCCCAGGCCATGATGAACATCTACCAGGCCGCGATCACCGCGATCGTCCCCGACAGGGTGCCGGAGGAGCGCCGCGGCACCGCCTCCGCCGTCCTCGGCGTCGCCCTGTCGATCGGCACCATCGCCGGCACGCAGGTCGCGGTCTTCTTCGTCGGCGACATCTCGCTCGGCTACCTCGTGTTCGGCTCGGCCGTCGTCCTCGGCGCGCTGCTCATCGTGACACTCACGCACGACCCTCGGCCCGGCGAGTACGAGGTGGTCACCACCCCGAGGCCGTCGCTCGCCGACTTCGTCTCCGCCCTGCGGCACCGCGACTTCCTGTGGGTCTTCCTGGGCCGCGCGATGATGATCCTCGGCTACTTCATGCCGCTGATGTTCACCCTCTTCATCCTCCAGGACAACATCGGCATCCCCAAGGACCAGGCGCCGCAGGCCGTCGCCACCATCACGATCGTCTCCACGCTGACCGGCATCCTCGCCACCGTGGTCTGCGGGCCGCTGTCGGACCGGCTCGACCGCCGCAAGCTGTTCGTGACGGTCTCGGGCGTCGCGGCGGCGCTGTCCATGCTGCTGCCCCTGCTGTGGCCGACCTGGACGTCGATGCTGGTGTTCTCCGCCGTGCAGGGGGCCGCGTTCGGCGCGTACAGCGCGGTCGACATCGCCATCGTCACGCTCGTCCTGCCCAGCAAGAAGGACGCCGCCCGCGACATGGGCATCCTCAACATCGCCAACGCAGGACCGCAGATGATCGCCCCGTTCCTGGCGGCGACGATCATCGCGAACCTGGGCGGCTACCCCTCGCTCTGGCTGGCGGCCATCGTCATCTCGCTCGTCGGAGCGGTCGCCGTCCTGCCTGTCAAGGGGGTCAGGTAGTGATCCGGCCGCCCGCGACGGCGTCGAGCAGCGCCTCCAGGTGCTGTTCGTCCGTCGCGGGCGCCATGACGGTGACGCGCAGGTGGCGCACGCCGTCCAGCTCGGTCGAGGTCAGGTGGAAGGCGCCGTCGGCCATCAACCGCTCGCGGATCGCCGCCTGGTCGCCGTCGCCGTACCTGAAGCAGACGATGTTGCTCTCCGGCTCGTACGGCAGGACGAAGCCGGGCCGCCGCCGCGCCAGCTCCCAGAACCTGTGCGCGGTGTCGTACTGCCTGGCCACGTAGTCGCCGAGCCCCCGCTCCCCCCGCCACGCCAGGTTGAGGAAGACCTTGAGGCCCAGCGCGGCCTTGGTGCACTCCACGGTCCTGCTGATGAGGTCGAAGCCCTGATCGCCGTAGAACAGGTAGCTGGCCTGCTGCTGGAAGGCCGCGTCGAGATCGGCCTCCCGCCGCACCAGGACCGCCGCCGACAGCCCCGACGTGCGCAGCATCTTGATCGACACCTCGGCGCTGGGCCGGCCGCTGCAGGCCTTCCTCGCGTTGAAGGTGCGCCCGCACACCAGCCAGCTGGTCGATCCGCTGCGCGTGTTCATCCTGGGGCTGCCGGAGACGATCGCCTTCTACGCCGTCGCCGGGCCCGACGACTTCCTCGTGCACGTGGCGGTGGCCGACGCGGAGAGCCTGCACCGGCTGGTGCTGGACAAGTACCTGGTGCGCCCCGAGATCGTGCACCTCCAGACCACGTTGATCTTCAGGACGTACGACCAGCCCGTGCAGCGGCCCGCTGTGTGAGGATGTCGGCCATGACCCTGCAGATCACCACGCTGGCCGAGCGACCGGATCTCGCGGACGCCTTATGGGACATGCCGAACCCCTGGCCCACGTTCATGCTCAACGACCCCATCGCGGGGTTGTACTACACGGTCGCCGAGACCGAGTTCGCCGACTACGTGCTGGTCGCCGTCCACCCGGACGCCCCCGACACCATCGTCGCCCGGGCGTGCTCGGTGCCCTTCCAGCGGCCGGACGGCGACCTGCCCGACGACGGGTGGGACGCGGTCGTGCGCTGGGGGGCGGCCACCCGCAGGAGGGGCGACCGGCCGAACGCGATCTCGGCACTCGAGATCACCATCAGGGAGGACCTCCAGGGCGGCGGCCTGTCGGGGCAGATGCTCGGCGCCATGCGGGCCAACGCGGCCAGGATGGGGTTCGGCGAGCTGCTGGCGCCGGTACGACCGAACCAGAAGCATCTCGAGCCGCGCACGCCGATGGCCGACTACGCCTTCCGCACGCGTGAGGACGGCCTGCCGTACGACGCGTGGCTGCGGGTGCACGTACGGGCGGGAGCGAAGATCATGAAGGTCGCGTCCCGGTCGATGGTGGTGCCCGGCACGCTCGCCGAGTGGCGCGCGTGGACGGGGCTGCCGTTCGACCGTACCGGCCCGGTCGAGGTGCCGAAGGGGCTGGTGCCCGTCCACTGCGACCTCGACCAGGACCACGCCGTCTACGTCGAGCCGAACGTCTGGGTCAGCCACCCACTGTGACCTGCTCGCCGGGCTTCAGCAGGTGCAGCCGGTCGGACAGGCCGGCCCGCTCGAAGGCCGCCACCAGGGTGTCGGGCCCCTGGGAGAAGTGCCGCCAGTGCTCGAAGTGCAGGGGCACGACGTGGCGCGCCTCGAGGATGGCCGCGGCCTCGGCGGCGCCGTCGCTCGGCAGGGTCAGGTAGGCGTCGCCCAGGAGCGGCGTCTGGGCGCCGCCCGCGAACAGCACGGCCACGTCGACCGCGCCGACCCGCTCCCTGATCCGCCTGACCACGTCGAGCGAGGCGTTGTCACCGCTGACGTAGACGGTGGGCAGGCCGTCGCCCGACAGCACGAAACCGGTGACCTCGCCGACCACGTCCTCGCTGCCGTCAGGGCCGTGCTGGGCGGGCACGCCGGTGACGCGCAGCGCGCCCACCTCGACGCTCTCCCAGTTCGGCAGGGCCCTGACGGCGCCGCCGAGCCGTCCGGCCGCCTGCCCGGTGGACAGCACCAGGGGCACGGTCTCCAGGTAGGCGCGGCCCGCCGTGTCGAGGTTGTCGGGATGCTGGTCGTGCGAGAGCAGGACCAGGTCGGCCGGCTCGGGCCCGAAGGCCGGCCCCGCCGTCTTGGTGAGCACCCGCTGGCCGATCGGGTAGTCACCCGGCGGGTCGAACGTCGGATCGACGACCAGCCGCACACCGCCGAGCTCGATGACGGCCGTCGGACCGCCCGCGTAACGAATCTCCATGGTGTGCTTCGACACTCAGCGCCCGGCGGCTATTCCGCCCAGCACGGTCACGATCAGGCCACCGCTCATGCGCTCGGCGAGCATGAGCCCGGCGGCCAGGGCGGCACCCGACGCGTCACCGGCCGCGATGCCGGTCACCTCGCGGATGCGTGCCGCCGTCGCCCTGCTCGTCTGGTCCGGGACCGGGATCACTCTGTCGACCAGGTCGCCCTTGAACCCCGGCTCCACCCGCGGCCGGCCGATGCCCTCGACCCGCGACGGCATGCCCGTGGCGTAGTCGGCGGCGTCGAGCGTCCATCCGGGGAAGTAGGCGGAGTTCTCCGGATCGGCCACGGCCACGCGCGTCCTGCGGCCGAGCGTCGCCGAGGTGGCGCCGGTGTTCGCGCCGACCACCACCCAGTCGGGTGTCACCTGCGCGAGCAGCTCGTCGGCCAGGTCGTGCTCGGTCGCCCGCCCGAACTGGTCGAGGAAGTGCCCCTCGACGGCGCGCGCCGCGTCGTAGATCGCCAGTGGCGGCGTGACGAACCGGCACTCCCCGCCCAGCTCCTCCACCCGGCGCGCCCGCTCCTCCGTGCGCCGGCCCGGCATCACCACGATGTACGGCAGGCCGAGCCGCCGGGCGAACCAGGCCTGGGCGACGGCCGCGTTGCCGCCCGTCGCCTCGACCACGGTCATGCCCTCGGTCACGAGCCCCTCGCGGATCGCCCTGCGGAACAGCGCCCTGGCGTGCCGGTGGCGCATGGTCCCGGTCGGATGCGCCGACTCGTCCTTCAGCAGCACCCTGACGGGCCCGCCGGTCGGGAACTCGATGAGCGGGGTCGGCCCGTCCGGCTCGTCCAGCAGCGCGAGCGCCCACTCCCTCCAGCTCACGACACGACCGTCAGGCGCAGCGCCCCCGGCGCCGCCTCCGGTACGGCGGGCCGCGCGGGCGCCACCGGCGCGAGCTTCCGGTAGGCCGAGCCCGTCGCCGGGCGCGGATCGGCCTCGCCCGCGTTCGGCCAGAACGCCATGGCGCGCTCGGCCTGCGCGGTGATGGTGAGCGAGGGGTTGACGCCGAGGTTGGCCGAGATGGCCGAGCCGTCCACGACGTGCAGACCCTCGTAGCCGTGGACCCGGTGGTAGGGGTCGATGACCCCGCTCTCCCGGGACTCGCCGATGGCGCAGCCGCCGAGGAAGTGCGCGGTCGCCGGGGTGTCGAACAGGTCGAGCCACGTCCCTCCTGGCACGCCGCCGATCTCCTCGGCCGCGTGCCGTACCGCCTCGTGGCCGGCCGGGATCCAGGTCGGGTTGCGGCCGCCCTGGCTGCGCAGGCCGAACAGCGACCTGCGGGTGGTGATGGCGTTGTGGTTGGCCTGCATGACCAGCGCGATGATGGTCCGCTCCGACCAGCGGCGCAGGTTCAGCAGGCGCAGCGCGGTCAGCGGGTCGGCGGCGACCTGGCGCACGAAGCCGCGCCACCGGGAGCCGTCGCCGTCGACGAGGAGGGTGCGCAGCAGGCCCATCGCGTTGGAGCCGTCGCCGTAGCGGACCGGCTCGATGTGGGTCTCGGCGTCGGGGTGGATCGAGGAGGTGATCGCCACACCGCGGTTGAGCTTCTCGCCGTCGCCGGACAGCCGTTCGAAGCCGAGCAGCGCCTCGGAGTTGGTGCGGGTCAGCGCGCCCAGCCTGGGCGACAGCCGCGGCAGCGTGGTGGCCCTGAGCCGGTGCAGCAGCCGCTGCGTACCGTAGGCGCCCGCCGCGAAGACCACCTGCCGGGCCCGGAAGGTACGGCGCTGCCACGGCGCGCCGGTCCGGTGCGCGGTGACCAGGTAGCCGTCGCCGTCGGGCCGGACCGAGACCGCCGTGCACTCGGGATAGACCTTCGCGCCCGCCCGCTCGGCCAGGTAGAGGTAGTTCTTGGTCAGCATGTTCTTGGCGCCGTGGTGGCAGCCGGTCATGCACTCGCCGCACTCGACGCACCCCTGGCGGGCCGGGCCCGCGCCGCCGAAGTACGGATCCACTCCCGAGGGCCCGAAGTACACGCCGACGGGCGCCAGGCGGAAGCTCTCCTCGACGCCCATCTTCTCCGCGACCTTCCTCATGACCTCGTCGGCGCGGGTGAGCGTCGGGTTGACCACCACGCCGAGCATGCGTCTGGCCTGGTCGTAGTAGGGGGCGAGCTCCGCCTTCCAGTCGGTGATCGCCGCCCACTGCGGGTCGCGGAAGAACGGGTCGAGCGGCTCGTAGAGGGTGTTGGCGTAGACGAGCGAGCCGCCGCCCACCCCCGCGCCCGCCAGCACCATGACGCGGGTGCCCTTCGCGCCGCCGAGCACGTGGATGCGCTGGATGCCCTTGAGCCCGAGCCAGGGCGCCCAGAGGAAGTCGCGCGCCCGCCACGAGGTCGCCGGCAGCGTCGACTCGTCGAACCTGCGGCCCGCCTCCAGGACGCCGACCTTGTAGCCCTTCTCGGTCAGGCGCAGCGCGGCGACGCTGCCGCCGAAGCCCGAGCCGATCACGATGACGTCGAAGCTCACTTCAGCCGCAGTTTCTTCATCGTCTTGAGCAGGCCCGCCAGCAGGGCGGCGTACTTGTCGTACGGCATGCCCGCGGGCGGGTCGAAGCCCAGCCACGACGCCTGGCTGGCCACGTTCTGCACCTCGGTGAACTTCAGCAGGCCCTCGACGCCGTGCCTGCGGCCGAGGCCCGAGGCCTTCATGCCGCCCATCGGCGCGTCGTAGGAGGCGTAGGCCGAGCCGTACCCCTCGTTGATGTTGACCGTGCCCGCCTTCACCCGCGCGGCCAGCGCCCGCCCGCGGGCCGGGTCACCGGTCCAGATGGAGGCGTTGAGGCCGTAGATCGTGTCGTTGGCCAGCGCCAGGACCTCTTCCTCTGTGGAGTAGGGGTAGAGGCTGACGACGGGGCCGAAGGTCTCGTCGCGGCAGAGCGCCATCTCCTCGGTGACGCCGGTCAGCACGGTCGGCTCGTAGAACAGCGGTCCGAGGTCGGGGCGGGCCCGGCCGCCCGTCAGCACCTTGGCGCCCTTGTCCACCGCGTCGGTGACGTGCGCTATCACGCCGTCGAGCTGCCGCTGGAAGGTCAGCGAGCCCATCTGGACCGACCAGTCGAGGCCGGCGCCGAGCTTCATGCCCTCGACCTGGCGCACCAGGCGGTCGGCGAAGGCGTCGAAGACCTTCTCGTGCACGTAGAGGCGCTCGATCGAGATGCACAGCTGGCCGGCGTTGGTGAAGCAGGCGCGGATCGCCCCCTGGGCGGCGACGTCGAGGTCGGCGTCGTCCAGCACGATCATCGGGTTCTTGCCGCCGAGTTCGAGCGAGCAGCCGACGAGCCGCTTGGCCGCCTCCTCGGCGATCCTGCGTCCGGCGCGGGTCGAGCCGGTGAAGGCGACGTAGTCGGCGCCGTCCATGAGCGCGTCGCCGATGTCGGCGGGATCGCCCAGCACGACCTGCCAGATGTCGCGCGGCATGCCGAGCTCGGTCAGCAGGTCGATGGTCCACAGCGTCGACTGGGAGGTCTGCGTGTCGGGTTTGTGCACGACCGCGTTGCCGGCCAGCAGCGCGGGCACCACGTCGCCCGCGCCGAGCGTCAGCGGATAGTTCCACGGCGAGATCAGCGCGACCACACCCTTGGGATGGCGCAGCTCCATCACGCGGGTGGCCACGGGGAAGACGCCCTTGCGCGCCTTCGGCGCGAGCAGTCCAGGGGCCCGGCGGGCGTAGTAGAGCGCGCAGCCCGCGACGTCGAGCACCTCCTCGAGGGCGTGCCTGCGGGCCTTGCCCGTCTCCTGCTGGATGATGTCGAGGATCTCGGCGCGGCGGTCGAGGATCGCGTCGTGCAACCGCAGGAACGGCTTGGCGCGGTCGGCCGCGGGCCGGGCGGCCCACGCCTCCTGCGCGGCGCGTGCCCGTTCGTAGGCCGCGCGGACGTCGTCGGAGGTGGAGATCGGCATCGCGGCCAGTGGTTCGCCGGTGAACGGGACGATGATCTCCTGCGTCCTTCCGCTGGAGACCACGTGGCTGAGGCTTTGCGGCATACCTGGAAGAATATTCGGTCGCTCAACCGTTATGGCGGCGCGCGACAATCTCAGATATGCGGTCCTACGATCCGCGCAGGTCAGGAGACCCGATCAGTCTCGGTGGCTACACGATCGCCGGCCGGCTCGGCGAGGGCGGCCAGGGTGTCGTCTACCTCGCCACCGACCGCGCCGGCGCGCGCGTCGCGATCAAGTGGCTGCGTTTCGGCGACGCCGTCGCCGCCGAGCGGTTCCTGCGCGAGGTCCAGGTCGCCCAGCAGGTCGCGCCGTTCTGCACGGCCCAGGTGCTGGCCACCGGCGCCGAGCACGACCGGCCGTACATCGTCAGCGAGTACGTCGAGGGCCCCACCCTGCAGCACGTCGTCCGGGATCAGGGGCCACGCGCCGGGCCGGCGCTGTACCGCCTCGCGATCGGCACCGCCACCGCGCTGGCCGCCATCCACCAGGCGGGCATCGTCCACCGCGACTTCAAGCCGGCCAACGTCATCATCGCCCCCGACGGCCCCCGCGTGATCGACTTCGGCATCGCCAGGGCGCTCGACACCACGGCCACGATCAGCTCCACGCCGGTGGGAACACCGTCGTTCATGGCGCCCGAACAGTTCCTCGGCCACCCCGTCGGCGCCGCCGCCGACCTGTTCGCCTGGGCCAGCACCATCGCCTACGCCGCCTCCGGCAGGGCGCCCTTCGGCAGCGACACCATGCCGGCGGTCATCAACAGGATCCTCCACGGGCGACCCGACGTCTCGAACCTCGACGAGCCGCTGTCCGGGGTCGTGCACGCCTGCCTGTCCAAGGACCCGACCCTGCGGCCCACCGCCGAACAGGTCATCATGCGGCTGCTGCAGCACCCCGTGGCCCCTGGCGGCATGCTGCGCGAGGCCGCCGCCGCCTCCATGGTGGGCTCCACCCGCCTCTCTCCCGGCCACGGCGCCCCGCGTCACTGGAGCGGCGGGGCCGGCGGTCCAGTGACGCGCGGTCCCACCGCACCGCCGCCGGGACACGCGGAGGGCGGGGCGCCGCCCGCCCAGCCGCGGGCCCCAGCGCGGTCCGGCAAGCCCGGGAGACGGCTGGCCGCCGGGCTCGCGGCGGGGATCACCGCGCTGCTCCTCGTCGTGGTGGCCGTCGCCGTGCCGTGGGGACGGTTCCTGGGCCGGGAGACGCCCTCGGCCTCGCCGGCCGTACCGACGAACGCGACGGCCCCGCCGTCCCGGCCGGCCGCGACCCCGCGGGGTCAGGTGGCGCGGCCGTTGCCCGGCACGCAGGCCGCCATCTACGAGCGCCCCGGCGATCCGATCACGCTCACGGCCTACAGCGCCTACGACAAACCCACCAAGGACTGGACGAACTACGCCAGGGACGCGCTGACGGGCCCGTTCCGCCGCTACGGCGGCTACTGGGAGACCGCGCTCTCCCCCGACGGCCGCTACATCGCCGGACGCGGCAAGAACTACACCTCCGACGACTACGACTCCGTCGAGATCACCGACACGAGGACCCGCAGCAAGATCGCTTCCATCAAGACCGTCAAGAGCCCGCTGATCAGCCCCATCCACGCCTGGTCGAACGACGGCTCGAAGATCCTGCTCAACATCGAGCATCCCAAGGGCGAGAGCACGCGCAACATGGGCTTCGTCATCGTCGACGTACCGGCGCGGAAGGCGAACGTGGTCAGGATGGCGGGCGAGAACGACGCCGGGTTCGGATGGGACGGCCAGACCGCCGGCGTGGTCCGCGTCTACGGCCCCGACCTGCGCTTCTTCGACGCCGCAGGCAACCGGCTGCACGACGCCGTCAACATCGGCACGCTTCCCGTCGACACGCAGGACCTCTTCTCCCCCTCGGGCCGGTCGTTCGCCACGAAGTGCCCCGAGGGCGACGACGGCGAACTGTGCCTGTGGGACAGCGAGTCGGGAGCCCGGCTGCGCAACGTCACCACCTTCTGCGACAAGCTGCTCGGCTGGTACGACGAGACCCACCTGTACTGCTGGGAGAACGACAACGCCGCCAAGGACCGCGTGGAGGTCGTCGACTTCGCCGGCGCGGAGATCCGCACCCTGCTCGACGTCCCGGACGGCGAGGACATCAGCCCCACCTTCACCAGGACCACCTGAGGGGTTTCCGGGGCGGAAGAATGTTCGGTGGCTCAACCGTTATGGCGACACGCGAGAATTCCGGGTATGCCGCCCTACGATCAGCTCAGATCTGGCGATCCGGCCAGACTCGGTGACTACACCCTCCTCGGCAGGCTCGGCGAGGGCGGCCAGGGCGTCGTCTACCTCGCCGCCGACCCCACGGGCGCGCGTGTCGCGATCAAGTGGCTGCGTCCGGGCGACACCGTCAGCGCCGAGCGGTTCCTGCGCGAGGTCCAGGTCGCCCAGCAGGTCGCGCCGTTCTGCACGGCCCAGGTGCTGTCCACCGGCGCCGCGGACGGCAGGCCGTACATCGTCAGCGAGTACGTCGAGGGCCCGTCCCTGCAACGCGTCGTCCAGGAGCAGGGCCCGCGCTCGGGCCCGGCCCTGCACCGCCTCGCGATCGGCACCGCCACCGCGCTGGCCGCCATCCACCAGGCGGGCATCGTGCACCGCGACTTCAAGCCCGCCAACGTCATCATCGCCCCCGACGGCCCGCGTGTGATCGACTTCGGCATCGCCAGGGCGCTGAACGCCACCTCCACCATCAGCTCGGCCCCCGTCGGGACACCGTCGTTCATGGCGCCCGAGCAGCTCCTCGGCCACCAGGTGGGGCCCGCGGCCGACATGTTCACCTGGGCCAGCACGATCGCCTACGCCGCCTCCGGCCGGGCGCCCTTCGGCAGCGACACCATGCCCGCGGTGATCAACAGGGTTCTCAACGCGCCGCCCGAGGTGTCCGGCCTCGACGAGCCGCTGCGCGGGGTGGTGCACGCCTGCCTGTCCAAGGACCCGGCCCAGCGGCCCACCGCCGAACAGGTCATCATGCGGCTGCTCCAGCACCCCGTGGCGCCCGGCGGCATGCTGCGGGAGGCTGCGGCGGCCGCCTCCATGGCCGGCGCGCCGCAGGCCGTGCCCGCCCACGCCGCCCCCCACAGTGCCCCGCACGGCTCCCCCCACAGTGCCCCCCACAGTGCCCCGCACGCCGCCCCTCAACCCGTCCCCCATCCCGCCGCGCACCCGCACGGTCCCTCGGGCCCGCCCTCGCACGTCCCCTCCGGCCCGCCGCCGCAGGGACAGTGGGCGCCGAACGCGTGGGCACAGCCCACCTATCCGCAGGAGGCCTACCCGCCGCCGAAGAAGAGCAGGGCCGGGCTGGTGGCCGGCCTCGTGGCGGGAGCCGTCGCGCTGCTCGTCGTGGTGGCGGTCGTCGCGGTGCCCTGGGGAAAACTCTCCGGCCGCGCCGAGTCCTCGCCGTCGCCCTCGGCCGACGCGCAGCGGCGCACGAACACCCCGTCGGCCGCCCCTTCCCGTACGGCCGTGCCGACGCAGGGGCTGGCCAAGCAGCGGCTGCTCGGCACGCAGGCCCTGGCCTACGAGCACCCCGACGACCCGATCAAGCTCACCTCCTACGAGATCTACAACAAGAACTCCAAGGAGTGGGTCAACTACGCCAGAGGAGCGCTGACCGGCCCCTTCCGCCGCTACGGCGGCAACTGGGAGACCCTGCTCTCCCCCGACGGCCGCTACATCGCCGCACGCAGCAAGAACTACACCTCCGACCGCTACGACTCCGTCGAGATCACCGACCGGACGACCGGCAGCAAGACCTCCGTCAAGACCGTCAAGGAGCCGCTGATCAGCAGCATCCGCGCCTGGTCGAACGACGGCTCGAAGATCCTGCTCAACATCGAGCAGTCCAAGGGCGACGACTGGCTCTACCTGGGCTTCGCCATCGTCGACGTGGCCACGGAGAAGGCGAAGGTGGTCAGGATCACCGGCAAGAGCTCCTTCGGCTGGGACGGCGAGACCTCGGGCGTGGTCGCCGTCCACGGCTCCGACCTGCGCTTCTTCGACGCCGCAGGCAACCGGCTGCGCGACGCCACCGACATCGGCGAGCTGCCCGCGGGCACGCAGGACATCTTCTCCCCCTCCGGCCGGTCGTTCGCCACCCGCTGCCCCGACGCCGACTCGGGCGAGCTGTGCGTGTGGGACAGCAGGTCGGGAGAGCGGCTGCGCAAGGTCTCCACCCCCTGCGACAAGCTCCTCGGCTGGTACGACGAGACCCACCTCTACTGCTGGGAGCTCGACAACGCCACCAAGGACCGCATCCAGGTCGTCGACTTCGCCGGCAAGGAGGTCCGCACGCTGCTCGACATCCCCGACGGCGCCGGCTACAGCCCCACCTTCACCAGAATCTCGTGAACCCGGCATCTCGCGAACCGGGCGACCCCGCGAACCCGGCGATCTCGTGATCTCGGCCTCGTGAACCGTTCGGCGGGCGCGCCCGTGTAGGTGGTCATGAAGACGCTGATCCGGACGGCACTCACCGCCGCCGCCCTCGCGACGGCGACCGCCGCCTGCTCCTCGTCCGTCGCCCCGCGCGCGGCGGCGCCGCTCGACCTGAGCGACGTGAAGCTGGTCTCCTACAGCAGCTGCGACGACATGCTGTCCGGGCTGCGCGAGAACACCGCCAAGAACGTCTCCTCCTGGGGTCTCGGCGGGCCGCCCATCATGTACATGGAGCGCGCCGACGTCGCGAGCAAGGCCGTCCCCCAGTCGACGGGTCAGGGCCAGGCCGCCGACCACTCCACCACGAACGTGCACGAGCAGGGCGTCGACGAGCCCGACCTGGTCAAGACCGACGGCAAGCGGGTCATCACCGTCAGCCACGGCAAGCTCCGCGTCATCGACGCCTCGACCAGGAAGGTCACCGGCACGCTGGAGCTGGCCAAGGAGAACTGGGTGGCCGGCGACCTGCTCGTGTCGGGCGACCGGGCGCTCGTGCTGTTCAACGGCGGCGGCATCCCGTTCGGCGCCGTCGCCAAGCGCGCCTTCGCCCCGACCGGCGGCCCGCAGTACGTGCTGGTGGACCTCGCGGCCGAGCAGCCCAAGCTGCTCGGCACCTTCGAGCCGCGCGGCATGCACGTCGACGCCCGGCTGGTGGGCTCCACGGTACGGCTGGTCGTGCGCAGCCAGCCCGACATCACCTTCCCCCAGCCCCGCGACAGCGTGCCTGAGGCCGAGCGCATCAGGGTCAACCAGGCCGTCGTACGGCAGGCGCCGATCTCGGCCTGGCTGCCGAAGTTCACGATCACCGACGCGGCCGGCAACGCGCGCGAGGAGTCGGTGGCGTGCGAGAAGGTCAGCCACCCCGACGAGTACACGGGGACCTCGCTGCTGACGGTGCACTCCATCGATCTGGCGCAGGACCTGACGGCCGCGGCGGCCAACCCGATCGCCGTGGCCGCCGACGGCGACACCGTCTACGGGACGGGGACGAGCCTGTACGTCACCAGCAACCCGCGCTGGTGGTTCCCTGTCCCGGTCGACCCGCGCCCGGTGGAGGACGTGCCCACGCCGAGCTCCTCCACGAGCTCCTCGGAGCCGGTCGCGCCCTCGGTCAGCGCCTCCCCCCCTCCGGCGTCGCCCGACACGTCCACGAGTTCCTCGGGCGCGGGCCTGGCCCCCATCGACGGGCCGTCTCCCGCGACGACCGCCGCGCCGGTCCCCAGCCCGGCCGTCCCGCCGGAGGAGACCGAGGTCCACCGCTTCGACATCAGCAAGCCGGGGGCGCCGGCCTACCTCGCCTCCGGCAAGGTGCCCGGCAGGCTGCTCAACCAGTACGCCATGTCGGAGTACGAGGGCAACCTGCGCGTCGCCACCACGACGGCCGACCAGAAGACCAGCTCCAGCAGCGTCTACGTGCTGCGCGCCGACACCCTGGCCAAGGTCGGCGAGGTCGGCGGCCTGGGCAGGAACGAGCGCATCTACTCGGTCCGCTTCATCGGCCCGGTCGGGTACGTGGTGACCTTCCGCCAGGTCGACCCGCTCTACACGCTCGACCTGCGCGACCCCGCCGCGCCCAGGGTGACGGGCGAGCTCAAGATCACCGGCTACTCCGCGTACCTGCACCCGGCCGGCGACGGCCGCCTCATCGGGCTCGGCCAGGAGGCCAGCGAGAAGGGCCGGACGCTCGGCACCCAGGTCTCGCTGTTCGACGTCAGCGATCCGGCCGCGCCGCGGCGGTTGTCGCAGCTGTTCCAGAAGGAGTCGGGCTCCGAGGCCGAGTGGGACCCGCACGCCTTCCTGTACTGGCCGAAGAGCGGCACAGCGGTCATCCCCATGTCCAGCTACCGGAACGGGCAGTCGGACTCGGGGGCGCTGGTCCTGAAGATCACCGACACCGCGGTGACGTCGGTCGGGACGATCAAGCACCCGCGGGTGAAGGAGGGCGACTACACCTACGAGCCGAACATCCAGCGCTCGATGGTGATCGGCGACTCGCTGTGGACGGTGTCGCCGTCGGGGATCAAGGTCAACGACCTGAACTCGCTGGACGAGCAGGCCTGGATCCCGCTCGCCTGACCCGCGGCCCCATCCCCGGTCCCGCCGCTGCACGGGGGCGGCGGGCCGGGGATCCTCATGACCGGACCGGCGGGGGCCGCCTCAGGCGCGTGCCGTTCGCGGCCGCCGTGCGGCCAGGCCCTCAGCGGGGGGTCGGCTGGGCGACCGGCACGATCTCGGGCGCGCCGAGACGGATGGCGTCCGCCTCCTGGTCGGTGTCCTGCTCCTGGGAGAGCCGCTCGGCCTCCACCCGCTTGCAGTAGTACTCGACCTCTCGCTTCACGTGGTCGTCGTCCCACTCCAGGGGCCCGGCCATGAGCTCGGCCGCTTCCTGCGCCACCGCGAGCCCCCGGTGGAAGGTCTCGATCGAGATGTGGGTGCGCCTGGTCAGCACGTCGTTGAGGTGCCTGGCGCCCTCGTGGGTGGCGGCGTAGACGACCTCGGCGCGCAGGTGGTCGTCGGCCCCGTTGAGCGGCCTGGCCAGCGAGCGGTCCTGCTCGATCAGCTCCAGCACTTCGTCGACGAGCGTGCCGTACCGCTGCAGCAGGTGCTCGATGCGGGCCACGTGCAGGCCCGAGTCGCGCGCGAGCCGGTGACGGGAGTTCCACAGCGCCTGGTAGCCCTCGGCGCCCACCAGCGGGACACGGTCGGTGCAGGAGGGGGGGACGCGCTGGTCGAGGCCGTGCGCGACCGCGTCGACCGCGTCCTTGGCCATCACCCGGTAGGTGGTGTACTTGCCGCCCGCGATCATCACCAGGCCCGGCACCGGGTGGGCGACCACGTGCTCCCTGGACAGCTTGGAGGTCTCCTCCGACTCCCCCGACAGCAGGGGGCGCAGCCCGGCGTAGACGCCCTCGACGTCGTCCCTGGTCAGCGGGACCGACAGCACGCCGTTGACATGGTCGAGCAAGTAGTCGATGTCGACCCGCGAGGCGGCGGGGTGCGCCCGGTCGAGAGTCCACTCGGTGTCGGTGGTGCCGATGATCCAGTGCCGTCCCCACGGGATCACGAACAGCACGGACTTCTCCGTGCGCAGGATGATGCCGGTCATCGAGTGGATCCGGTCACGCGGGACCACCAGGTGGATGCCCTTGGAGGCGCGCACGTGGATCTGGCCCCTGCCGCCGACCAGCTCCTGGATGTCGTCGGTCCAGACCCCGGTGGCGTTGACCACCTGGCGCGCCCTGATCTCGAACTCGGTGGAGTTCTCCAGGTCCAGCACCCGCACCCCGGTGACCCGCTCCCCTTCACGCAGGAAACCGACCACCTGCGTCCGCTGGGCGACGTGCGCGCCGTAGGCGGCCGCGGTGCGCAGCGTGGTCATCACGTAGCGGGCGTCGTCGACCTGGGCGTCCCAGTACTGCACGGCGCCGGTGAAGGCACTGCGCTTGAGCGCGGGCGCCAGCCGCAGCGCCCTGCTCCTGGACAGGTGGCGGTGCCCGGGCATGCCGCGGGTCAGGCCGGAGGCGAAACCGAGGGTGTCGTAGAGCGCCACGCCCGCCCCGACGTAGGGACGCTCCCATCCGTAGTGGGTCATCGGGAACAGGAACGGCACCGGCCGCACCAGATGGGGCGCGATGCGCTGCAGCAGCAGGGCCCGCTCCTGCAGCGCCTCTCTGACCAGGTCGAAGTTGAGCTGCTCCAGATAGCGCAGACCGCCGTGGATGAGCTTGGAGGAGCGGGAGGAGGTGCCGGAGGCGAAGTCGCGCGCCTCCACGAGGCCGACGGACAGGCCGCGGGTGGCCGCGTCGAGCGCCACTCCCGCGCCCACGATGCCGCCGCCGACGACGACTACGTCAAGCTCCCGTTCCGCCATCGCGGCCAGCGCGGCCGTCCTCTCGACGGGACCCAGCCTGGAGGCTCCGATGTTGGCCGTCATGACAACGAACGTACCCGCTTTCGTTCGGGTCGAGCGTTGACGTACGTCGGGCTACGCCACGACGTTCACGCACGGATCACCTTCACGCCCGCGTCCGCGAAGCGGCTCGCCATCTCGTCGGACAGCCGCTCGTCGGTCACCAGCGTGTCGATCTGGTTGACGGGGCAGATCCTGGCGAAGGCCCGCTTGCCCAGCTTGGAGGAGTCGGCCACGACCACGACCTGGGCGGCCCTGCCGATGAGCAGGCTGTTGACCGAGGCCTCGCCCTCGTGGTGCGCGGAGGCGCCGAGCTCGACGTCGAGGGCGTCGACGCCGAGGAAGGCCACGTCCAGCGTCACCTGGTCGAGCACGCCGCTCGCCAATGGTCCGATGAGCTCGTAGGACTGCTGCCGCGCAACGCCGCCGGTCACCACGATCTTCACGTGCTGGCGGACGGTGAGCTCGGCGGCGATGTTGAGCGCGTTGGTGACGATCGTGAACCCGGTCTCGAGCGTCGAGCGGGTGGCCAGGGTGCGGGCCAGCTCGGAGGTCGTGGTGCCGCCGTTCATGCCGACCACGGCGCCCGGCGCGACCAGGTCGGCGGCGGCCGCGGCGATGCGGTGCTTCTCGTCGGCGTGGCGCGCGGTCTTGTAGCGCAGCGGCAGGTCGTAGCTGACGCTCTGCGCGACGGCGCCGCCGCGGGTGCGCATGAGCATCTGCTGCTGGGCGAGTTGGTCGAAGTCGCGGCGGATGGTCGCGGTGGAGACGTCGAGCGATTCGGCGGCCTCCTCGACCGAGAGCCGTCCCTCCTGCGCCAGCAGCTCGAGAATCGAGTTCCATCGGTCATAACGGCTCATGGAGGCAAGCCTGGCACATCCGATGACCCGCCCACCAGCACTGCACAGTTGTGCTCTTTTATGCTATAAAAAGAGCAGAAACAATCACAATCGGGAGGAAGCCTTGACCACCCACACCGAGGCCGAGATCGCGTCTCAGCCCGACTGCTGGCGGCGTGCCGTGGCGGACATTCCGGTCGACGCCCTGCCCAAGCCGGGCGAGCGGGTCGCCGTCGTCGGCTGTGGCACCTCCTGGTTCATCGCGATGGCCTACGCCACGCTCCGCGAGCGGGCCGGCCTGGGCGAGACCGACGCCTTCGCCGCGTCGGAGGCGCCGCTCGGCCGTTCCTACGACCGGGTGCTGGCGCTGACGCGCTCCGGCACCACCACCGAGGTGCTCGAACTGCTGGGCAAAGTCGGCACCAGGACCACGGCCATCACCGCCGACCCCGACACGCCGGTCATGAACCTGGCCGACCAGGTCATCGTCCTCGACTACGCCGACGAGCGGTCCGTCGTGCAGACCCGCTTCGCCACCACCCAGCTCGCGCTGCTGCGCGCCAGCCTCGGCGAGGACCTCACCCAGGCCATCGCCGACGCGGGCGAGGCCGTCTCCGCCCCGCTCGACGCCGCGCTGGTCGAGGCCGAGCAGTTCAGCTTCCTCGGCACCGGCTGGTCCGTCGGCCTGGCGCAGGAGGCGGCGCTGAAGATGCGCGAGGCGTCCCGGTCGTGGACCGAGGCGTACCCGGCGATGGAGTACCGCCACGGCCCGATCAGCATCGCGGGCCCCGGCCGCGTCACCTGGATGCTCGGAAGCGCCCCTCAGGGGCTGCGCGAGCAGGTCGAAGCCACCGGCGGCACGTTCTTCGAGACCGCGCTCGACCCGATGGCCGAGCTGATCCGCGCCCAGCGGGTCGCCGTCGCGCGCGCCTTCGCCCGCGGGCTCGACCCCGACGAGCCGATGCACCTCACGCGATCTGTGATTCTTTCTTCATGAGCCTTACTCTCGCCGACGCCCGTATCGCGACTCCCGAGGGAGTCCACGACGGGTGGCTGACCATCGAAGACGGCCGCATCACGCATGTCGGTCACGGATCCGCCCCCCGAGCGGGCCACAGCCTGGCCGGGCGGCTGGTCGTGCCCGGCTTCGTCGACATCCACAACCATGGCGGCGCGGGCGGATCCTTCCCCACTGGTCAGCAGGACAAGGCGCGCGACGCCATCGCGCTCCACGAGAGTCACGGCACCACCACGATGGTCGCCAGCCTGGTGACGGGGTCGGTGGCGGACATCGCCGCCGCCACCTCGTCCCTGGCCGACCTGTGCGACGACGGCCTGCTGGCCGGCATCCACTTCGAGGGCCCCTACATCTCCAAGGCCCGCTGCGGCGCGCACAACCCCAAGCTGCTGCGCGAGCCCGACCCGCGGGAGTTCGGCGAGCTGGTCAAGGCAGGCCGCGGCCACGTGCGCATGCTGACCATCGCCGCCGAGCTGCCGGGGGCGCTCGACACCATCCGCGCGGCGGCCGGCGAAGGCGTCATCGCCGCTCTCGGCCACAGCGACGCCACCTACGACCAGACCATCGCGGGCATCGACGCGGGCGCCACGGTCGCCACCCACCTCTACAACGCGCTTCCCCCGCTCGGCCACCGCGCGCCGGGGCCCATCGCCGCCCTCCTGGAGGACGAGCGCGTCACCATCGAGCTGATCAACGACGGCGTCCACGTCCACTCCGCCATGCTCCGCCTCGCCTACACCGTCGCCGGCCCCGAGCGCACCGCGCTGATCACCGACGCGATGGCCGCCACCGGCATGGGCGACGGCACCTACGTGCTCGGCTCCATGGAGGTCGACGTCCGCGACGGCGTGGCCCGCCTGGCCGAGGGCGGTTCCATCGCGGGCAGCACCCTCACCATGGACGTCGCCTTCCGTCGTGCCGTCCAGCAGGTCGGGCTGTCCATCGCCGAGGCCGTCGAGGTCTCCTCGCTGACCCCCGCCCGCGTGCTCGGCATCGCCGACCAGGTGGGGTCCATCACCGCGGGCAAGATCGCCGACCTGGTCGTTCTCAACGATTCCCTCGAGGTCGCCGGCGTCATGAAGCGCGGCGGCTGGATCACGGAGCCCTGATGATCCTCACCGTCACGCTCAACGCCGCCCTCGACGTCACCTACCGGGTGCCCGACGCCGACTGGGACGGGGTGAACCGGGTCTCCTCGGTGCACAGGCGTGCCGGTGGCAAGGGTGTCAACGTCGCGCGGGTGCTCGCCGCCTTCGGCCGTGAGGTCGTGGTGGCGGGCCTCGCCGGCGGCCCCACGGGCACGGCCATCCGCGCCGACCTCGACGCCGCGGGCCTGCCCTGCGCGCTCACCCCGATCTCCGGCGACTCCCGCACCACGCTGGTGATCCACTCGGGCACCACGGCGCTGTTCAACGAGCCGGGCCCGCAGGTGACCGGCGCCGAGCTCGACCGCTTCCTGACCGACTTCGAGCGCCTGGCCGCGGACGCCGAGGCCGTCGTGATCTCCGGCAGCCTGCCCCGCGGCGTCCCAGCCGACCTCTACGCCACGCTGTCCGCCATGACCGGCGTGCCGACGATCGTCGACGCCGACGGCGAGCCGCTGCGCCACGCGCCCAAGGGACGGCCCTCGATCGTCAAGCCCAACAAGGACGAGCTGTCCAGGGCCTTCCCGGACGGCGGGGCGGAGGCCGTCTTGGCCGAAGGCGCGGGGGCGGTCGTCGTGTCCATGGGCGAGGAAGGGCTGCACGCCATCACGCCGGCGGGGACCTTCCGCGCGCGCATGCCGTACCGGGTGGAGGGCAACCCGACGGGGGCGGGCGACGCGCTGGTGGCGGGCCTGGCCCTGGGGCTGGTGGAGCAGCTGCTGTGGCCCGACCTGCTGCGCAGGGCGGCCGCTCTCGGCGCCGCCGCCGTCGCCGCGCCCGTGGCGGGCGACTTCGATCGTGGCGTGTTCGACGCCATCCACCCCGAGATCGTCATCTCTTAGAAGGAGCCCCATGCCTCTCGTCGGCATCGCAGAGATCGTCAACAGCGCGAAGGCTGGCGTCGGCGCGTTCAACGTGATCCAGCTGGAGCACGCGACCGCGATCGTCGCGGGCGCCGAGGCCGCGGGCGCGCCGGTGGTCCTGCAGATCAGCGAGAACGCCGTCCGCTACCACGGCGCGCTCGAACCCGTCGCGCTCGCCGCGCTCGCCGTCGCCAGGCGCGCGGCCGTGCCCGTCGCCGTCCATCTCGACCACGCCACCGACAGGGCGCTGGTCGAGGAGGCCGTCGCGCTCGGCCTCGGCTCGGTCATGTTCGACGCCTCCGCGCTGCCCGACGAGGAGAACGTCGCCGCCACGGCCCAGGTCGTCGCCCACTGCCACGCCCACGGCGTGTGGGTGGAGGCCGAGCTGGGCGAGGTCGGCGGCAAGGACGGCGTCCACGCGCCCGGCGTGCGCACCAAGCCGCACGAGGCGGTCGACTACGTCGCCCGCACCGGCGTCGACGCCCTGGCCGTCGCCGTCGGCACCTCCCACGCGATGACGACCAAGGACGCGGTGCTCGACCTGGCGCTGATCGCCGAACTGCACGCCGCGGTGCCGGTGCCGCTGGTCCTGCACGGCTCGTCGGGGGTGTCCGACGAGAACCTGCGCGACGCCGTACGGCACGGCATGAAGAAGATCAACATCGCCACGCACCTCAACAAGGCCTTCACCGGGGCCGTCCGCGACTACCTCGCCCGCGATCCCCAGGTCGTCGACTCCCGCAAGTACCTCAAGGCGGCCCGGGACGCGGTCGCCCGCGAGGTCACCCACCTGCTCGGCGTCCTGTCCTGAACCGGGAGCGCGCCGCATCCGTGTGAGTGGGCATGCGCCTGCTCGCCGTTCTCGCCCTCGTCGCCACCTTCCTCCTGGCCCCTGCAGGTACGGCATGCGCCTGCAGCTGCGCCTCCCTGACCCCGAAGGAGGCGGTGAAGGACTCGGTCGCGGTGTTCACCGGAACGGTGCAGGCCGTCCGCCGGCTGCCCGGATCGCTGTCCGGTCCCCCGCCGCCCTTCGTGGTCACGTTCGCGGTCGACCAGGTCTACAAGGGCGGGCGCGCGGCGACGGTCGAGGTGGCGACCAACGCCGACTCGGCCGCGTGCGGCTACGACTTCGCCAAGGGGGCCCGGTACCTGGTGTTCGCGTCGCCGGTGGCGGATGACGGCGGGATGTTCCCGACGCATCCCGGCACGTCGCTGTCCTCGTCGCTGTGCTCGGGGAACGTGAAGCTCGAAGCGGGCAGCAGCGGACCGCTGCGGCGGGGTGACGAGGCCGGCTCGCCGGACGCCTTCGGGCGGTCCGTCACCACGGAGCTGCTCGCCGCCCTCGGCACCCCGGCCCCGCCCGTCATGAGCTCTCCGGTCGCCCAGGCCGCCTCGCCGGTGGCCGCGGATGAGCACGCGAGCGTCCCGGCCGCCGGCTCCTCCCCCGGCGGCCCGCCCTGGGGGCTGATCGGGGGCGCCGTCGCGGCGACCGTCCTGATGGTGGCGCTGGCGGTGGGGCTGGCCCGGCTCCTGGCCAGGCGGCGCTGAGGCACGCCCGCCGTCCAGCGGTCCGGCACCTCCCGGCCCGTCTCGCTGAGGCTCAGGCGGCGGTCAGCCGCCGTCCAGGGCCCGCAGCACGCGCTCGACCTGCTTCGCGAACGTCCCCGGCGGGTTGCGCGGCCCCTCCCCCGACAGCAGGAACAGCCACGTCAGCGCCTGCAGCCTGCGGCACTCCCGCACCCTGGCCGCCTCGTCGCGGTCGAGCTCGACCCTGGCCAGGACGTCCACCTCGCCGTCGACCCACGCTGACACGTGTTCGGCGAGCTCGGCCAGCTCGTAGGCCCGGTCCGAGCGGCCCGAGTCCTCGAAGTCGACCACCCGTACGCGGACGCCGTCCCACAGGAAGTTGGACAGGTTGCCGTCACCTGCCCCGAACGCCGGACGCACGCCGGCCGTACCCGGGCGCCATCCCTCCAGCCACCTGGCGCCCTCCCGCACCGCCAGATCGGCGCGCGTGCCCCGCGGCCGCCACGCGGCGCACCACGCGCGCACCTGCGCGGCGAGTTGTTCGGCCTGCCACGGCCGTTCGGGCAGGTCCCGCAGCACCCGCGCGGGCACCGCCGCGTGCAACCGGCCGAGCGTCGCCGCCAGCTCCGCCAGGGGCGCGGCCCCGGAGGGCACGCCGCGCACCGGTGTCCCGTCCACCCTGGACATGACCACCACGCCGGGCTCGAAGGCGATGGGCGCCGGCGCCAGCCCTGGCGCGTGCTCGCCGAGCAGGGTGAGCGCGCGCCACTCGCGCTCGTCCGCGCCCGCCTTCCCGTCGACGTAGCGCTTGGTGACCACGTCGCCGTCGAAGGTCACCTCGTGCGTGTGCTGGAGATCGGCCATCACGGTGCGCCTGGGGGTGAGGCAGTCATAGCGGAGCAGTCTAGGCGCCGTCGTTCTCAGCCGAGGATCAGTCGCTCGGCCGCCCGGGCCACGAGTTCGTCGGCCTCCGCCTCGGAGAAGACGTCCGGCAGCGTCAGCCGCTCCACGATCAGCCAGTTCAGCGCGAGATAGAGCAGTTTCACCGCCGTCGCGTCGCCGGGCAGCCCCGACCCCAGGTGGATGCGCACGTTCGCCTCCACGTCGGCGCGGATCCGCTCGGTCAGGACGGCCCGCAGTTCGGGCCTGCGTGTCGCCTCCAGCCGCAGCTCCAGCAGCGCCAGGTACCCGGTGGAGTAGGCGCTGATCCTGGCCACCATCTCTCTGAGCAGCTCGACGACCCTGTCCTTGTCACGCGGGCCGGTCAGGGCGAGCGTCATGGTCGTCTCGTCGGGCTCCAGCCGCTCGTAGATCCGCCCTCCCGCCTGGGTGAGCAGGTCGTCACGGCTGGAGAAGTAGTTGGACGCGGTCCCCGGCGGCACCGCCGCCTGGGCGTCGACCGCCCTGAACGTCAGACCTCTGGCGCCCTCGCGGGCCAGCACCTCGATGGCCGCGTCGACGAGGGCCGCCCGCCGCTCCGGATTCCTGCGCACTTGACACCACTCCAGATGTAGTACTACGTTCTAACCACTTCATTCAGAGTACTACAAGCGGAGTTGCTACTTATGCGAAAGCTCGTGTACTACGTGGGCGTCTCGATCGATGGCTACATCGCGGGCCCCGGCGGCGAGTGGGACTTCTACCCGGTGAGCGACGACATGGCGGCATGGATGAACACCGAGCTGCCGGAGGTCGTGCCGGCACACGTCCGCGCGATGATCGGCCTCGACGCTCCCGCGCGCCGCTTCGACACGGTCGTCATGGGGCGCGGCACCTACCTGCCGGGCCTGGACGCCGGCATGACCAGCCCCTACACCCCGCTGCGGCACCACGTCGTGTCCACCACGCTGCCCGACAGCACCGACCCCCTGGTCGAGATCGTCAGGAGCGAGCCGCTGGAGCTGGTGCGGCGGCTCAAGAAGGAGGACGGCATGGACATCTACCTGTGCGGCGGCGGCAAGCTCGCGGCCGCCGTCCTGCCGGAGATCGACGAACTGATCATCAAGCACTACCCGGTGGTCGCGGGCGACGGGATCCCCGCCTTCGCCGACGGGTTCCGGCCCACCCGGTTCGCGCCAACGCAGAGCAGGACGTTCAGCAACGGCGCCACGGTCACGTGGTACGCCAGGGCATGAGGACGTCCACCGGCAGGCCGGACGGCGGGCCACGGCGCACCCGCCGACCTGACCGCACCCCGAGCCGGAGACGCCGGAGACCCGCACCCCCGGACGGGGCGCGGGTCTCCACAGGTCAGGACGTCAGCGCTGGATCGGCGCGACGACCACCTCGACCCGCTGGAACTCCTTGATGTCGGAGTAGCCGGTCGAGGCCATCGTGCGCTTCAGCGCGCCCATCAGGTTCATCGACCCGTCGGCCACGGTGGACGGCCCGTGCAGGATCTGCTCCAGCGTGCCCACCGTCCCGAACTGTACCCTGCGCCCGCGCGGCAGGTCGGGGTGGTGCGCCTCGGAACCCCAGTGGAACCCGTGACCGGGAGCCTCCGTCGCCCGCGCGAGCGGCGAGCCCACCATCACCGCGTCGGCCCCGCAGGCGATCGCCTTGGCGATGTCGCCCGAGGTGCCCATGCCGCCGTCGGCGATCACGTGCACGTAGCGGCCACCTGACTCGTCGAGGTAGTCGCGCCGCGCCGCCGCCACGTCGGAGATCGCCGTGGCCATCGGGACGGCGACGCCGAGCACGTTGCGCGTGGTGTGGGAGGCGCCGCCGCCGAAGCCGACCAGCACGCCAGCCGCGCCCGTGCGCATCAGGTGCAGGGCCGCGGTGTAGGTGGCGCACCCGCCCACGATCACCGGCACGTCGAGCTCGTAGATGAACTGCTTGAGGTTCAGCGGCTCGGCCTTGCTCGAGACGTGCTCGGCCGAGACCGTCGTGCCGCGGATCACGAAGATGTCGACGCCCGCGTCGATGACCGTCTTGTGGAACTGCACGGTGCGCTGCGGCGACAGGCGGACCGCGGTGGTCACGCCGGCGTCGCGGATCTCCCGGATCCTGCGCCCGATCAGCTCCTCCTTGATCGGTGCCGTGTAGATCTCCTGGAGCCTGCGCGTGGCCGCCTCGGCGTCGAGCTCGGCGCACTCCTCCAGCAGCGGGCTCGGGTCCTCGTAGCGGGTCCACAGGCCCTCAAGGTCGAGCGGCGCGAGGCCGCCCAGCTTGCCGATCATGATCGCCGTGGCGGGCGAGACGACGCTGTCCATCGGCGCGACCACCACGGGCAGCTCGAACCGGTAGGCGTCGATCTGCCAGGCGATCGAGACCTCCTCCGGGTCGCGCGTGCGCCGCGAGGGCACCAGGCCGATCTCGTCGAGCGCGTAGGCACGGCGGCCGGTCTTGCCGCGGCCGATCTCCACCTGAGTCATCAAAAACAGTTACCTTCTGTGATAGTTCGGAGCTTCGACCGTCATCTGGATGTCGTGCGGGTGGCTCTCCTTGAGACCCGCGGAAGTGATCGGCATGAGCTGGCTGCGCTCGTGCATCTCGTCGATCGTGCGGCACCCGGCGTACCACATGCCCTGGTGGAGACCGCCGACGAGCTGGTAGGTGACCGCCGAGACCGGCCCGCGGTAGGGGACCTGGCCCTCGATGCCCTCGGGGATGTACTTGTCCTCGGAGCCGACCGTGTCCTGGCCGTAGCGGTCCTTGCTGAAGGAGGTGCCGCCGCGCTCGCGGTTACGGACCGCGCCGAGCGAACCCATCCCCCGGTAGGACTTGAACTGCTTGCCGTTGATGAAGATCAGGTCGCCGGGCGACTCCTCGCAGCCGGCGAGCAGGGAGCCGAGCATGACGGTGTCGGCGCCGGCCGCGATGGCCTTGACGATGTCTCCCGAGTACTGCAGGCCGCCGTCGCCGATCAGCGGGACGCCCGCGGGGCCGCAGGCCAGCGACGCCTCGTGGATGGCGGTGATCTGCGGCGCGCCGACGCCCGCCACCACCCGGGTGGTGCAGATCGAGCCGGGGCCCACACCCACCTTGACCGCGTCGGCGCCGGCGTCGATGAGCAGCTGCGCGCCCGCGCGGGTGGCGATGTTGCCGCCGATGACGTCGATGCCGTGGCTGTTGGCCTTGACCTTGGCGATCATGTCGCCGACGCCCTTGGAGTCGCCGTGGGCGGTGTCGACGATGATCACGTCGATGCCCGCGTCGATGAGGGCCTGGGCGCGCTTCTCGGCGTCGCCCGCCACGCCGATGGCCGCGCCGACCACCAGGCGGCCGTCGGCGTCCTTGGTCGACAGCGGGTACTGCTCGCTCTTGGTGAAGTCCTTGATGGTGATGAGACCGCGCAGCCTGCCCTTGGCGTCGACCAGCGGCAGCTTCTCGATCTTGTTGGCCTTCAGCAGCGCGAACGCCTCATCGCGCGACACCCCGACCGGCGCGGTGACCAGCGGCATCGGGGTCATGACCTCGCGCACGGTCCGGCTCTGGTCGCTCTCGTAACGCATGTCACGGTTGGTGACGATGCCGACCAGCACGCCGTCGGCGTCGGTCACGGGGGCACCGGAGATGCGGTAGTTGGCGCACAGCCGCTCGACGTCGGCGAGGGTGTCGTCGGGCGAGCAGGTCACCGGATTGGTGACCATGCCGGCCTCGGAGCGCTTGACCAGGTCGGCCTGCTGGGCCTGCTCCTCGATGGACAGGTTGCGATGGAGGATGCCGATGCCGCCCTGGCGGGCCATCGCCACGGCCATGCGCGCCTCGGTCACGGTGTCCATCGCGGCCGAGACCAGCGGGATGGACAGCGTGATACCGCGCGAGAGCCGGGTTGCGGTGTTGGCATCGCCCGGCTGCATGTCCGAATAAGCGGGAACGAGCAACACGTCATCGAACGTGAGCCCCGTCTCTGTGAACTTGGACATGCCGTGACCCCTCCAGCCGCCATTCATGCTTGTGACAGCCAGTTTAGTGGGTAGGCCCAAAAGGATCAGGGTGGGGATGGAGGACGATGACCCCCACGGTCCGTCGTCCTCCACGCATCGTGAAGTGCCGGAGAACCGGGGCGGTCGGTGATCCGCCCCGGTTCTCCGGCCACCGGCAGCCTCGGACGAGGCGCGGAATGCCACCGGACCCCCCTCCGTGTCCAGGTGGCGGCGCTGTTCGTCCTGCTGGTGCCGACGCTGGGTTAATGCTGCGTTACGCGATGGCACATCGCAATGTGAAAACGTGCAATTGCACGAAGTTGCACGTGGCGCGAAGCAGTCGGCGCAAGGGCGGGACACGGCCCTGCGACCGGGTTATCCTCGCGGCACGCCCGTGTCCCCCCTACGGAGCACCGCACATGCGCAACCACTCCAGCACCACGTCGGACCCTCTCGAGACCCTCGGCCTCGATCCGGGGCAAACCGCGCTCTACACGGCGGTGCTGAGACTGCACCGGGCCACGGTGACCGAGCTCGCCGCGGCCATGGACGGCCCCGCCGACGCCGTCGGCAGGCAGCTCGACGACCTCGTCCGGCTGGGCGTCGTCGACGAGCAGTCGGGCCACTACCTCGCCCGCCACCCGGCCGGCGCCCTCGGCAGGCTCATCGCCCAGCGCCTCGACCTGCTGGCGGAGGAGAGCCGCCGCATCGACTCCGCCCTGTCGTCCATCCGCCACCTGATTCGCGACTACGACGCCGGCCGCGACTACCAGAGCGGGCCCTTCCCCGTCGAGCTGGTCAGCGGCGCCGACATCCTCTACGAGAGCGTGGTCGGCATGGCCGTCCAGGCTCCGCCGATGGACCTGCTGACCGCCATCCCCGACGAGCGCACCATGCTCGACTTCGCCCGCAAGTTCGCCGACCCGTGGGTCGACGCCCAGCAGCGCGAACTGCTGTCGCTGCGCGCGGTCATCCCGGTCTCGACGCTCACGCTGCCGGGCGTGCGCGACCAGCTGACCCGCTTACTGGCCAGCGGAGGCCAGGTCCGCACGCTCGACCGGGTGCCGAGCTGGTTCATGACCGCGGGGCCCGGGGTGGCGGGGCTGCCCGCCACGTGGGGCGGCAACCTGCCCGACCACGCCTACAACTTCTACGTCGTCCGGGCGCCGATCGTGGTGGGCGTGCTGCACTCGCTGTTCGAGGAGCTGTGGGCGCGGGCCGTACCGCTGCCCTGGGGACGCAAGGGCGACGGCATGGTGCAGGTGCTGCGGCTGGCCGCGCAGGGCATGTGCGACGACTCCATCGCGCGCCATCTCGGGGTGTCCGTCCGCACCGTCCGCGCCAGGTTCGCCGACGCCATGGCCGAGCTGGGCGCCCAGTCACGTTTTCACGCGGGCGTGGAGGCCGCGCGACGAGGATGGCTCACCTGAAGGACCCCATCGGTCTTATGGTGGGAAGGTGTTGGAAGATGTGCCACCGGACCCGTTCGCGGACGACCCGAACGATCCCAGCTCGGCCCTGGGCGATCTCGACGACGCCGAGCCGCTGACCGCTGCCGAGCGCGACGAGGCCATCACCGACCTGGCCGACGTCGAGGTCTTCCGCTCCCTGCTGGAGCCGCAGGGAGTGCTGGGCCTGGTCCTCGACTGCCCGGAATGCTCCGAACAGCACTTCTTCGACTGGGACCTGCTGCGCGGCAATCTCCGCCAGATGATCGAGAACGGCCAGCCGCAGGTGCACGAGCCGGCCTTCCATCCGGACCCGTCCGACTACGTCAGCTGGGAGTACGCCAGAGGCTACGTCGACGGCGTCATCGACACCGAAGAGCGACGCTGACCGACGTCCTCCAGCAGCCCCGCGAGCAGCGCGGCGGCCGGATCACCGACGGGCGGCGGCTCGCCCCGTGACAACGCGTCGAGGAGCGCGTCGCTTTCTTCTTCGGTCAAGCGATCGACTCCAGCTCGGCCATCTGCCGGAGCCTGGCCAGCGCCCGATGCTGGGCGACCCTCACCGCACCTGGTGTCATGCCGAGTACATTACCTGTCTCCTCGGCCGACAGCCCCGACACCACCCGCAACAGCAGCAGCTCGCGCTGGTTGTCCGGCAGCCGCGACAGCAGCCTGCGGGCGTGCTCCACCTCGATGTAGCGGACGACCGTCTCCTCCGGCCCCGGCCCCTCGTCGGGCCCGTCGGGCAGATCCTGCGTCGGTACGGCCGAGCGCACCGAACTGCGCAGCGCGTCGGCCACCTTGTGCGAGGCGATCCCGAACACGAAGGAGGCGAACGGCCGGCCCATGTCACGGTAGCGGGGCAGCGCGGACAGCACGGCGATGCAGACTTCCTGCGCCACGTCATCGGCGATGTGATATTGCCCGGAAACCCTCCCCAGTCGCGCGCGGCAATAGCGCACCACCATGGGACGGAGCTCCCCGAGCAGAGATTCGATCGCGGTGCGATCCCCCTGGACGGCGAGGCTCGTCAGTTCCCGAAGGTCGGACTCGTCCGCTCGTGCCGGAAGTCTCGACGCAAGCCTTACCCCAATTTTGGCGTCGGCGACGCTTCCCTCGCTCACGTTAGGCATGATGCCCGCACTGATCGTGCCTGTCGTCATAGCGAACGGCTACGGATTGGTCACATTGAAGCGACGATAACGCGGCGTAATCGGTCCGCCACACTAAGGGTTTCGGTGTGTGACGATATTTCAGACCATTTGCTTAAATGCAGGAAACACGTCAGACGGGGGGACGCTTTACGAACGTGTTCGGTTTACCGCGAAATAGTTCCCTTTCCGGACAACTTCGCACTCGCCCACCCATCGCCTTTCCGCGAAGTCTCCGTCACCACCCCACCGCCGAAACCGCACGGCTGCCCACCTGCGAGGACGGGTCGTTGCGGCGGGCGTTCCTGCCTCGGCGTGGCCCCTTCCGCCTACCGTGCGCGGTTCCGGACGTCGGTTCAGGGGGCGTGACGTAACGGCGGCCCGCCCCGTCCCGCTGGAGTGCCGTGGCAGGACGGACCCGGGCCCCGTGCCCACGGTGGGCGTGGGGGGCTTGCCGTAGGGGGACTGCCGCCCTGGGGGCCCTCGCACAAGGGCCGTACGGGAGACTGCCGCGCCGGAGAGGTCCTCACCGTGCGGCAAGGGACTGCCGCCCCGGGGAGCCGTCACGTCGCCTGGCAGGGGCGGATCGTCGCCGGCATGCGAAAGGTCCGCGCCCCGGGACGGGACGCGGACCTCAGGTCGACGCAGGTCAGTGGCCGTGGCCGTGACCGTGGCCGTGACCACCGGCGGCCGGGGCCTCCTCCTCGGGCTTGTCCACCACGAGAGCCTCGGTGGTGAGCAGCATGCCCGCGATGGACGCGGCGTTCTGGACGGCCGAGCGCGTCACCTTCACGGGGTCGATGACGCCCTGCGCCACCAGGTCGCCGTACTCGCCGGTCGCGGCGTTGAGGCCGTGACCCGCAGACATCTCGGCGACCTTGTGGGTGACGACGTAGCCCTCGAGACCGGCGTTCTCGGCGATCCAGCGGGCCGGCTCGATCAGCGCGCGGCGGACGACGCCCACACCGGTCGCCTCGTCGCCGGACAGACCGAGGTCGTCCAGGTCCTTGGAGACGTGGATGAGCGCGGAGCCACCGCCGGAGACGATGCCCTCCTCGATCGCGGCGCGGGTCGCGGAGATCGCGTCCTCGAGGCGGTGCTTCTTCTCCTTGAGCTCCACCTCGGTGGCCGCGCCGACGCGCAGCACGCAGACGCCGCCGGACAGCTTCGCGAGGCGCTCCTGGAGCTTCTCGCGGTCCCAGTCGGAGTCGGACTGCTCGATGGCGAGCTTGATCTCCTTGACGCGGTCCTCGATCGCCTGCGCGTCACCGGCACCGTCCACGATCGTGGTGGCGTCCTTGGTGACGACGACACGGCGGGCGGTGCCGAGCACCTCGAGGCCGACCTGGTCGAGCTTGAGGCCGATCTCCTCGCTGACGACCTGGCCGGCGGTCAGGATCGCGATGTCCTGCAGCATGGCCTTGCGGCGGTCACCGAAGCCGGGGGCCTTGACGGCCACCGAGGTGAAGGTGCCACGGATCTTGTTGGTCACCAGGACGGCCAGGGCCTCGCCCTCGACGTCCTCGGCGATGACCAGCAGCGCCTTCTTGGTCTGGGCGACCTTCTCCAGCAGCGGCAGGAAGTCGGCGATCGAACCGATCTTGCCCTGGTGGATCAGGATGTACGGGTCCTCGAGGACCGCTTCCATGCGCTCGGGGTCGGTGACCATGTAGGCCGACAGGTAGCCCTTGTCGAACTGCAGGCCCTCGGTGAACTCGAGCTCCATGCCCATGGCGTTGGACTCTTCGACGGTGATGACACCGTCCTTGCCCACCTTGTCGAACGCCTCGGCGATCAGCTCACCGATCTTGGCGTCCTGAGCGGAGATCGTCGCGACATTGGCGATCTCCTTCTTGTCCTCGACAGGGCGCGCGGAGGCCAGCAGCTTGTCGCTGACGGCCTTGGCGGCCTGGTCGATGCCGCGCTTGAGCGACAGCGGGGAAGCGCCCGCTGCCACGTTGCGCAGGCCCTCGCGGACCATCGCCTGGGCGAGGACGGTCGCCGTGGTGGTGCCGTCACCGGCGATGTCGTTGGTCTTGGTCGCCACTTCCTTGGCGAGCTGGGCGCCGAGGTTCTCGTACGGCGCCTCGAGCTCGACCTCGCGAGCGATGGTGACGCCGTCGTTGGTGATGGTCGGCGCCCCGAACTTCTTGTCGATGACCACGTTGCGGCCGCGCGGGCCCAGGGTCACCTTCACTGCGTCCGCGAGGGCGTTGACGCCGCGCTCAAGCGCGCGCCGCGCGTCCTCTTCGAACTCCAGGATCTTCGGCATGGGAAAAGTCCTCTCAGCGTCCCATCCGAGACGTACGAGGGCCGCCGTCGCCTGCCTCAGCCGACGCGTCGGGCAGATGGCGGTCCATCAGGCACGTCCGTTGGCGGTGAAAGCCCCGGGCACTAGGCGGGCCCGGGGCTTTCTCACGGCTTACTTCTCGATGATGGCGAGAACGTCACGGGCGGAGAGCACGAGGTACTCCTCGCCGCCGTACTTGACCTCCGTGCCGCCGTACTTGCTGTAAAGGACGATGTCGCCCTCGCTGACGTCGAGCGGGATGCGCTTCTCGCCGTCCTCGTCCCAGTTGCCCGGGCCCACCGCGAGGACCTTGCCCTCCTGCGGCTTCTCCTTGGCGGTGTCCGGGATGACCAGGCCGGAAGCGGTGGTCTGCTCGGCCTCAAGCGGCTGGACCACAATGCGGTCGCCGAGCGGCTTAACGGGAACCTTAGTGGCGGTCGTCACGATCGGACCTCCCCTTCAGATTTGGATGATCTAGAAGAGGCGACCAGCTGGGCCTGCCGTCGCGGGTGTCAGACCTGCCTCGTCGCACGTTGGCACTCTCAAGGTGAGAGTGCCAACACGAAACAGTATGCAAGCAGGCCTTGCCCGTCAACACGAACCGCTCTGCTCAGCTCAGAGCGATACTCGGACGCCGGAAAACTCCCCTCCCGGACGACACGGAGCCGCGAAAAGGGGAACACTGAACCACGTGACGACCAGAAACGGCGGTGACGACGACGCTACGATGCGTGACGTGACCAGCACGATGGATGACGTGCGCCACGTCCTCGCCAACTGGCCGTTGCCACCGGAGGGCGGGTGGACGGCCGACGACCTGGACCTGCTCCCCGAGGACGGGCCCCATGGCGAGCTGGACCTCTTCAAACGCGTTGAACTCGTCGATGGAGCGCTCGTCCTCATGTCCCCCCAGAAGCTCTTCCACGAGAGCATCATCATCGGCCTCAGGATCGCCCTGGACGCACAGGCACCTGAAGGTCTCTCCGCGCGGAGCCAGATGGACATCAAGATCGCTCCACGCCAACGACCGTGCCCCGATGTGCTCGTGGTCGACACGACCGCCACCACCGACCTGAACCGCACGGCGTTCGCGCCGAAAGACGTTCACCTGGTGGTGGAGGTGGTCTCGCCGGAGTCGGAGCATCGTGACAACCACGTCAAGCCCGGCATCTACGCCGCGGCCGGCATCGAGCACTTCTGGATCGTGAAGGACGAGAACAGCAAGCCCGTCATCCACACCTACGAGCTCGACGAGGTCGTCGGCGCCTACGTCGCCACCGGCATCCACCGCGACCGGCTCGCCGTCTCCGTCCCCTTCCCCATCGACATCACGCTCGACGCCCTGCACTAACGTCGTACGGCGTGGACCACGACGCCTTCCTCGCACTCCTGACACCTCGCGGCCAGAAGGCCCTCGCCGAGGCCGTCGAACTGGCGAGCGGGGACCCCGTCGTGGCCGCGACCAGGTTGCGCAGGACCTACGACGCCGCCCTCACCTCCGCCGCCCTCACCCAGGCGAAGCTGCGGGAGCGGGGCAGGGCGAAGTTCGGCGACGACGCGGCGCTGATGTACTTCACTCCGCACGGGGTCGAGCAGGCCACCCGCCGCGAGGTCGCCGAGCACCGCGCCCGCCGGATCGCCCTCCTCGCCGCCAGGCCGCCCGCCGTTCCCGCGTCTCCGCATGAGATCCCCAGCACGCCCCAGGGGGCACCGCCCCGGCCCGGCTCGCGCCTGCGGGTGGTCGACGTCTGCAGCGGCATCGGCGGCGACCTCGTCGCGCTGGCGCGCGCCGGCTGCGAGGTGGACGCCGTCGACACCGACCCCCTGACCGTCTCCGTCGCGCTGGCCAACGCCGACGCGCTGGGGCTGTCCGACAGGGTCACGGTCCGTACGGCTGACGCCGCCTCCGTGGACCCGGCCGCCTACGACGTCCTGTTCGCCGATCCCGCCCGCCGTACCGCGAAGGGGCGGACCTTCGACCCGAACGCCTACTCCCCCACCTGGCCGGTCATCCTCGACCTGCTTGAGCGGGCACCGGCGGCGTGCCTGAAGGTGGCGCCGGGGATCCCCTACGAGTTCGTCCCGCCGGGCGCCGAGGCCGAGTGGGTCTCGTTCAAGGGCGAGGTCAAGGAGGCCGCCATCTGGACGGGCGCCCTGTCCGGCATGGCCGTGGACGCGGGCCAGGCAGAGACGGACGCGGGCGGGCGGGCCGTACCCCGAGCCCGGATCGGCGAGGCGGCGGCGGGCGCCGCGGAGTTCGACAGGAGGGCCACGTTGCTGCCCGAGGGCGGCACGCTCACTCCCACGGGCGCGCAGGCCCCCGTCGGACCGGTGGGGCGCTACGTCTACGAGCCGGACGGCGCCGCCATCCGCGCGCACCTGGTCGCCGAGGTGGCCGCCATGGTCAACGGGCGCCTGGCCGACCCGTTGATCGCCTACATCACCGGTGACGATCTCGTCGACACCGTCTGGGCGTCCAGGTACGAGGTGAATGAAGTGATGCCGTTCTCGGTGAAAAAACTGAGAGCCGCACTCCGCGCGCGCAATGTCGGAAACGTGACCATCAAGAAACGCGCCTCGGCGGTCGACATCGAACGGTTGCGCAGTGATTTGCGACTGTCCGGAAACATATCCGCGGTGGTCATTCTGACCCGAATCTCCGACCGCCCTTCCGTGCTTATCTGCACCCCTCCCGAACTGGGTAAATGACAAATCAGGGCGATACATCGACAATCACGATCTTTTAAAGTCGACACCGAAAGATCTTGATCGAGCTACTAAGGTGGCCGGGCGAGAGTTCACCCCTAACGATTACCCACCGCTGCGCGGCAGACGTCGGCGAGTGAAGGAGCTTTCGGTGGATCACTCCAACCACACCACCCTTCTCCAGGCAGGCAGCCAGACCGCCATCTCCGACAGGATGCGCGAGCTGCTCGCGCGGGCCGCGCAGGACCACGTCTACGAGCAGCGCACGCAGGGCGCGGTGCTCGACGAGATCCGCCAGCGCCTTGAGGGCATGGAGTGGCTGCTGCGGGAGGTCCGCGAGCGCGAGCTCGGCGGGCTGACCGGCACGCTCGAGACCGTGAGCGGCCGCCTCGACGACATCACCACCAGGCCGCCGAGCTGGGCTGAGGGCCTGGCCCAGCACGTGGAGGCGGTACGCGACCACGTCGACGCCGTCGGCGAGCAGGTGGGCGGCATCGAGGCCCGGGTCGAGTCCGTCGGCGAGCGGGTCAAGCCGGTGGCGGAACTGCCCAGCCTGTGGGCCGACATCAGCACCGTGAGCGAGACCCTCGACGAGGCGCTCAAGCGGATCGAGTCGGTCATCGCCAGCACCGACGGCATCGCCAAGCGCCTCGGCGACTTCGCCGGCAAGCTCGGCCAGCTCAGCGCCAGCATGGACGCCGCCGCCAACCGTTTCACCCGCCTCGACAAGTCGATGGCCGAGCTCACCAGCCGCACCGACCGCATCGAGAGCGGCGTGAAGGGCCTGCCGGAGATGGTCGAGACGAAGCTCAAGGCGGTCGACGGGTCGCTGGCCGCCTCCACCGAGCTGCTCTCGGCCGCCATCGAGGAGGTCGGCGCCAGGGTCGAGGCCACCGAGACCCGCCTGACGGGCCGCCTCGACGGTGTCGACAGCAGGATCGACCGGGCCGACGGCCGGCTCATCGCCGTCGACAACCGGCTGACCACCGTCGACGGGCGCATCGAGACCGCCGACGAGTGCCTGGCCGACATCGACACCCGCCTGTCCGGCGTCGACGCCCGTCTGGGCGGGCTCGACTCCCGCCTGTCCGGCGTCGACCAGCGCCTGGGCGCGCTCGACGGCCACCTGGGCCGCCACGACGACCGCTTCGACGGGCTCGACGGGCGGGTCGACGGCCGGTTCACCACGCTCGACGAGCGCATGGCCGGCGCGGCCAGCCACCTCGCCGAGACCGCCACCCGCACCGAGGGCCGGTTCAACGACCTCGACTCCCACCTCGACACGCTCGACGAGCGGCTGGCCGAGGTCGAGGAGCGCGTCGTCGGCCGTTTCGACGGCATCGACGCCACCCTCACCGGCATGTCCAGCGCCGCCGAGAAGACCGGCGAGCACCTCGAGGCCATCGACGACCGGGTGGAGGCGGTCAACCAGCGGGTGGGCCAGCTGCCCGTCACGCTCGGCATCGGCGAGCGGGTCGGCGAGTTGCTCGACAGCCAGACGACGGAGCACGTCAAGCGCCTGGAGGCGATCGACGAGCGGCTGACCACCGCGGCCGCCGCCCTCACCGACGCCGTCGCGGCCCGGCCCGACCGGGCCGAGCTCGCCGAGAGCGTCTCGGGCATCGTCGAGCCCGCCACGAGCGACCTGACCAAGCGGCTGGGCGCGCTGGAGGAGACCATGCTCGCGCTGGCCGAGGCACTCCTGCGGCCCAGCCGCAACCCCAAGGACTAGACGATCGAGCCCACGGGCCCTACCGGCTCAGTCGCAGAGTGACCAGCTCGAACGGCCGCAGCGTCAGGGGCACCGCGCCCCCTTCGTGCTGCCGTTCCGCGAGAGGCCGCTCCAGCAGGTCCGTCGCCGTGACGCGGGTGACAGGGAAGCCCGCGGTCAGCGTCGCCCGCGCCCTGCCGCCGCGCGCCTCGTGGAAGCGCACGATCACGTCGCCGCTCCCGTCGTCGGCCAGCTTGACGGCGGTCACGACGACCGCGTCGTCGTCGATCGCGACCAGCGGCGCCACCTCGGCGTCGCCGGGGACCGTCCGTTCGGGCAGGTTGACGAAGTAGCCCTCGCGCACCGCGTCGCCGATCGTCGCGCCGGGCACGAGCGCGTGACGGAACCGGTGCACGCCCTGGTCGGTCTCGGGGTCGGGGAAGCGCGGCGCGCGCAGCAGCGAGACCCTGAGGGTGGTGGTCGTGCCGGAGTCGGCGGCGCGCACCGTACGGGTCACGTCGTGGCCGTAGGTGGAGTCGTTGACCACGGCCACTCCCCAGCCGGGCTCCTCCAGGTGGACGAAGCGGTGGTTGCACGCCTCGAACTTGGCCGCCTCCCAGCTCGTGTTGGTGTGGGTGGCGCGGTAGGCGTGGCCGTACTGGCTCTCGGAGGCGTAGCGCTCGGCGTGCACGTCCAGCGGGAAGGCCAGCTTGAGGAACTTCTCGGTCTCGTGCCAGTCGACCTCGGTGTGGATGTCGAGCCGCCTGGCGCCGGACGGCAAGCTGAGCACCTGCCGCACCGTCGACCGGCCGAACGAGCGGACCACCTCGACCGAGCCGGGAGCGGCGCCCGGCGCCACCTCGTCGGCGTCGACCAGGTCGGTGACGGTGTTGCGGTAGAACTCGTCCACGTCCCAGGCGTCCCACATGTTGGGGAAGTCGGGGTGGATCTGCAGCAGGTTCGCCGCCTGGCCCGGCGCGACGGTCTCCCGTCCGGCGGTCAGGTCGTAGACCGAGCGGACCAGGCCCCGCTCGTCGATCTCGACGCGGAGCAGGCCGTTGTCGAGGACGTATCCGCCCGCGTCCCGGGGGCGCAGGCCGGTGTCGGCGCCGGTGAGGGAGGTGCCGGCGGCACCGGCCGCGACGCCGCGGCGGGCGTGCGGGGCGGAGTTGAACAGCAGCGACGTGCCCGCGGCGGGGTCGCCGGCCAGGGCGCGCTGGGCGGCGTCGATGATCGCCTCCAGCTCGGCGGCGACCTGCGCGTAGGTCCGCTCGGCCTCGCGGTGCACCCAGGCGATGGACGAGCCGGGCAGGATGTCGTGGAACTGGTGCAGCAGCACCGTCTTCCAGATGCGGTCGAGCTGCTCGTAGGGGTAGGGATGCCCGGTCCTGACCGCGGCGGTGGCGGCCCACAGCTCGGCCTCGCGCAGCAGCGACTCGCTGCGCCGATTGCCCTGCTTGGTCTTGGCCTGGCTGGTGAGCGTGGCGCGGTGCAGTTCGAGGTAGAGCTCGCCGACCCAGACGGGCGGGTTGGGATACTCGGCCTCGGCCTTGGCGAAGAACTCGGCGGGCGTCTCCCAGGTGACGGTGGCCGAGCCCTCCAGGTCACGCATCCTGGCCGCCTTGGCGACCATCTCGCGGGTGGTGCCGCCGCCGCCGTCGCCCCAGCCGGTGGGGGCGAGGGAGTGCCGCGCGACGCCCTTGTCCTTGAAGTTGCGCGCCGCGTGGGCGATCTCGCTGCCCTTCATCGAGCAGTTGTAGGTGTCGACGGGCGGGAAGTGGGTGAAGATCCGGGTGCCGTCGATGCCCTCCCACAGGAAGGTGTGGTGCGGGAAGGTGTTGGTCTGGCTCCACGAGATCTTCTGGGTGAGCAGCCGCTTCGACCCGGCGGCCTTGATGATCTGGGGCAGGCCGGCCGCGAAGCCGAACGTGTCGGGCAGCCACACCTCGTCGTTCTCGATGCCGAACTCGTCGAGGAAGAACCGCTTGCCGTGCACGAACTGCCGGGCCATGGCCTCCGAGCCCGGCATGTTGGTGTCGGACTCCACCCACATGCCGCCCGTCGGGACGAACCGCCCGGCCGCCACGGCCTTGGTCACCTTGGCCCAGACCTCGGGCCGGTGCTCCTTCACCCAGGCCCACTGCTGCGCCTGCGACATGGCGAAGACGAAGGCGGGCTCGTCCTCCAGCAGCGCGGTCATGTTGGAGGTCGTCCTGGCCACCTTGCGGACGGTCTCGCGCAGCGGCCACAGCCAGGCCGAGTCGATGTGCGCGTGGCCGACGGCGCTGATCCGGTGCGCGGACGGCGCCGCGGGCGTGGCCAGCACGCCGGCCAGCTGCTCGCGCGCCGCGGCCGCGGTGCCGTTCACGTCCTGCAGGTCGACCGCGTCGAGCGCCTTCTCCACGGCGCGCAGGATCTCCCAGCGGCGGGCGCCCTCGACCGGCAGCTCCCGCATCAGCTCGCCCAGCACCTCGAGGTCCATCACGAGCTGCCACACGGTCTCGTCGAAGACGGCCAGGTCCATCCGGGCCAGCCGGTACTGCGGGTCGGTGCCGGCCGTCTCCTTGTCGCCGAGCGTGGTCGGCAGGAACGGGTGGTAGTCGAGGATGACGGGGTTGGCGGCGGCCTCGATGTGCAGCCGCACCTCCTCACCGCCCGCGACCGGCGCGCCGATGCGCACCCACTGGTTACGCGGGTTGAGCCCCTTCACCGGGGTGCCGTCGGGGCGGTAGACGAGGCCCTCGCACTGGAAGCCGGGCATGTTCTCGTCGAAGCCGAGGTCGAGCACGGCTTCGACGCTTCTGCCGGCCCAGGCGGCGGGCACCGTGCCGGTGACGGTGAACCAGCTGGTGCCCCACGGCGCACCCCACTGGTCACCGACCGCGACGGGCTCCGGTACGGCCGACAGCCCCTCGGCGACGGGCACCGGCTCGCCGGGCGCGTGCCAGACAGCCACGTCGAGCGGCACCGACTCCGGGTAGACCGCAGGGCGGATGCGCTCGTCGAGGACGCGCTTGAGACGGGCTTCGACCAGATTGCGGTCGTCATGCATCGGGGGACTCCCTGGTGATGTGGACGGTCAACCCTTGATCGCGCCTTCCTCCACGCCTCTGAAGAAGAAGCGCTGGAGTGCCGCGAACACGATGACGATCGGCAGGAAGGAGATCATCGTGCCGGCCGCGATGAGCCGGGGGTTGGCGCTGAATGTGCCGTTGAGGTACTGCAGGCCGACGGTCAGGGTGTAGTTCTCGGGGTCGGTCAGGACGATGAGCGGCCACAGGAAGTCGTCCCACGCGCCGATGAAGGCGAAGATCGTGATGACGCTGAGCATGCCACGCACGTTCGGCAGGCCGATGTGGCGCAGCCGCTGCCAGGCGGTCGCGCCGTCGATGATGGCCGCCTCGTCCATTTCCGGGGGGATCGACTGGAAGGCGGTCCGCATCAGGAGCACGTTGAGCATCCCGATGGCGCCGGGCAGCGCGACGCCGAGGAGGGTGTCGGCCAGGCCGAGGCCGCGCACGGTGACGTACTGGGAGACGATCGTCACCTCGCCGGGCAGCACGAGCGTGGCCAGGAACAGGCCCAGCAGCAGCTTCGCGCCCCGGAAGCGGAGCTTGGCCAGGGCGTACCCGGCGATGGTGGCGCCGACGGCGTTGCCCATCACCACGATGGCGGCCACGATCAGCGAGTTGACGGCGTAGGACCAGACGGGGATCGTGTCGGCGACCTGGGCGTAGTTGTCGAGCGTGGGCTGCTCGGGCAGGAAGCTCGGCGTCTGGGTGTAGATGTCCTCCTGCAGGCTCTTGAGCGAGGTGGACAGCTGCCACAGGAACGGGGAGACGGTGAGCGCCAGCACGAGCAGGAGCAGCGCGTAGCGCAGCACCTTCTCGCCCGCGCCGATCGAGTTGAAGCCGCCGCGCCGTGCGGTCTTGGCGTGCGCCGCCACGTCAGGCCGCCTTCCTGTTGAGCCGCAGGAGCAGGAGCATCGGCCCGATGGTGATGAGGAGCAGGACGATGCTGAGCGCGGAGGCGTAGCCGAGGTGGCCGGTGAAGCCACGGCTGTAGAGCTGGATGAGCATGACCACCGACATGTCCCGCCCGCCGGGCCCGCCGGTGCCGTTGGACAGCACGTACAGCTCCGAGAACACGCGTAGCGCGGAGACCGAGACGAGCACGGAGACCAGCAGCATCGTGTTGCGCACGCCGGGCACGGTGACGCTCCAGAACCGGCGCACCGGGCCGGCGCCGTCGACCGCGGCGGCCTCGTGGAGCTCGCGCCTGACGTTCCCGAGGGCCGAGAGATAGATGATCATGTAGTAGCCGAGCCCCTTCCAGACGGTCAGGCTGATCGCGCTGAACAGCAGCAGCCAGCGGTCGGTCAGGAACGGGACCGGCGCGGCGACGACGCCGAGCCACTGCGCGAAGCCGTTCACCAGGCCCCGGTCGTCCAGCACCCAGCCCCAGATCAGCGCCACGACGACGGCCGAGGCGACCACGGGGGTGTAGAAGGCGGTGCGGAAGAACATGATGCCGGGCAGCTTCTTCTCCACCAGGATCGCGATCAGCAGCGGCAGCATGGTGAGCAGCGGCAGGCAGACCAGCATGAACACGATGCTGTTGAGCAGCGCGTCGGCGAGCTGGTCGTCGTCCAGCACCCGTGCGAAGTTCTCCAGGCCGGTGAAGCGCCCGCCGCCCAGCGGCTTGGCGTTGGTGAACGCCAGGACCACCGTGTTGATCGACGGCCAGACGTTGAACACGAACAGCCAGAGCGCGGCGGGTGCCACCAGCAGCCACGGCGTGAACCAGCGGCGATGGGTCATCGGATCAGTTCTTGAGGAGCTCGTTGCACTTGGCCACAGCGGCGTCGAGGGCCTCCTTGGAGGTGGTCTCACCGCTGATCGCGAGCGCGAACTGCTGCCGGATGAACTTGCTCATCGCCTCGGTGACCTCGACCGGCTGGAGCAGCTTGGCCTGCGCGAGCGAGGTGAACGCGATGACCTTGGCGTCGCCGGCGTTGGTGCCGTCGCTCTTGCTGAAGAACGGGTCGCCGGCCGACGCCTTGGTGCTCGGGAAGATGCTCACCAGGTGGGCGAAGGCGGCCTGGTTCTCCGGGCTGGTCACCCAGCGGGCCAGGGCGATCGCCGCGGGCGCGTTCTTGGTCTGCTTGGCGACCGACAGGCCCTGCACGTACAGCGGCGGCGTGCCCATCACCGTCGAGGACACCACCTTGGGCGCCAGCGACGGGTTGTCGGTGGCCAGGCTGGTGATGTAGTTGCCGCCGCCGGTGGTCCAGGCCGCGGTCTTCTCGCTGAAGAGCTTGGCGTTGCCCGCGTAGGTGTCGGTCAGGATGTCGCGCGGCAGCAGGCCCTCCTTGAAGGCGTCGCGGTACTTGTCGAGCACCGCGACGGCCTCCGGCGTGTTGAAGACGAAGCTCTTGCCGTCGTCGGCCATCAGCTTCACGCCGGCGTTGAAGAGGTCGCCGAGCTCGGGCCTGCGGCTCATCAGGTAGACCTTGCCGCCGGACTTCTCCTTGACGGTCCTGGCCTGGGCGACGAGCTCGTCGAAGGTGGTCGGCGGCCGCTTCGGGTCCAGGCCGTACTCGGTCATGAGCTCGGAGTTCCAGTAGTTCACGTCGGTGTTGAGGTACCACGGGTACCCGTACGTGCCCTGCACCCCGGCGTACTTGTAGGCGTCGAGACCGCCGGCGACGTACTCGTCGGCCAGCTTCTGGTCCACCTGGGAGACGTCGAGCAGCATGCCCTGCTTCACCAGCGGGAGCGCGAAGTCCGGCGGCAGGTTGGTCACGTCGGGGAGGGTGCCGCTGGCGGCCTGGCTCAGCACCTTGTCGGCGTAGCCCTCGCCGGGCTGGTCGAGCCACTCGACCTCGACGCCCGGGTACTTCTTCTCGAAGGCGTCGACGACGCCCTGCACGTAATCGGTGAACTTGGGCTTCAGCGCCCACGTCTGCAGGCTGACCTTGCCCTTCACCTCCCCCGTCGCCCCCGCGCTCGGCGCGGCCGCCTCCGGCCCCGCCTCGCCCAGCCCACAGCCCCCGGCTACCATCGTGGCCACGACGGCCAGCCCTGCCCAGTACCTTCGCATGACGCTCTCCTTCGGGGACTAAACCGCTCTAGTTGCGGGACTATCCCCCTGGCTAGACTCCTGTGTCAATAGCTGAGATGAACTCGTGAAGGAGCCAGTCGTGGGCCGTCCGACGATCGCCGACATCGCGAAGCGGGTCGGGGTGTCCAAGGGCGCGGTGTCGTTCGCGCTCAACGGGCGCCCCGGCGTCGGGGAGGCGACCAGGGCCCGCATCCTCCAGGTGGCCAAGGAGATGAACTGGCGTCCGCACAGCGCCGCCAGGGCTCTCGGCGGCGCCAGGGCCGAAGCGGTCGGCCTGGTGATCGCCAGGCCGGCCAGCACGCTGGGCGTGGAGCCGTTCTTCGCCCAGCTCCTGTCCGGCCTGCAGGCGGGGCTGTCGGCGCAGTCCGTGGCGACGCACCTGATGATCGTCGAGGACGTCGCGGCCGAGATGGAGATCTACCGCGACTGGGCCTCCGCGCACCGGGTCGACGGGTTCATCGTGGTCGACCTCAAGGTCAGCGACCCCAGGATCGGCGCGCTCGAGGAGCTCGGCGTGCCCACCGTGGTGCTCGGCGGCCCCGGCCGGCACGGCTCCCTGTCCAGTGTCTGGGCCGACGACAGGGAGGCGATGGTGTCGGTCGTCGAGTACCTGGCCGCGCTCGGCCACCGGCACATCGCCCACGTCGCCGGCCTGCCCGCCTTCCGGCACACCCAGCGCCGCATCCGCGCGCTGCGCGACTCCACCCGGCGGCTGGAGCTGGCCGAGGCGGTGTCGCTGGCGACCGACTTCAGCGACGCCGAGGGCGCGGCGGCGACCAGGGCGCTGCTGTCGCGTTCCCGCAGGCCGTCCGCGATCGTCTACGACAGCGACGTGATGGCCCTGGCGGGCCTGGGCGTGGCCGGCGAGATGGGCGTACGGGTCCCGGACGAGCTGTCGATCGTGGCCTTCGACGACTCGGTGCTGACGCGCATCGCACACCCGGCCATCACCGCGCTCTCGCGCGACACCTTCGCCCTCGGCGGTCAGGTGGCCGAGGTCATGCTGGCGGTGATCGCCGACCCCGAGGCGCGGCAGGACCTCAGGACGCCCACCCCGCGGCTGGTCGTCAGGGGCAGCACGGCGGCGCCAGGGGCTTGGCAGGGCGACTAAATCGGTTTAGGGTCCCGGGGAGATCGACTCACGTTCGGAGGACGCGTGCCCCTGCCCCACCCCATCCGTTTCGGCGCCAACTACGTGCCTTCGGCAGGCTGGTTCCACAGCTGGCTCGAGCCCTCCCCCGACGACATCCGGCGTGACTTCGAGGACCTGGCCGGGATCGGGCTCGACCACGTCCGGGTGTTCCCCATCTGGCCCTGGATCCAGCCGAACCGCACCCTGATCAGGCAGCGCGGCATCGACGACCTGCTGCGGCTGATCGACATCGCCGCCGAGTTCGACCTGTCCGTGGCCGTGGACCTGCTGCAGGGGCACCTGTCCAGCTTCGACTTCCTGCCGTCGTGGGTGCTGACCTGGCACGAGCGCAGCCTCTTCACCGACGCCGACGTCCGCGACGGCATCGCCGCCTACGCCGACCGGCTCACCCGCGCCGTGGCCGGCCGTCCCAACGTCTTCGCCGTGACGCTCGGCAACGAGGTCAACAACCTCTACCCGGCCAACCCGACCACCCCGGAGGCGTCCACCCGCTGGGCCGCCGACCTGATCGACGTGGTCCGCGCCGCCGCCCCCCACCTGCTGAGCCTGCACTCCCTCTACGACGCCAGCTGGTACGACCCCGCCCACCCGTTCCACCCCGCCGACAACGTCGACCTCGGCGACCTGACGACGGTCCACTCGTGGGTGTTCAACGGCGTCTCCAGGCTCGACGGCCCGCTCGGCCCCGCCACCGTCACCCACGCCGACTACCTCGTCGAGCTCGCCGCCGCCACCGCGCTCGACCCGGCCCGTCCCGTCTGGCTGCAGGAGGTCGGCGCCCCGCGCCCCGACATCCCCGAGGCCGACGCTCCCGCGTTCGTCCGCGGGATGCTCGAAGCGGTCACGGCCAACCCCGCGCTGTGGGGCGTCACCTGGTGGTGCTCCCACGATCTCGACCGGGCCCTGGCCGACTTCCCCGACCGCGAGTACGACCTCGGCCTGTTCACCGTCGACCACCGTGCCAAGCCGGCGGCCGAGGAACTCGCGGCCTTCATCAAGGAGCAGCGCCGTACCGCCGCCGCGAGGCCCGCGCTGCTGTGCGACGTCGACCTGCGCACCGAGCCGGAGCGCAGAGCCGAGGTCGCGCCGGGCAGCGCCTTCCACCGCGCCTGGGTACGGCTGCGCCAGGCCGGACCGCTGGCCATCGTCACCGCCGGCCGCGCGGCCGACAGCGACCATCTCGACGCTCGGGGGATCACCACCGTCCTGACCCAACAGTGAGACAAGGAGATCAGATGCGACGGAGATCATTACCCCTGCTGTGCGGGGTCCTCGCCGCGACCGCCCTGGTCACGCCCCCCGCACAAGCCGACCCCACCCCTGCCCCTTCCGTGTCGGCCGACTCCGCCGAAGCCGGCACCGCGCCGGCCACCCCCACACCGTCCGCGTCCGCCCCCGCCGACCCCGGGCGGGCCGTACGCAAGCGGGCCGCCGCCGCGGGCGGCGAGCAGCCGTACGCCTCCTACTGGCACCCGAGCACCATCCTCAGCTGGGACCCCGCGACCGACCCCGACGCCCGCTTCAACCGCTCGCGGGTGCCGCTGCGGCCCCGCGTCTCCGACCCGGCGCTGAAGGCGAACCCGAACGCCCGCGCCGGCGAGGGCCGCATCGCCTCGCTGGTGTCGTTCGCCCCCACCTCGGGCAACCCCTCCCAGGGCGCCCTCGACCCCAACTACTACGCCTTCACCCACTGGCAGTACGTCGACACCCTGGTGTTCTGGGGCGGCTCGGCCGGCGAGGGGCTGATCCTGGCCCCGAACGCCACCGTGATCGACGCCGCCCACCGCAACGGCGTCAAGGTCTACGGCACCGTCTTCTTCCCGCCCACCGCGTACGGCGGGCAGATCCAGTGGGTCCACGACTTCGTCAAGAAGACCGGCTCCTCCTACCCGGTCGCCGACAAGCTCGTCCAGGTCGCCCAGCACTACGGCTTCGACGGCTGGTTCATCAACCAGGAGACCGCGGGCGGTGACGCCGCCCTGGCGACCGAGCTGCGGTCGCTGATGAAGTACGCCAGAGGCAAGGGCCCGGTCGAGTTCATGTGGTACGACGCCATGACCGAGAGCGGCTCGATCAGCTGGCAGGACGGCCTCACCACGGCCAACGACGCTTTCCTGTCCGACCCCGCCAAGGTGTCCGACTCCATGTTCCTCGACTTCGGCTGGAGCGCGTCCAGGCAGAACTCCTCGCGCGACCTGGCCCGCTCGCTCGGCCGCGACGAGCACGAGCTGTACGCGGGCATCGACACCGAGGCCAACGGCTACAACACCGGTGTGCCCTGGGACGCGGTCTTCCCCGCCGGGCAGCCGCACGTCACCTCGCTCGGCATCTACCGCCCCGAGTGGACGTGGAAGTCGTCGACGGGACCGGCCGACTTCCGGGCCAAGGACTCGCGCTTCTGGGTGGGCGCCAACGCCGACCCGTCCAACACCTCCACGTCGTCGGCGTGGAAGGGCCTGGCCCACTACGTCGCCGAGTCGAGCGCCGTCACCGCGAAGCCGTTCGTGACCGGCTTCAACACCGGGCACGGCGACTTCTACAACGTCGGCGGCGTCCGCGTCCGCGACGGCGGCTGGAACAACCTGTCCGTCCAGGACGTGCCGCCCACCTACCAGTGGATCGTCTCCTCCACCGGCACCAGGCTGACCCCCTCCGTCGACTACGGCGACGCCTACGAAGGCGGCTCGTCGCTGCGCCTCACCGGCCGCCTCGACGCCACCAACACGGTGCGGCTCTACCAGACCCGCCTGCCGGTCGCCGCCGACACCAAACTGTCCGTGGTGGTCAAGACCCCCGCCGCGGGTGCCACCAGGCTGAAGGCGGCGATCGCGTTCACCGACGCGCCCACCACCTTCACCACGCTCGACCTCGGCTCGACCAGCGGCACCGGCTGGGAGCGCAGGACGCTCGACCTGTCCGCCCACGCCGGCAAGACGATCGCGCAGCTCGGCCTGCAGGCCGCCGGCACCGCCGACGCCTACGACATCAGGGTGGGCCAGCTGGCGGTCTACGACGGTGACGTGGACGCCGTCGCCGCCCCCACCGGCCTGACCGTGCTCGGCGCCACCGACGTGTCGGCCACCCGCAAGTCGCTCCGCCTCTCCTGGACCGGCGCCGGCCAGGCCCACCACTACGACGTCTACCGCCGCAACGGCGACGGCACCCGCACCTACCTGGGCGCCACGCCGAACGACGCCTACTTCGTGCCCCAGCTCGACCGGAGCGGCACCGAGACCACGACGACGATCGAGGTCGAGGCGGTCGGCGCCGAGTACGGCCGGTCGGCCGCCGCCACGACCACGGTCTCCTGGACCGGCACCCCGCCGACCGACACCAACGTCGCGCTCAACCGCCCCGCCACCGCCTCCGGCCAGTGCAACGCGAACGAAGGCCCGGCCAAGGCCGTCAACGGCAGCGTGAACGGCGGACACACCGACAAGTGGTGCGCGCTGACCGCGGGCAAGTGGATGGAGGTCGACCTCGGGGCCGCCACGCCGCTCACCCGGTTCGTCGTCAAACACGCCCAGGCCGGCGGGGAGTCGTCGAGCTGGAACACCCGCGACTTCACCATCCAGGTACGCACCGGCACGTCCGACCCGTGGACCACGGTCGCGACCGTCACCGGCAACACCGCCGCGACCACCACCCACCCGGTCACGACCACGGCCCGCTACGTCCGGCTCTCCATCACCAAACCCACGCAGACCTCCGACCCGGCCGCCCGCATCTACGAGTTCGAGGCCTGGAGCCCCACCCCCTGACCGACCGCCCAGCTGAGGCGGGCCCCCACCACCCCGGGCGGCCCGCCTCGCCCCTTGGAGAGGGGCCCGCCCCGGTGCCGCGGGCGGCGTGCCCGCCTCCGCACCGGCCCCGCGCCCCGGCTCACGCCGGGCCTTTCAGCACCACCCGTTCAGCGCCGTCCGGTCTACACGTGCACCGTCGTGATCGGGAGCGAGGAGTCGGCAGGCAGCTCCAGCGTCGACGGCGTGATCCCCGCCGACACCAGGTCGGAGCCCAGCGTCGCCACCATCGCCCCGTTGTCGGTGCACAGCCCGGGACGGGGCACGCGCAGCCGTACCCCCGCCTTGTCGCACCGCTCCTGTGCCAGCGCCCGCAGCCGCGAGTTGGCCGCGACGCCGCCGCCGATGAGCAGGTCGTGCACGTCGTACTTCTTGCAGGCCTGCAGCGCCTTGCGCGTCAGCACGTCGACGACCGCCTCCTGGAAGGAGGCCGCCACGTCCGGCACGTGGATCGACTGGCCCGCCGCCTCCTTCGCCTCCACCCAGCGCGCGACCGCGGTCTTGAGCCCGGAGAAGGAGAAGTCGAAGGTGCCGTCGTCGATCTTCCCGCGAGGGAAGGTGATGGCCGCGCCGTCGCCCGCCACCGCCGCCCTGTCGATGTGCGGTCCGCCGGGGAACGGCAGGCCGAGCACGCGGGCGACCTTGTCGAACGCCTCACCGGCCGCGTCGTCGACGGTGGAGCCGAGCGAGATGACGTCTTCGGCCACGTCGGGCACCAGCAGCAGCGACGAGTGCCCGCCGGAGACGAGCAGCGCAATGCACGGCTTGGGCAGCGGCCCGTGTTCGAGCTGGTCGACGGCGACGTGCGCGGCCAGATGGTTCACGCCGTAGAGCGGCACGCCGAGGCCGAGGGAGTAGGCCTTGGCCGCGGCGACGCCCACCAGCAGCGCCCCGGCCAGGCCGGGACCGGCGGTGACGGCGATGGCGTCGATGTCGGTGAGCTTCACGCCCGCCGTCGCCAGCGCCGACTCGATGGTGGGCGTCATCGCCTCCAGGTGCGCCCGGGAGGCGACCTCCGGCACGACGCCGCCGAAGCGGGCGTGTTCTTCCATGCTGGAGGCGATGGTGTTGGCCAGCAGCGTGTGGCCTCGGACGATGCCGATGCCGGTCTCGTCGCAGGAGGTCTCGATGCCAAGGACCAGGGGTTCGTCAGCCATCCAGCTTCCTCTTCATCATGATCGCGTCGGTGCCGTCGTCGTAGTAGCGGCGGCGCACGCCGATCTCCTCGAATCCGAACCGTTCGTAGACCGACCTGGCGCGCGGGTTGTCGGCGCGGACCTCCAGGAAGATCTCCTGGGCGGCCCGCCGCCGTGCCTCGTCGAGCAGGTCGGTGAGCATCGCGCTGCCGACGCCCTCGCCCTGGCGTGCGGACCGCACCGCGATCGTCTGCACGTCGGCCTGGTCGGCGGCGACGGCCAGCCCCGCGTAGCCGATGATCTCGCCGCCGTCGACGGCGACGACGTAGTGCCTGGTACGCGGCTGGTCGGCGAGCTCGCCGCGCAGCATGCCCTCGCTCCACGCGTCGAGGGGGAACGTCTCCCGCTCCAGCGCCATGACCGCGGGCAGGTCGGCCTCGGTCATCTGCCTGAGCTTCACGCCGTCACCTTTTTCGGCGGCTTCGGGATCGTCGCGTCGGGCCTGCGCAGGTAGATGGGCCGCGGCTGCTCCAGCGGGACGCCCGCCGCGAGCCGTTCGGCGGCCAGCGCGGCCATGAACCGTCCATAAGGGTACGGCGGGGCGTCCGTCTCGCCGAGAACCTGCGGATAGAGCGCGGCGCCCGCCCCCACGACGGGAACCCCGTCGGCGCGCGGCACGTCGGCGGGGCGGTCGACGAAGGGCCCTGCCACGCGGGTACGCGCGTCGGTGTAGCGGGCCCAGAAGACCTCCTTGCGCCGCGCGTCGGTGGCCGCGAGGAACTCGGTGGCGAGCCCGCTGCCGTAGGCGACGGCGTCGAGGCTGCAGATGCCGTACGCGGGCGTGCCGAGCGCCGTGGACAGCGCCTGGGCGGTCATCAGGCCCACTCGGAGGCCGGTGTAGGGGCCGGGGCCGGAGCCCGCGACGATCGCGGTGACGTCGTGGAGCGCGGCGCCCGCCTCGTCGAGCACCTGCTCGATCGTGGGAACGAGCAGCTCACCGTGGCGACGGGCGTCGACCACGGTGGATTCGGCGAGCACCCTCGTGCCGTCGTGCAGTGCGGCGGTGACGGCGGGGGTTGCGGTATCGAAGGCCAGGACCAGCACGAATGTTTAGCCTAGTGCGTCCCCGCGAGTGCTGCCCGCCGGCACCTGCTCCCACGGCACGCGTACACCCGAGGCTGGGGGATGGGGCTCGTCGCTCATGCCTTCATCGTCCAGAGGCCCGCAACCGGATTTCGTTCAGGCGAGCTTCACCGGAGAGGCGTAGACGATGATGTTGTCCTCGTACTCGTGCCTGGCGTAGTCGAAGTTGCCACCGCAGGTCACCAGGCGCAGCCCCGCCTCGGTGTAGACGCGTTCGGCGGGGAAGCGGTCCTTGTCGACCTGCTCCACCGACTCGACCCTGTACTCGGCGACCTTCCCGTCGCTGCGCGGCACCTTGACGATCTGCCCCTTGCGCAGCTGCCTGAGCTTGTAGAAGACCGCCGGCGCCGTCTTGGTGTCGACGTGCCCGATGATCACGGACGCGCCCTTCTCGCCGGGCACCGCGCTGTGCTTGAACCACCCGGCGACCTTCGGCTTCTCGTACGGCGGCAGCTCCACCTCGCCGCTCTCGGTCAGCCCGAGCTTCATGAGCGGCGCGTCGAGGTCGATGGCGGGAACCTCGATGCTCTCGGGCACGACGGACGCGGGCGTGGCCTCCTGCCGTACCTGGAGGGTCCTGCCGAAGGCGACCAGCACGAGGCCGGTGGCGGCCCCCGCGATGATCACCCGTGACATCCGGGCCACGGCTCAGCCGCGGCGGCGGCGCAGCGCCAGGCCCACGCCTCCGGCCAGCGCCAGCCCGAGCAGCACGCCCGCGGGGCCGAGCGGGAGGCCCGACTCGTCCTCGACGTCCTTGGCGAAGGTGCCGCCGCCGCCCGCGCCCGGCGCCTTGGTGGGCACGACGGTCCTGGTGGACGTCGGTTCGTCGGTGGGTTCGGCGGCGACCACGCGCAGCGTGGCCTTGCCGGTGTCGTTGGTGCCGTCGCACTTGACGTTCACCGGGTAGCTGCCGCGCTTGACGGTGGCGGAGACGCGGGCGTCGCCGCGCACCCACGGCACGGGGGCGGGGGTGGCGGTCGTGCTCGGCGCGGCGGACGGCGTGGGCGGCGGCACCGGGTCGAGCGGGACCGCGGCCATGAACGCCTTGGACGTGGCGGTGCCGCTGTGCTCGGGGCCGTCGTTCGGCACGGGGCAGTTGGCCAGGATCCACACCGTGGAGTTGTCACCGGCCGTCACCCGGTCAGGGTTGAGCCGGACGTCGATGTTCTGCCGGGTGGCGGTGGTCGCCGTGGCGGTGGAGGTGGAGGTGGCGGTTGTCGTCGCGGTGCCGGACGGCGTGGCCGTATCCGCCGAAGCCGAGCACCCCGCCACACCTAACATCAGGAAGGCCCCCGCGTACGCGACTCGCCTGACCGTGAGCACCGCCGCACCCCACTTCGCCGTTTCATCCAGCATCCACCGGATCAGGACGCTGCACCCCACCTGATACCCAGAAAATCTGGGTGAACCCATGAAGAAATGATCTCAGCCCTACCCGAGCCTTGGCGAAGATTTGGTGTTAGGCGGGATCAGACGGCGTGTCGGCCCAGCGCCCGCCGACGCCCCGGAGGGTGACGACGCGCGCGTCGTCATCGCCCGACCTGTCGATATGGACTTCGAGCCGCTCGTCGGACAGCCCCTCGACGAGCCCCTCGCCCCACTCCACGATCGTCACCGACTCCTCCAGCGAGGCGTCGAGGTCGAGGTCGTCGACCTCGAGATCGCCGCCGAGCCGGTAGGCGTCGGCGTGGACCAGCGGCGGCCCGTCGGCGAGGGAGGGGTGGACGCGGGCGATGACGAAGGTGGGCGAGGTGATCGGCCCGCGCACCTTGAGACCCTCGGCGATGCCCTGCACCAGCGTGGTCTTGCCGGCGCCGAGCGGCCCCGACAGGACGAGCAGGTCTCCGCCCCGCAACCGGGTCGCCAGCCGCACGCCGAGCGCGCGCATCTCCTCGGCCGTCGCGACGACAGTCACAGCTCCACCCTCTTCACCAGATCGCGCAGGGCGTCGTTGACCACGCTGGGCCGCTCCAGCTGGATGAGGTGGGAGGTCTCCGGCACCTCGGTCAGCTGGGCTCTGGGCAGCGCCGCCGCGATCGCCCTGCTGTGCTCGGGCGGCGTCAGCCAGTCCTTCTCCCCGACCATGATCGCGGTCGGCACGTCGTCGAGGACGCCGAGCGCGGACAGCTTGTCGTGGTTCATCAGCGCCGGGTAGAAGTCGGCGATCACCTCGGTCGGCGTCGAGCGGATCATCGATTCGACGAAGTCAACCAGGGTGGGGCTGACGTTCTTGGAGTCGCCGAACCCGAAGTGGCGCAGCACCAGGAAGGCGATGTCGTTGCCGGCGTGGCGGGTCCTGTCGACCAGCGAGCCGCCCCTGCCGAGCAGCGAGACCGTCGTGGGGGCCACCTTGTGCAGCCCCTTGGCCAGGAGGGCGGGCAGGCCGAGGGTGATCTCGGCCAGCTTGCCCGCGCTGGTGGCGATCAGCGCCGCCGCCTTGATCCGGTCGCCGAACAGCTCGGGGTGGCGGTCGGCGAGCGCCATGATCGTCATGCCGCCCATCGAGTGGCCGACCAGCACGCACGGCCCCGGCGCGAACGTCTCGAGCACCTCGTACAGGTCCTCCCCGAGCCGGTCGATGGTGCTGTCCTGCCTCTCCGTGCGCTGGGACAGGCCGTGGGAACGCTGGTCCCACAGCAGGATCCGGTTGCTGTCGCGCAGGTCGCGGCGCTGGTAGTGCCAGGAGTCGAGGTTGTGGGTGTAGCCGTGGCAGAACACGAGGGTCAGCGGCGCCTCGTCGGGGCCGTCGATCTCGACGTGGAGCGCCACCCTGTCGGAGGTGACGAGCGTGCGCTCCCTGCCCCGCAGCTCGCCGAACGGCTCGTCGGCCTCGGGGTCGGGGCGCAGCCTGATCCGGCCGACGGCGTAGCGCTTGGCGAGCGCGGCGGCCGCCAGGCCGGCGGAGGCGGCGCCGACGACCGCGCCCGCGATGCCGACCTTCTTGCGCGTGGCCGTCGTCATGCGCCCGCTCCCTCGTAGACCCTCGGCACCCTGGCGCCCAGCCTGGTGACGATCTCGTGGGTGATCGTGCCGAGGTTGTCGGCCCATTCCTGACAGGTCGGCTCGCCCGCGTCGCCCGGACCGAACAGGACGACCTCGTCGCCGTCGGACAGCGGGTCGTCCCCCATGTCGATCATGAACTGGTCCATGCACACCCGGCCGACGATGGGCCTGCGCCTGCCACCCGCCATGACCTCGGCCCGCCCGGTGGCGTGGCGCAGGATGCCGTCGGCGTAGCCGAGGGGCACCAGGCCGAGCGTCGACTCGCTCGCCGTGGTGTAGAGGTGGCCGTAGGAGACGCCCGAGCCCTCGGGCACCCGCTTGGCCAGCGCGATCCGCGCCACCAGCGTCATCGCCTGGCGCAGGCCGAAGTCGCCGAGCTCGGGGATGGGGCTCAGGCCGTACATCGCGATGCCTGCCCTGACCATGTCGTAGTGGGTGTGCGGCAGCGACACGATCGCCGCCGAGTTGGCCAGGTGCCTGATGACGTGGGAGCCGCCGACCCCGGCCTGGTCGGCCAGCTTGAGCGCCGTCTCGTAGGCGTCGATCTGCAGGTCGACGGAGGGATGCCCGGGGATGTCGGAGCAGGCGAAGTGGGACCACAGCCCGACCACCTCGACCGCGCCCTCGGCCCGCAGCCGCGCCGCCGCGGCCAGCAGCCCCGGCCAGGCCGCCAGGGGCGAGCCGCCCCTGGTCATGCCGGTGTCGGCTTCGAGATGGACCTTCGCCGTCACTCCCGTACGGCGCGCCGCCGCGGCGATCTCCTCCAGCCGCCGCTCGTCGGAGGCCGACAGCTCGATGTCGGCCCGCAGCGCCTCGTCGAGCGGCTCGCCGGGCGTGAGGATCCACGACAGCACGGGCACGGTGATGCCCGCCGCGCGCAGCGCCAGGCCCTCCCTGACGTAGGCGGTGCCGAGCCGGCCGGCGCCGCCCTCGACGACGGCCTTCGACACCGGCACCAGACCGTGTCCGTAGGCGTCGGCCTTGACCGCGCCCATCAGCTCCGCCCCGGGCGCCCGCTGCTTGAGGGACTCGACGTTGCGCCTGATGGCGGCCAGGTCGACCCGCGCATGCGCGGGCGTCGCCTCACGGAAGCTCATGCTCCCAGTTTGTCAGCTCCGCCGACCGCCTGAGCGTGATTCGTCTCTCAGAGATCGGATGGCCGCGGGCACGGCGGCGGCCACGTCCGCCGCCGTCAGCGGCGCGCCGCCGGCGGCGATGCGTCCCGCGAGCCCGTGCAGGTAGGCGGCGCACGCCCCCGCGTCGTACGGCGCGAGCCCGGCCGCCAGCAACGCCCCGGCGATCCCCGACAGCACGTCGCCGGTGCCGCCCGTGGCCAGCCACGACGACCCCGTCGTGTTGATCCTGGCCGGTCTGTCCTGCTCGGCGACGACCGTCGTCGAACCCTTGAGCAGCACGGTCACCCCGAGCTCGGCGGCGGCCCTGCGGGCGTGCTCGAGCCTGGCCGCCTCCACCCTGTCGCTCGGCACGCCGATCAGCCGCGACAGCTCGCCGGCGTGCGGGGTGATCAGGACGGGTGCGCTGCGGCGCAGCAGCCCGCGGTCTCTCGACACGATCGTGAGCGCGTCGGCGTCGAGCAGCACCGGCACGTCGCCGGCCAGCACCTCGGCCAGCAGCTCGTGCGCCCAGTCGCCGGTGCCGAGCCCGGGCCCCGCCACCCAGGCCTGGACCCGGCCGACGTCGGCGATCGAGGGCCGGTCCAGCTCGGTGACGACCGCCTCGGGCCAGTGCGCGCGCACCTGGAGGACGGGCGGCGCCGTACCGGCGTAGCGGACCATGCCGGCGCCCGCCCGCAGCGCCCCGCCGACGGACAGCACCGCCGCCCCGGTGTAGCGGTCGCTGCCGGCGGCGATGCCGACGACGCCCCTGCGGTACTTGTCGGACTCGGCGCCGGGCCTGGGCAGCAGGCCCTCCACGTCCTCGCCGGTCAGCGCGGCCACGTCGGGGTCGGGCAGGTAGGGGCCGAGCCCGATGTCGATCACCTCCAGCGTGCCCACGCGCGCGGCGCCCGGGTCGACGAGCAGCCCCGTCTTGCAGGCGCCCATCGTCACGGTGACGTGCGCGTCGACGGCGGCGCCCGCGACACGCCCGGTGCTGGAGTCGACGCCGCTCGGCACGTCGACCGCGACCATCAGCGCGTCGAGCGCGTTGGCCGCCGTCACCAGCGACGCGTACGGCTCGCGCAACGCTCCCGAGGCGCCGATGCCCACCAGCCCGTCCATGACGAGATCGGGGGCGCCCACCTCCTCGACGACCCTGCCGCCCGTCGCGAGGAAGGCGGCCAGCCCTTCGGCGTGCGTCTTGGCCCCGGCCAGGATCGCCTCGACCCGCGCGCCCCTGCGGGCCAGCCGCTCGCCCGCGTAGAGGGCGTCGCCGCCGTTGTCGCCGCTGCCGACCAGCAGGAGCACCCGCGAGCCGTACACGCGGCCGAGCAGGGCCGCGCAGACGGAGGCCAGGCCCGCGGCGGCGCGCTGCATCAGCGTGCCCTCGGGGAGCGTGGCCATCAGCGCCAGCTCGGCTGCTCTGATCTGGTCGGCGGTGTAAGCGGTGCGCACGTGTCAGAACCTAACCCTCGGCGATCACGTAGGCCATGGCGATGCCCGCGTCGTGGGTGAGTGAGATGTGCCAGCGCTTGACCCCGAGGCCGTAGGCGACGTGCGCGGCCTGGCCGGTGACGTGCAGCTCGGGCTTGCCGTTGTCGCCGGTGCGGACCTCGGCGTCGAGGTGGCTGAGGCCCGGCGGCGCGCCGAGCGCCTTCGCGACGGCCTCCTTGGCGGCGAACCTGGCCGCCAGCGACTGCACGCCGAGCGCCTGCTCCGCGTCGGTGAACAGCCGCGAGCGCAGGCCCGGCGTGCGCGCCATCGTCGCCTCGAAGCGGGCGACGTCGACCACGTCCACCCCGATGCCCAGAATCATTCACCCAGCGTAACCAGCCTCAGAAGCCTCCCCGGTGCCAAGGGCCCCAGATCGCGAACGACAGCCCCTTGACGGACTGGACGTTCACGTAGAGCGTGTGGCCGCCGGGGCCGAACGTGGAGCCCGCGAACTCCGCGCCCGCGTCGCCGGGGACGGGCACGAGCCGGGAGAAGTCGAAGATCTCGCCGCGCCGCGTCAGGCCGCGCAGGTAGTTGTCGCCGCCGCCGTCCTCGCACAGCACGAGCGTGCCCCTCGCGCTGGTCGTGACGTTGTCGGGCAGGTCGAGCACCATCGATCCCGGCGACTCGTAGACGAGCCTGAGCCGCCGGCTCCACGTCTCGTACGCCCACACCTGGCCCCTGCCCTTGCCGAAGCCGGACGGCGGCGTGTCGCCGGAGGCGGTCGCGCCGCCCTGCGTGGAGACGAAGTAGACGACGCCGTGGTGGTGGATCGCGCCCTCCAGGCGGGAGAAGATCGCCGCCCCCTTGTCGCGGCCCTGCCTGCCCACGGCCTGGATCGCCGTGTCGTTGGCGGGCCTGCCGGTGAACGTCGGGTCGGGATCGTCGATGTCCACCCACGTCACGGCGAAGGACGCGCCGCGCGGCTGTCCGGCCGACAGGTCCTTGTTGGGCACGCCGTCGACGGCGAGCATCTGCAGCCGCCCGCCGTCGAGGATCCGTCCCGCACTGAGCGGGTTGCGCGGCGGCAGGTACCGGTAGAACCCCGAGGCGAACCCGAAGTTGTCCTCGGTCAGGTAGACGGCGCCGCTCAGCGGGTCGAAGGCCGCCGACTCGTGCGCGAACCGGCCGGCCGACCTGATCGGCCGCGCGTCGGCCGGGCCGTCGACCGGCACCTCGAAGATGTAGCCGTGCTTCTGCTCCAGCCGCGTGTTGTCCCCGCCGGAGAAGTCGTTGCCCACGTCGGGGCCGTTGACGGTCTCCTCGCAGGTCACCCAGGCGCCCCACGGCATGGGCCCGCCCGAGCAGTTCATCTGCGTGCCGGTGAGGGAGGGCGCGCCGCGTAACACCTCGCCGTACCTGGTCACCTGAAGGGTGGCGGTGCCGCCGCCTGCCGCGGGGTCGTAGGCCCTGGACACGTCGCCGAACGCGCCCACAGGGCCGTTGACCTCGTGGTTGCGCACAAGGATCGTCGTGCCCCTCGGGCCTCTGAAGGCGGCCATCCCGTCGTGCCGCGACGGTGTCACCGAGCCGTCGCTGAACGGCTCTCCCGCCTCGTTGAACGACCGGTACCTGAAGCCTTCCGGCAGGTGCAGCCTGACCTGCCCGTCCCGCTCGTCGGCGACGGGTCTCAGCGGGCCGTACCCGGCCGCCGGGCGGGCGGCGCCGTTGACACCGGCGTTGGCCACTCCGGTGAACGGGCCCGCGACGCCTGCTGCCGCGACTCCTGCGAGGAAACGACGACGTTCCATGCGGTCCTCCCTGGCGATGGTGCCGTCACCGTAAACCGCGCCCGCGGCGGGGCCCTATGTCAGATCTCGCCAATTCCTCCGCGTGAACACCTTCTGTTACCCGGTCCGGCGCCCGCGTAATCCCAGGTGTTCGTCCACAGCCTGTGCACAACGCATCACGACACCCACGAACCGACCAAGCTTCGCCGGTCAATAGGCTTTCAGCGTGAACAACGGCTACGTGGACCTGAGCAGGGAGCAGTGGAGCGAGCTCCGCAAGAACACGCCCTTGACTCTCACCGCAGACGAGCTGGAAGACCTCCGTGGAGTCGACGACCCGATCGATCTCAGCGAGGTCACCGACATCTACCTCCCCCTGACCCGGTTGCTGAACCTCCACTTCACCGGGTCCAAGCAGCGCAGCAGCGTGCTGAGCGCGTTCCTCGGCAACCAGGAGCAGCGCGTGCCGTACATCCTGGGCATCGCGGGAAGCGTCGCGGTCGGCAAGTCGACCACGGCGCGGCTGCTCAGGACCCTGCTGGCCCGCTGGCCCGAGCACCCCAAGGTCGCGCTGATCACCACCGACAGCTTCCTCTACCCCAACGAGGTGCTGGAGTCGCGCGGGATTATGCACCGCAAGGGCTTCCCCGAGAGCTACGACCGCCGCGCCCTGGTGCGCTTCGTCGCCGAGGTGAAGGCGGGCTCGGACGAGGCGCACGCCCCCGTGTACTCCCACCTGGAGTACGACATCGTGCCCGGCGTGACCCAGGCCGTGAAGAAGCCCGACATCCTCATCATCGAGGGGCTGAACGTGCTGCAGCCCGCCCCTCCGGCGGCGCTGGCCGTCAACGACTACTTCGACTTCTCCATCTACGTCGACGCCAAGGTCGAGGACATCCGCACCTGGTACGTCCACCGCTTCCACCAGCTGCGCCGTACCGCCTTCGAGGACCCGAAGTCGTACTTCAGGCACATCGCGGAGCTCTCGGAGGAGGAGGCCACCACGTTCGCCAAGAACGTGTGGCGCGACATCAACGAGCGCAACCTCGTCGAGAACATCCTGCCCACCCGGGGCCGCGCGGGCCTGGTGCTCAAGAAGGGCCCCGACCACTCCATCACGCGGGTACGGCTGCGCCGTACCTGACGGCCTGCTCCATCACGAAGGCCGCGAACCGGCCCTGACACCCGAGATCGTCGATGTCGGCGAACCAGCAGGGTTCGCCCTCCTCGTGACAACTGTTCCTCATGCCCGGCAGCCTGGCCGAACCCGGTCAACGCCCTATCAACATCCGATGGACGACAATGGGGCGCGTGCTGCATCTGCGACTCATCAGCCCTCCAGGCCGCACCGACGAGGTGCTGGACGCCCTGGAGGGCTGTGTGGGAGTCACCAACATCGCCGTCCTCCCGGGAACCGCCCGCACGCCTCGCGGTGACCTGATCTTCTGTGACGTGGCCCGCGAGGCCGCCAACGAGGTGCTCGACCGGATCGGCTGGCTGGAGCAGGAGGGCTCCATCTCGGTCGAGCAGGTCGACCTGGCGCTCTCCCGCGTCGCCCACCAGGCCAAGGCCGAGGCGCCGGGAGAGGGCGACGACGCCGTGGTGTGGGCGGCCCTGGCCCAGCGGATCGCCGAGGACCTGCGGATCACCTGGGCCTTCCTCGCCTTCATGGTGATCGCCACCATGCTCGCCGGCATCGGTGTCATCACCAACTCCCCCATCCTGATCGTCGGCGCGATGGTCCTCGGCCCCGAGTTCGGCGCGATCGCGGCCATCTGCTTCGGCCTGCTGACCTGGCGCTGGAACCTGGTGGGCAGGGCCCTGGCCACGCTGGCCGTCGGCTTCGGCATCGCGATCGCCATCACCACGGCCTGCGCCCTGGTCGCGCGCGGCCTCGGCTGGATCGACGCGCAGGCCCTCGACACCGGCCACGAGGAAGTCCAGTTCATCGTCAAACCCGACCGCTGGTCGTTCATCGTCGCCCTGCTGGCGGGCGCGGCAGGCGTGCTGTCGGTCACCGCGGGCAAGTCGTCGGCGCTGGTGGGCGTCTTCATCTCGGTCACCACCATCCCGGCGGCCGGCTACGCGGCCGTCGCCGTGGCCCTCGGCAACTGGAGCGAGCTCGGCGGGTCCGCGCTGCAACTCGGCGTCAACATCGCGGGCATGGTGGTCTCCGGCACCGCCGTGCTATACGTCCAGCGCCGCATCTGGCCCCAGGGGATGAGACTCGGTTCGTCCACGGGGACGAGGCCGTCGGAGGGTCTGCCCGGGTAGGGTCCGGATCATGCACATCCTCGCGACCGAGGGGCTGACCGAACGCTTCCCGACGGTGACCGCGCTGGACCAGTTGTCCATCACGGTCGGAGCCGGCGTCACGGGCCTGGTGGGCGCCAACGGGGCGGGCAAGTCGACGCTGATCAAGATCCTGCTCGGCCTGCTGCCGCCCACGGCCGGCCGCGCGGAGGTCCTGGGACTGGACGTGGTCACCCAGGGCCCGCGCATCCGCTCGCTCGTCGGCTACATGCCCGAGCACGACTGCCTGCCGCCCGACGTGTCCGCCACCGAGCTGGTCGTCCACCTCGCGCAGATCTCCGGGCTCCCGCGCACCGCCGCCCGCGAGCGCGCCGCCGACGTGCTGCGGCACGTCGGCCTGTACGAGGAGCGCTACCGCGCCATCGGCGGCTACTCCACCGGTATGAAGCAGCGCGTCAAGCTCGCCCAGGCGCTCGTCCACGACCCCAAGGTGGTGTTCCTGGACGAGCCGACCAACGGGCTCGACCCGCGGGGCCGCGACGAGATGCTCACGCTGATCAGGCGGATCGGCACCGAGTTCGGCATCAGCGTCCTGGTCACCTCCCACCTGCTCGGCGAGCTCGAACGCGTCTGCGACCACGTCATCGTCATCGACGGCGGGCGGCTGCTGCGCTCCAGCGCCATCACCGAGTTCACCCAGGCCACCCAGACCCTCACCGTCGAGGTCGAGGAGGGCGCCGAGCCGCTGGCGGCCAGGCTGGCCGAGCTCGGCCACTCCGCCGCCCCACACGGCCGCGGCCTGCTGGTCGACGTCAGCGGCCCCGAGACCTACGACGCCGTCCGCGACGCGGTGTGCGAGCTCGACCTGTGCCTCATCCGGCTCGAACAGGGCAGGCAGCGAATCGAGGACGTGTTCCGTGTCTGAGATCTACGACATCGGCTACCGCCACTACGACGGCGTACGGCTCGGCCGGGCCCACGCCGTACGCGCGCTGATCGTCCAGAACCTGCGCAGCCTCTTCGGGCTCGGGCGCAGGGCGCGCAGCAAGCTCATGCCGTTCCTGCTGGCCGGAGCCATGATGGTGCTGCCGGTGGTCTCCATCGCGCTGATGGCGCTGACCGGCCGCGTCGACATCGGCTACACCAACTACGCCATCATGATGCAGCCGGTCATCGCCATCTTCCTGGCCGCACAGTCGCCCACGATCACCGCGCCCGACCTGCGGTACAAGGTGCTGCCGCTGTACCTGTCGCGGCCCATCTCCTCCTCCGACTACGTCGCGGCCAAGGTGGCGGCGATGACCGCCGCGGTGTTCGCGCTGGTCGCCGTCCCGCTGACGGTGATGTTCGCCGGCGAGCTGCTCGTCGACCCGCCGGGCCCGCCGCACACCAAGGAGTACATCGGGGCCGTGGTCACGGCGCTGCTGCTGGCGCTGCTGCTGTCCACGTTCGGCCTGGCGCTCGCCTCCTTCACGCCGCGCCGCGGCCTGGGCGTCGCCTCCGTCATCGCGGTGTACCTGCTGGCCGCGGCCGTGCAGGGCGCGCTCTTCGCGGCCTTCGAGGGGCTGGGCCGTACCAGCCTGGCCGAGCTGTCGTGGCTGATCAACCCGTTCTTCCTCGTCGACGCGGTGCAGTCGTGGCTGTTCGGCACCACGCCCGCCAACGGCTACACCTACCCGCCCGGCGCCCTGGCCGCCCTCGTGGTCGTCGCGCTCATCGCGCTGAGCCTGGCGGCGTTCATCCTCCGCTACCGGAAGGCGGCCTCCCGGTGAAGATCGAGCTCGCCCAGGTCTCGCGTTGGTACGGCAACGTGGTGGCCGTCAACGACGTCACCATGACCATCGGCCCCGGCGTCACGGGCCTGCTCGGTCCGAACGGCGCGGGCAAGTCCACGCTCCTGCACATGATGGCCGGCTTCCTGGCGCCGTCGAGCGGCACGGTGACCGTCGACGGCGCCACCACCTGGAAGAACCACCACATCTACCGCCACATCGGACTGGTGCCCGAGCGTGAGGGGATCTACGGCTTCCTCACCGGCTGGCAGTTCGTGCTGTCGGCGGCCAAGCTGCACGGGCTGCCCTCGCCCGAGGACGCCGCCACCAAGGCCCTGGCCATGGTCGAGATGGAGGCGGCCAAGGACCGCCGCGTCGAGACCTACTCCAAGGGCATGAAGCAGCGCGTCAAGGTCGCCGCCGCCCTCGTCCACCAGCCGCAGGTGCTGCTGCTCGACGAGCCGTTCAACGGCATGGACCCGCGCCAGCGCCTCCAGCTGATGGACCTCATCACCGCCATGGGCACCGAGGGCCGGACGATCCTGTTCAGCTCGCACATCCTGGAGGAGGTCGAGCGGGTCGCCCAGCACATCGAGGTCGTCGTCGCCGGACGGCACGCCGCCTCGGGAGACTTCCGCCAGATCCGCCGCCTGATGACCGACCGGCCGCACCTGTTCAGGATCCGCTCGAGCGACGACAGGAAGCTGGCCGCCGCGCTCATCGCGGACAGGTCGGCGGCGGGCGTGACGCTCACCCCCAACGGCCTCGAGGTGCAGGCGGCCGAGTTCCGCCGCTTCACCTGGCTGCTGCCGCGCGTCGCCCAGCACGAGGGCGTCCACCTCCACCAGGTCTCCCCCGCCGACGAGGACCTGGAGAGCGTCTTCGCCTACCTGATCACAAGGAGTTCCTAGTGAACGGCGTCGTAGCGGGCATCACCTACCGCGCGGTCCTCGGCCGCCGCCGCATCCTGCTGCTCGTCCTGCTTCCCCTGGCCCTGGTCGGCATGGCGCTGCTGCTGCGGATGGTCGGCAGCGCGGACGAGCGGTCGGCGGTCGCGCTCATGCAGAGCTTCGCCATCGGGACCATGCTGCCGCTGCTCGGCCTGATCGCCGGCACCGACGTGATCGCGCCGGAGATCGACGACGGCACCGTCCTGCACCTGCTGTCCAAGCCGATCTCGCGGCCCGTCATCATCCAGACCAAGTTCGCCGTGGCCGCCTCGCTGCTGGCCCTGTTCGCCGCGGTGCCCACCTTCGTGTCGGCCTGGCTGCTGGTGGGCACCGAGTCGGGGGTCGCCGGCGGCTTCACGGTGGGTGCGCTGTGCGGCGGCATCGCCTACGCGGCGGTGTTCCTGCTGCTCGGGGTCATCACCAAGCACGCCGTCACCATCGGGATCATCTACGCGCTGGTGTGGGAGGGCCTGATCGGCAACCTGGTGTCAGGGGTCAGGCAGTTCTCGGTCCAGCAGTGGGCCAAGTCGATCGCCGACCAGATCAGCTCCTCGCCGTTCCTGACGGCGGACGTGAAACCCGGCTTCGCCATCCCGGCGCTGATCGTGGTGACGGTCGCCGCGGTCGTGTGGGCGGGCCAGCGGCTGCGCTCCTTCTCCCTGACCGGCGACGAGTAAGAGACCGTCCGGCAACACCAGGGGGGTACGGCACGCGCGTGCCGTACCCCCCTGGGAGAAACGCCGTCAGACGCAGGCGCTGCGGACCACGTCGGCCAGCCGGCCCGCGACCCTGCTGGCCTGCTCCTCCGACGAGGCCTCGACCATCACCCTGATCATCGGCTCGGTGCCGCTCGGCCTGATGAGGACGCGCCCCGTCTCGCCGAGCTCCGCCTCGGCCGCCGCCACCGCCTCCGACAGCTCCGGTGCGGCCGCCTTGCTCCTGTCGACGTCCTTGACGTTGATCAGGATCTGCGGCAGCGCGGTCATCACCTCGGCGAGGTCACGCAACGACCTGCCCGACCTGGCCACCACCGACAGCAGGTGCAGCGAGGTCAGCAGACCGTCGCCGGTCGTCGCGTGGTCGAGCAGGATCACGTGACCCGACTGCTCGCCGCCGAGGGTGTAGCCGTCGGCCTTCATCGCCTCCAGCACGTAGCGGTCGCCGACCGCGGTCTGGACGACCTCGATGCCCGCCTCGCGCATGGCGAGCTTGAAACCCAGGTTGGACATCACGGTCGCGACGACGGTGTTGCGCGCCAGCCGGTTCTCCTCGTGCATCGCCAGCGCCAGGATCGCCATGATCTGGTCGCCGTCGACCACCGCGCCCGTGTGGTCGACCGCCAGGCAGCGGTCGGCGTCGCCGTCGTAGGCGATGCCGAGGTCGGCGCCGCGCGAGACGACGACCTGCTGCAGCTTGTCGAGGTGGGTCGAGCCGCAGCCCGCGTTGATGTTCAGCCCGTCGGGACGGGCGCCGATCGCCTCCACCTGGGCGCCGGCCCGCAGCAGCGCCTCGGGCGCCACCACGCTGGCCGCGCCGTTGGCGCAGTCGACGACGATGTTGAGCCCGTCGAGCCGCCCGCCGAGCGTGTCGAGCAGGTGGGAGATGTAGCGGTCGGCCTCGCCGTACGCCTCGCGCACACGGCCGACGCCCGCGCCCACCGGGCGGTCCCAGCGCTCGCCCAGCCGCCGCTCGATCTCGTCCTCGACCGTGTCGGACAGCTTGAAGCCGCCGCGGGCCAGGAACTTGATGCCGTTGTCGGGGGCCGGATTGTGCGAGGCCGACAGCATGACGCCGAGGTCGGCGCCGAGCGCGGCCGTGAGATGAGCGACGGCAGGAGTGGGCAGGACGCCGAGACGCAGCACGTCCACCCCTGACGACGCGAGGCCGGCGACCACCGCGGCCTCCAGGAACTCACCTGAGGCGCGGGGGTCCCGGCCGACGACCGCCACCGGCCGCTTGTGGCCGGTGGCGGTGAAAGCGCCTGCATCGCCGAGAACGTGAGCCGCCGCGACCGAGAGGTCCATGGCGAGCTCGGCCGTGAGGTCGCGACCCGCGACCCCACGTATCCCGTCGGTGCCGAAAAGGCGCCCCAACTTAGCGCTTGCTGTACTGCGGAGCCTTACGGGCCTTCTTGAGGCCGTACTTCTTCCGCTCCGTGGCGCGGGCGTCACGGGTCAGGAAGCCGGCCTTCTTCAGCGGCGGGCGGTTGTTCTCGACGTCGAGGATCGCCAGCGCGCGGGACAGGCCCATGCGGAGGGCACCGGCCTGGCCGGTCACGCCGCCGCCGTCGATGCGGGCGATGACGTCGAAGGCCTCCTCGGCACCGAGCACCACGAAGGGCTCGTTGACGATCTGCTGGTGGACCTTGTTGGGGAAGTAGGTGTCAAGCGAACGACCGTTGATCGTCCACTTGCCGGTACCGGGGACGATGCGCACGCGGGCGATCGCCTCCTTGCGCCGGCCGGTGCCGTACGAGTTGCCCGTGGTGACGGGCTTGCGCACGGGAGCATCGGCGCCGGCAGCGGACTCGGTGGTGTACTCGGACGGGAAGTCCTCGCCGGAGTAGTCCTCCAGCTCGACCTCGACGGCCGTCTCGACACCGGTGGGCTCAGCCACGGTTCTCCTCAAATCTTTCGAACTACTACTGGGCGATCTGGGTGATCTCGAACGGCACGGGCTGCTGGGCCTGGTGCGGGTGGTCGGACCCGGCGTAGACCTTCAGCTTCTTGGCCATCTTCCGGCCGAGGGCGTTCTTCGGGAGCATGCCCTTGACGGCCTTCTCGACGGCGCGGTCGGGCCGCTTCTCCATCAGCTCGCCGTAGGTCACGGAACGCAGACCGCCCGGGTAGCCCGAGTGGCGGTAGGCCTTCTTCTGCTCGAGCTTGTTGCCGCTCAGCGAAACCTTGTCGGCGTTGATGACGATGACGAAGTCACCGGTGTCGACGTGGTTGGCGAAGATCGGCTTGTGCTTACCGCGGAGCAGGTTCGCGACGTGGCTGGCCAGCCGGCCCAGCACCACGTCAGTGGCGTCGATGACGTACCACTGACGCTGGATGTCGGCGGGCTTCGGTGTGTACGTGCGCACGGTCGTAGCCTTCTTTGATCGCGTCTTCGGCGCTGTCGGATGCGACAGCTCTATGGTCGGTCGGTGCGGGCGCACGACAGCCCGGACCTTCCGTCTCCAGCAGATGGGAGATGACGCCGGACGCGCCGCGCATCGGTCACAGACGGACCGACTCGCATACAACGAACGCTTAGGGTACCGCCACTCGCGGACACGGGTCAAAACGAGCGGAGACACCGCGGCACAGCTTACCTGCGGCACGGTTGTGTTTCGGTTCCCTGTAAGCCCTTCTCCGGCAATATCTGGCGTCCCTATCGTTGACTGCGGTATGTGGCAGACCCCTCACACCCGGCATCCCCAGCCGAGATCACGGCGCCGGAACCTCCTGGGCCTGCTGGCCTGCCTGCTGGCCGTCCTGTTCGCGGGCGTGCTCATCGGCAGGCTCTCGGTCAACCGCCTCGACGCCTCCGACCAGGTCTACCTCAACAACACCGCGCCGCCGTCCGCCACCGCCCCCACCCCGTCGGCCTCGGGGTCCCCGAGGAAGCCGCGCTCGAACGTGGAGAGCCGCGCCCGCCGTACGGTGAAGACCACCTCCACGCCGCGGCCCACCGTGCAGGCGCGCAGGAAGCCGACGGGGACGGTGGAGCCGGGAGTGGTGCGGGGAGAGGTGCCCGGCGACCCCACCACCGTCCTGGGCGCGCCGCTGCTGGAGGTCTCCCCCACCCTGGCCGCCCAGGTCGTCAGGCTGACCAACGCCGAACGCGTCCGCAAGGGCTGCGCCCCGCTGCGCGTCGACCGGCGGCTGACAAGTTCGGCGCGTGCCCACTCGGTGGAGATGGCCGAGTCGGGCAGGTTCGCCCACGACTCCCCCGACGGCTCCTCGCCGTGGCGGCGCATGGAGCGGGCCGGCTACCGCGACGGGGCCGCCGAGAACATCGGCCGCGGCTACTCCTCGGCCGAGGAGGCCGTGCGCGGCTGGATGGGCAGTCCCGCACACCGCCGCAACCTCCTGCATTGCGGCTACCGCGCGGTCGGCGTCGGCGTCGTGTCCGGGCCCGGCGGACCGTGGTGGACCCAGGACTTCGGGTTTTCGTGACCTCCCCGCAGGTAAACCCCGGCTAATCTCGGCGTATGGGTTCCACCAAGAAGACCGACGAAGCCCCCGCACCGCAGCGCAAAGCGATGTGGAGCCCCTACGACGAGGGCCCCCGCTCGTACACCCCGCTCTGGTTCGCCCTCGGCGGCCTGCTCGTCCTCGGGGGGCTCGTGGCCGGTCTCGTGGTGATGTGGAACACCGAAGGTCCCGACCCGACGGCCGACCCTGCGGGCCGCGTGAGCGCGCCGCCCGCCGACCAGCCCGTCGCACCCGCCGACAAGTACGGCTTCGCCGCCGCCCGCGAGAGCGACCCCGACACGCTCACACAGAAGGAGCTCTTCCCCAAGAAGAAGTTCACGGTCGACGGCCGCTCCTACACCGTGACGATTCTCAAGACCGACAAGAAGTGCGCCGACGCCACCGAGGGCGACAAGCTCGACAAGGCACTCAAGTCCGGCAAGTGCTCGCAGCTCATCCGGGCGACCTTCAAGGACAAGTCAGGGAAGATCATCGGCACCGTCGGCGTCGCCAACCTGCTGAACGGCAAGGCGTCGGCGAAGGTGGCCGCCTCGGTGCGCACCAAGGGCGAGAGCAAGCAGTTCGTGAAGCCGCTGGCGGGCAAGGACGAGATCACCAAGTTCGTCGGCGCGGGCGAGGCCAGCGTCCACGTGGCCACGCACGGCCACTACGCGATCATGCTCTACGTCCAGTTCAAGGACGGCCACAAGCCCGACAAGAAGGGCAGCAAGCAACTGGCGCAGGCGGGCGACGACGTGACCAACGCCTCCGTGTACCCGGCACTCGACTCACGTTCACTCACCGGCCGCCGCGGGGGCTGAGACCACTCAGTCGCCACCAAAAGGAGACAAACCGCCCGACCGATCCGCCCGAGAACACCCATACGGGCATGGCGATCTCCTGACTATGGTTAGGCTCCCCCTATGCGTGGCCAGGAATCTGGGTCTGAGCACGAGCGCCAGACGGACGGCTCAGCCGCACCGGCGACGCCACCGCCGAGTTTCGGCAGGCCGACGGTGCCGGCTCCATCAGCCTTCCAGGAAGGCGCCCCCGACGCGGCGCACGGATCGGCCTTCGCCGACGCGGCGCACGGAGACGCGCTGGCGGGTCCGCCGTACGCCGCCGGCCAGGTGACCGGCTCCGGTACGGCACCGGCCCAGCCGATCCCCGTCTACCAGGGACCGCCGCCCGGGCTGCCGGGCGCCGAGTCCGGCATGGCCGCCGACGGGGGTCACGCCCCCGCCGCCACCGGCCCGTGGGCACCACCGGAGCCCGCGACATCACCGGACGTCCCGGCACCGTGGGCCTCCGGTCCTCACGCTTCCTCCGGCACTCCGGGGGCCTGGACCTCCGGACCCTCCGGGCCCACCGACACCCCATGGACCTCCGGCCCCCCGGCACCCTCGGCGCCCCCCGGCCTCGTTTCCCCCGACACCCCGTGGACCACCGGTCCCACCCCGTCTTCGGACTCCTCCGGCCCGTGGACCGCCGGACCGGCCGCGTCCTCGAACGCTCCGCAGACCTCCGGACCCGCCGCATCCCCAGACATCCCGTGGACCACCGGTCCCACCCCGTCCTCCGACGCCTCCGGCCCCTGGCCCGCTGGACCGGCCGCCTCACGCGGCGCCGACGGACCGTGGATGACCCCGGAGGCCGCGGCCGGCCCGCACGCGGGATCCCCCTGGACGGCCGAGCCTCCGGCGACGCCGGACCCGGGAAGCCCGTGGGCACCCGAGTCCACGCCCGCACCGGCCGGAACCTCCTGGTCCCCCGAACACGCACCGCCCGGCGCCGGTGGCCCCTGGCCATCCGCCCCGGCGACCCCCGACGCGAACGGCCCCTGGACGCCTGGCGCGGCAACTCCCGACGCGAACGGCGCGTGGTCCCCTGATTCGGCGACCCCCGACGCGAACGGTCCCTGGACGCCTGGCGCGGCGACTCCCGACGCGAACGGCCCGTGGTCGCCCGAGCCCGCCGCCGCGGCCGCGCGCCCGTCTGCCGGTGAGGACGCGGGACGGCCCCTTGACCCCGCAGGAAGCGCGGGACGCCCCGTCCACGCGAAGGACACAGACCGGCCCACCGGCGTCGAGCAGGCGGGACGGCCCGCCGGTGCCGAGGACGCGGGACACCCCGACGGCGGCAACGGCGCCGGCCGGAGCGACGGCAGCAACGACACAGGCCGGACCGACGGCGTCGAGGACGCGACGGTCGAGCACCGCAGGCCCGACAACCGGCCGCTGTCCGCGTCCCCCAGCGTGCCCGCCGAGACCTGGACGGCCGCCCAGCCGTGGTCGCAGGCCGACGACGCCCAGCCCTACGACTGGTTCGCCGACCCCGAGCCAGGCGCGCAGGACCCGCACGCCGGCCCCCGGCCCGCCACCCCCTCACCCTCCGGGCCTCAGCCCGTTGCCGGGCCACACGCCGGAACCGAGGCCGCACCCACCGCGCGCCCCGGCGTCCCACAGCATGCCGCCTGGGCACCTCCGGGCGCCGTCCAGCCACCCTCAGGCGCCCCCCTTCCCCCGGTACCCGGAGCCCCGTACACCCCGCTGCCCGGCGCCCCCCAGCCTCCGGCGCCCAACGGCTGGCAGGCCGACAACCCCGGCTCCGCACAGCCCCCCAACCCCGGCATCCCGCAAGCCCCCAACCCCGGCATCCCGCAGACCCCCAACTCCGGCACCCCGCACGCCCCCTGGGCGCCGGCCGCCGGGCAGGCGCAGGCCCCGTGGGCACCCCCGCACGGCGGGCAGCCCACCCCCGGGACATTCGGGGCCCCCGGGACACTCGGGACCCCCGGGACCACTGGGGCGCAGCACGCCCCCGCACCGCAGGGCGAGCCGTGGACGCCGTCTCCCGAGGCCTGGTACATCCAGCCCGATCAGGCCACATCCACCTGGCAGCCCCCGCAGGCCTTCACCGCGGCCGCCGCGGGCATGAAGGTCTGGCCGTCGGCCACCGCCGATGTCGCGGGCATGCCACCGTGGCCCGCCGCGACCGGCGAACCCATCGGCGACCACGAAGGCTTCCAGGACGGCTTCCAGGACGGCAACACCGTCGGCTCCGGCCCGACGGTCCCGTTCGCCCCCAATGCCGGCCCGGACCGGACGGCCTCGCACCCCTCCGACACCGACCCCGGCGCCACGAACCCGGCTTCCGCCGACACGGGTGACGCTACGGCCACCTCCGACCCCGGCGCGCCGGACCCGGCAGCCACCGGCAGAGGTCACGGCACGACAGGCCCCACCGACGGCGACGACACGACGGTCCCCACCGACTCCCCCGGCGGTTACGGCACGACGGCCGCCACCAACTCTCCCGGCGGTTACGGCACGACGGCCCCCACGGCCTTCGACGGAGATCACGCGACGGCCGCCGCCGACAACACCGACCCCGGGATGACGGTCTCGTTCGCGCACAGCGCCGAGCCCGGCGACGTCCCCGTCTGGCCGCCGCACCAGCCTGCCGCCGACGGCGCCGGCGACCGCGTCCCTGACCTCCCGTTCGACAGCTCCACCTGGGGACGTTCCAGGGGCACCGAGCCTCCCGCCGACGTGCTCGACGACGTTATCGACGACGCCCCATCGGCGACCGCTCCGGGCCACCGTCCCACCTCGTCGGAGCCCGTCCCCGGCCACCACTCCTCCGTCCCGCCGGCGACCGATGCCGGCGGCCGGTCCGGCACCTCTCCGGCGAGCGACCCCGTCGCCGGTGACGCTCTCAGCGCGGACCCGCCCCACTCCGGCACCCCCACCGGAGCAACACCAGACCCGGGCTCACCCAGCACAGCCCGGCCCGCCACGGCCGCGCCCGGCACAGCCGAGCCGATCTCAGGCGCAACCGACACATCCGGACCCGACGCGGCCGGACCCGACGCGGCCGGACCCGACGCGGCCGGACCCAACGCACACGGATCCAACGCAGGCGGACCCGACGCACACGGATCCAACGCAGCCGGACCCGACGCACACGGATCCAACGCAGCCGGACCCGACGCACACGGATCCAACGCAGCCGGACCCGGCTCGGCGGCCTCCACCGCGGACGCGTCCTCCGGCACGCCCACCGCAGGCGGATCCGATCCGCAGGCGTCGGGCACCGACGGAACGGCCCCGCACGCCAACGGCACGGCGGCGGGCGACGCCCCGCACGACGACCCATCGCCGACCTTCGGAGCCATCCCGCTGCCCCCGACCCAGCCCCCAGCCGGCCTTCCCGCGCTGCACGCCCCGACCGGCGACGGCTCGGCCACGCCGCCCGCCGTACCGGAAGGGTCGAGCGTCGCGGACCTGCCGACGCCGCCGCACGGCGCGCCGGTGGCGTCCTTCGATCCGTTCGCGCCGATGCCGCAGGGCGGCGTCGCGCCCGCGCTCGAGCCGCCCTCCACCGAGCCGGGCAAGGGCAAGATCGCGCTGATGGCGACGCTCGGTGTCCTCATCGTGGCCGGGGTCGCCACCGGCGGCTTCTTCGCCTACCGCTCGATGAGCACGGCACAGCCGGCCGACAGCGCCTCCGCGGCCCCCAGCGCCAGGCCGTCCGCGGGCGACGACCCGCTGGCCAGCTCGCTGCTCAACTCCGAGGGCACCGACCCCGAGAAGATGTCGATCAACGAGGCGTTCCCCGACCAGAAGGTCGACCTCGGCGGTCGGGTCTACACGCGGGTCAAGGTCGACCTGTCCGACGACTGCCAGAAGGCGGCCGCGGGGCCGTTCGCCACGGCGCTGCGCGACCAGAAGTGCAGCCGCGTGCTGAGGGCGACCTACGTCGACGACAAGAAGCGCTACGCCGTCACCACCGGCATCGCCGTCCTGCCGACCAAGGAGGCGGCCGTCTCGGCCGACCAGGCGAAGGACCTCGACAAGAACCTGTGGTTCAAGCCGCTGCCCGGCGCGGCGTCCAGCGGCGCCGACCGGGTCCACATCGCGGGCGGGTACGCGGCGGGGCTGCTGTGGGGTCGCTACATCGTCTTCAGCTACGCGACGTTCGCCGACGGCCACACCCCGACCGCCAAGGAGAAGAGCCTGGGCGACGTCAGCGGCGCCTTCCGCGACCACACCTCGCTGGTGCTGGAACGCAGGATCACCGAGTGACGCGCGCGTGAGGCGGGCGCCGTCGCCGGGTCAGGGGCGACGGCACAGCCAGGAGCCCGGACGGCACCAGCCCGACACGCGGCACCACCCGGCAAGCACGGCATCACCCGGCGAGCACGGCAGCACCCGGCGAGCACCGCGTCACCCGGCGAGCGTGCGGACCCTGCGGGTGGCGGCCGCCCTGGCGGCCAGTTCCTCGTCCGGCGGATAGCTGACCTCTTCGAGGCACAGACCGTGGGCGGGCGCGACGTGCACCCCCGAGTCCCGTACGGCTCCCGCCAACACCCTCGACGGCCACTCCACGGGTCGCCTGCCGTCTCCCACGGCCAGCAGGCACCCGACGAGGGCCCTGACCATCGAGTGGCAGAACGCGTCGGCCACGACGGTCGCCTCGAGCACGCCGGACTCCGTGCGCACCCAGTCGAGCCGCTGCAGTTCCCTGATCGTGGTGGCGCCTTCCCGCCTCTTGCAGAAGGCGGCGAAGTCGTGCTCGCCGAGCAGTTGCGCGGCCCCGGCCTTCATCGCGTCGAGGTCGAGCGGACGCGCGTGCCAGACGATCTCGTCGCGGCGCAGCGGGTCGCCGCCGCCGGGCGCGTCGTGCACGCGGTAGACGTAACGCCGGGAGAGCGCGGAGAAACGCGCGTCGAAGCCCTCAGGAGCCACGCTGACGCGATGAACCCGCACATCCGGCGGCAGGACCCCGGCAAGCCGCCGCAGGAGCGTGGAGAGCCGCTCATCGACGCTCTCCTCGACGGCGGGCTCGCCCTTGCGGCGGTTGCGCTCCAGTTCCCCGAGCGCCGCCACGGGCAGGTCGACGTGGGCGACCTGGCCGCGCGCGTGGACGCCGGCGTCCGTACGGCCGGCCACGGTGAGCGCGACCTCGCCCAGTCTGAGGATCTTGCAGAGCGCGTCCTCGAGCTCGCCCTGCACCGTGCGCCGTCCCGGCTGGCGGGCCCAGCCGGAGAAGCCGGTGCCGTCGTAGCCGAGGTCGAGGCGGAGCCGAACCACGATCATCCTCCTGCGTGAAACGGGGAAGGCCCGGCACCCAGAAGGGTGCCGGGCCCGTGAGCCTGAAAGATCAGGCCTCGTCCTTCTTCGCCTCGTCGGCCGGAGCCTCGGCGCTCTCCTCGGCCTTGGCCTCGGTGCTCTCCTCGGCGGCCTCCGCGACGGCCTCGGTGATCTCCTCCACGGCCTCGGCGGCCGGGGCGGCGGCCGGAGCCGTGCGACGGGTGGCGACCTGGTTCAGCGCCTCGCCCACCAGCTCGATGACCGCCATGGGCGCGTTGTCGCCCTTACGGTTGCCGATCTTGGTGATGCGGGTGTAGCCACCGGGACGCTCGGCGAAAGTCGTCGCGATCTCGGTGAAGAGGTGGTGGACGACGCCCTTGTCCTTGACGACGGTCAGCACCTGGCGACGGTTGTGGATGTCGCCCTTCTTGGCCTTGGTGATGAGGCGCTCCGCCAGCGGGCGGACGCGCTTGGCCTTGGCCACGGTGGTGGTGATGCGGCCGTGGCGGAACAGGTCCGTGGCGAGGTTCGCCAGGATCAGCCGCTCGTGAGCCGGGCTGCCGCCAAGACGTGCACCCTTGGTGGGCTTGGGCATTGCGTTCTCCTTGAGAGTGAACCCGCCCCGGCCGTGTCAGGTACCGGAGTCGAGCCGCCAGGCCTCCCGCAGGAGGCCCGCGATATCCAGCTGCGCCGGCCCGGAAGGTTCCGGGCCGCATGGTCCCCGGCGGTGGCGACGTCTGGTCGTCCAGACTCCCGCCCCATCCGGAGCTCCCGCTTCCAGGGGCCCGGATCGCCGGGGCCGCGAGGGCGGCGCCCCCGCGGTTCGGGCGAGGGACCTGGTCCCTCGCCCTCGGCCTGCTAGTACTGCTCGGTCTCGACGTACGCGCTGTCGTCGTCGTCGTAGCCGCCGCCGGCCACCGCGCTCGGGTCGAACCCGGGCGGGGAGTCCTTGAGCGCCAGCGACATCTCGTGCAGCTTCTGCTTGACCTCTTCGATCGACTTGGCGCCGAAGTTCCTGATGTCGAGCAGGTCCTGCTCGCTGCGGGCCACGAGCTCACCCACGGTGTGGATGCCCTCGCGCTTGAGGCAGTTGTAGGAGCGGACCGTGAGGTTGAGCTCCTCGATCGGCAGCGCCAGGTCGGCGGCGAGCGCCGCGTCCGTCGGCGACGGGCCGATGTCGATGCCCTCGGCCTCGACGTTGAGCTCACGGGCCAGGCCGAACAGCTCGACGAGGGTCTTGCCCGCGGAGGCCACCGCGTCGCGGGGCTTCATCGCGGCCTTGGTCTCGACGTCGAGGATCAGCCGGTCGAAGTCGGTGCGCTGCTCGACACGGGTGGCCTCGACCTTGTAGGTGACCTTGAGCACCGGGGAGTAGATGGAGTCGATCGGGATGCGACCGATCTCCTGGCCCGGCTGCTTGTTCTGCGCGGCGGAGACGTAGCCGCGACCGCGCTCGACGGTCAGCTCCATCTCCAGCTTCGCCTTGCCGTTCAGCGTGGCGATGCGCAGGTCGGGGTTGTGCACCTCGACACCGGCCGGCGGCGCGATGTCGGCGGCGGTGACCTCGCCGGGGCCCTGCTTGCGCAGGTACATCACGACGGGCTCGTCGTGCTCCGAGGAGACGACCAGTTCCTTGAGGTTGAGGATGATGTCGGTGACGTCTTCCTTCACCCCGGGAACGGTCGAGAACTCGTGCAGGACGCCCTCGATGCGGATGCTCGTCACGGCCGCGCCCGGGATGGACGACAGCAGCGTGCGGCGCAGCGAGTTGCCGATGGTGTAGCCGAAGCCCGGCTCCAGCGGCTCGATGACGAACTTGGACCGGGTCTCGTCGATCGACTCTTCGAGAAGAGTCGGACGCTGAGCGATCAGCATGTTTCGGGATCTCCCCTTGTCGTGTGGCGCCCGCTATATGACACCACTCCGATGAACAGCCTAAATGGGGTACGGCATGCCGTACCCCATTTGACCCTCGCGGACAGGGAATCCCATCCACGAGGGAAGACGCCCGCCGAAGCGAGCAGTGGCGGCGCGCCCGCGAGGGGCACGCCGCCCGTACGGCCTACTTGGAGTAGAGCTCGACGATCAGCTGCTCCTGGACCTGGGTGTCGATCTGCTGGCGAACCGGCAGCTGGTGAACCAGGACGCGGAGCTTCTCCGGCACGACGCCGAGCCACGCCGGGACCGTCCTGTCGCCCGCGGTCGCCTTGGCGACCTCGTACGGCATCAGGTTGACGGCCTTCTCGCGGACCTCGACGATGTCGTGCTCGCGGACGCGGTACGACGGGATGTCGACCTTCTTGCCGTTCACCAGGATGTGGCCGTGACGGACCTGCTGGCGAGCGGCGTCGCGCGACTGGGCGAAACCGGCGCGGTAGACCACGTTGTCGAGACGGCTCTCCAGGATCTGGAGAAGGTTCTCGCCGGTCTTGCCGCCCTTCTTGTTGGCTTCCTCGTAGTAGTTGCGGAACTGCTTCTCGAGGACGCCGTAGATGCGGCGGGTCTTCTGCTTCTCACGAAGCTGGAGCTGGTACTCAGACTCCTTGGGACGGCCGCGACCGTGCTCACCCGGCGGGTAAGGACGGATCTCGATGGGGCACTTCGCGGACTCGCACTTGCTGCCCTTGAGGAAGAGCTTGGTCTTCTCGCGACGGCAGAGCTTGCAGTCCGCACCCGTGTAACGAGCCATTTCTGTCTATCTCCTGGGTGTCAGACGCGGCGGCGCTTCGGCGGACGGCAGCCGTTGTGCGGAACCGGGGTCACGTCCTGGATCGAGCCGACCTCGAGGCCGGTCGCCTGCAGCGAACGGATCGCGGTCTCACGGCCGGAGCCGGGGCCCTTGACGAAGACGTCGACCTTGCGCATGCCGTGCTCCATGGCGCGGCGAGCGGCGTTCTCCGCGGCCATCTGAGCGGCGAACGGGGTGGACTTACGGGAGCCCTTGAAACCCACGTGGCCGGCGCTGGCCCAGGAGATCACGTTCCCGTTCGGGTCGGTGATCGAAACGATCGTGTTGTTGAACGTGCTCTTGATGTGCGCGTGGCCGTGAGCGACGTTCTTCTTTTCCTTGCGGCGCACCTTCTTCGGCGCACCCTGGCGGCTCTTAGGAGGCATTCCTTGCCTTCACTCCTGAGGTCTTCGGTCCGACAGCTGCGCGGACTACTTCTTACCGGGCTTCTTCTTACCGGCGACGGTCTTCTTCTTGCCCTTACGGGTGCGCGCGTTGGTCTGGGTGCGCTGGCCGTGGACGGGCAGACCCTTGCGGTGACGGATGCCCTGGTAGCAGCCGATTTCGATCTTGCGGCGGATGTCGGCCTGGACCTCGCGGCGCAGGTCACCCTCGATCTTGAAGTTCGCCTCGATGTAGTCACGCATCGGGACGAGCTCAGCGTCGGTGAGCTGGTGCACACGCAGGTCGCCGCTGACGCCGGTGGCCTGGAGGATCTCCAGGGCGCGGGTGCGGCCGATTCCGTAGATGTAGGTGAGAGCGATCTCCAGCCGCTTCTCGCGGGGGAGGTCGACGCCAACCAGGCGAGCCATGGTCGGGCATTCTCCTTCACAGTGGCGGAGGTCTTGCGCCCCACTCCCCTCCCCATGCCCGGGGTGAGGGCCCCGGCCTCCGACCGGGGGTGTCCCACTCGCGTGGGTGTGAAACGCGCTTACTGACTCAGGCTTCTCATGCGTCGAGCCCGCTCCCGATCAAGGGGCGGACTCGGAGAAGCCTTCGCGACTAGCCCTGGCGCTGCTTGTGGCGCAGGTTGTCGCAGATCACCATGACGCGACCGTGCCGGCGGATCACCTTGCACTTGTCGCAGATCTTCTTGACGCTCGGCTTAACCTTCATAGTCCTTCGTGATCCTCAGACGTTTTACTTGTATCGGTAGACGATCCGCCCACGACTCAGGTCGTAAGGGCTCAGTTCTACGACTACCCGGTCGTCGGGCAGGATCCGGATGTAGTGCATCCGCATCCGTCCGCTGATGTGGGCCAGGACCTTATGGCCGTTGTCGAGTTGCACCCTGAACATCGCGTTCGGGAGCGACTCAACCACAGTGCCCTCGATCTCGATGGCGCCGTCTTTCTTGGCCATGTCCCTCGCGTTTCACTGATCGGTCGTCTGAGGTATCGGTCACTAAGCAGCCGCGACCACCTGTATCGGATGAGAGCGGCGGTCTGCGAGACCGCCAACACAGGATGGCCATAGTGAGCCGACTAAGGAGTGTACGACACCTAGCGGGAAAATGCGAAACGCCCATGCCAGGTGTCCTGACACAACCATGCCCAAGGTTACCCCAGATCCACGGTGGATCCGCCGCCACGCGAGCCGAGGCGCAGGTCCCCCGCAGACGTGCCCGCCCGGCCCCAGCAGCCGCCGACACGCGAAACCGGGCGGGCACGTGCTCATGGAGCGTCGTCGTGTCGAGGACGCTTCTCCAGGTGACGACGGTCGAAGGTGTCCACCGCGAGCAGCACGGCCGGTCACCACCGGGAGGGCGGAGCCCGCCGTCGGCGGGCCGCCCCCGCCCGTGTGCGGATCGCGGTGGGATGCCACCGGCCGGGTCGCAGGCATTGACCGTGACCGGTGATCACACCGCGCCGGGCGGCGACAGATCCATCGTCAAAGAGCATCTACCCGGCGTGATCACCGCCAAATACGACCAGCGGTAAAGACTGGGTCTTGCCTGCCGTACCAGGACAGAGGAACAGGACAGAGGAAACGGCGAAGGCCCGCCGGTGACGGTGTCACCGGCGGGCCTCCTCACGTCCAGAGCCCCCCAGAGATGCGCGTCGTGCGCGCGGTGTTTCTCAGTAGATGCGGTGCTTGCTGCCGCAGTTGTCGAACTTGGAGGCGCCGTAGCACGTGTAGGTGTAGACCTTCTTGATCCCCTGGTCGCTCCAGGCGCTGGAGTGCTTGCCGTCCCAGCCCTGGGCGAACTTGTGCCAGCTGCCGCCCTTGTAGTACTCGAACCACACGTAGCCGTGTTTGCCGCCGGACTTCTCCTGGCCGTACCACTTGGTGTAGACCTTGCCGTGCGACGAGAAGGACGTGCCGTAGGTGTAGGCGCTGCCGTCGCTGGAGAAGTACTTCCCCCAGCCGCCGGCCTGTGTGGTCGCCGCCTGGGCGGCGGGGGCGACGGCCAGACCCGTCAGGGCGGAGCCGGTAATGGCTGCTGCAATGAGAATCTTTCGCATGTTCTTCCTCCTGTGAGCGATGTGACACTCACGTTAGGAAGCAGCCGCCGGGCCTTCCGCGCACAAATCCACACAGTGCACTAGTGCACAGATCGGGTCATTTCCGATGATTGCCGAAAATGCTGCTGACCAGGAGCAACGCGCCCCAGGGGCCGGCGACCCACATCGGCCAGAAGTAGCCGCCGAAGTCGGTCAGCAGCCAGATCACCGACGTGACCGCCACCGCCGACGCCCAGGCGGCCCAGGCGCCCTTCATGCCGGAGTGCATCCCCGACTGCGCGGGAGTGGCGGGAAGACGGGCGGCCTGCGCCCGCAGGTCGACCTCCGGCAGATCGGCGGTGACCCGCGCGAGCTCGCCGTAGGTCTTGCTCTGGTAGACCTGCTCCAGCCGCTCGTTGAACTCCTCGACCGTGATCCGGCCCTGCGCGGTGTGTTCGCGGAGGATGGCCGCCACCCGATCGCGGTCGACGTCCGATGCACGCATTTCGGGGCTCTGCGCCATCCTCACCACTTCCCGCCTCAGCTCAGCAGTTGTGAAAGGCGCTCCTTGCCCCCATCGAGAGCGGTAAGCACCCAAGGTCCATTATGTGTCACGGCGACGCTGTGTTCGAAGTGTGCGGACGCCTTACCGTCGATCGTGACGACGGTCCAGTCGTCGTCCAGCACGCGGGTGCGGGCCGTACCCAGGTTCACCATGGGCTCGATCGCCAGGCACATCCCGGCCTCGAGGGCGGGGCCGCGGCCCGGGCGCCCGTGGTTGGCCACCCAGGGGTCCATGTGCATCTCGGTGCCGATGCCGTGGCCGCCGTACTCCTGCGGGATGCCGTACCTGCCCTGGGACCTGACGTACTTCTCCACCTCGTACCCGATGTCCGACAGGTGGCGGCCGACGCCGAGCGCGGCGATGCCGCGCCACATGGCCTCCTCCGTCACCCGCATCAGCTCCGCGAGCGCCGGCGAGACCTCCCCCACCGGTACGGTCACCGCCGAGTCGCCGTGCCACCCGTCGAGGATGGCGCCACAGTCGATGGAGATGATGTCGCCCTCGCGCAGCTTGCGCTCGTTGGACGGGATGCCGTGCACCACCTCGTGGTTGACGGACGCGCAGATCGTCGCGGGAAAGCCCTGGTAACCCTTGAACGACGGGATCGCGCCCTCGCCCCTGATCGCCTTCTCGGCGATCGCGTCCAGGTCGAGCGGCGTCATGCCCGGCTCGACCGACCGCTTCAGCAGATCCAGCGTCCGCCCGACCACCAGACCGGCCGCCCGCATCTTCTCCAGCTGCTCCGGCGACTTGATCTGGATTCCATGTCTGTTCTTTCTGAACAAGTTCGACACCCCCCAGGGTGGTTCAACGGGCGAACACTGAAGCCCAATTCCCCCACAGCGGGGCTGATCACGCAATACTCGCGAGAACCGACGTCCCTCTCGTTCGGGCAGCTCACGCAGGTCGCCTCACATGAATAACGCCGACCCTGATCGGCAGGGTCGGCGTTATCGGGGCGGTCGTCCTAACCGGCGTAGGGCCGGATCGCCTTCATCGCCCGCTGGGTGACCTCTTCGACAGGTCCCGTCGCGTCGACGCCGACCAGGATGTCCTCTTCGGCGTAGAAGCGGATCAGCGGGGAGGTCTGCTGCTGGTAGACCTCCAGGCGGTGCCTGACGGTCTCCTCCTTGTCGTCGTCACGCTGGAACAGCGTGCCGCCGCAGACGTCGCAGATGTCGTCCCTCTTGTCGTCGAACTCGACGTGCCAGATGCGACCGCACTGGCTGCAGGTGCGCCGGCCCGCCAGACGGCGGACGACCTCCTCGTCGTCGACCACGAGCTCCAGGACCAGGTCGAGCTTCTGCTCCCAGTCCTTCAGCATGTCGCGGAGGATCTCCGCCTGAGGGACGTTGCGAGGGAAGCCGTCGAGCAGGAAGCCGTCCTGGGCGTCCTCCTCCGACAGGCGGTCGCGGACCATGGCGATGGTGACCTCGTCGGGCACGAGGTCGCCGCGGTCCATGTAGGTCTTGGCGAGCTTGCCGAGCTCCGTGCCGCCCGAGACGTTGGCACGGAAGATGTCACCTGTCGAGATCTTCGGGATGGACAGGTTCGATGCGATGAACTGGGCCTGTGTCCCCTTACCCGCTCCGGGGGGCCCGACCAGAACGAGACGCACTACCGCAGGAAACCTTCGTAGTTGCGCTGCTGCAGCTGGCTCTCGATCTGCTTCACCGTGTCAAGGCCGACACCAACCATGATCAGGATGCTCGTCCCTCCGAACGGGAAGTTCTGGCTGGCCCCCGAGATCGCCAGCGCGATGATCGGCACCATCGAGATGAGGCCGAGGTAGAGCGCACCGGGAGCGGTGAGACGAGTCAGAACGAAGTTCAGGTACTCGGCCGTAGGCCGACCCGGACGGATGCCCGGGATGAACCCACCGTACTTCTTCATGTTGTCGGCGACTTCAGCGGGGTTGAACGTAATCGACACGTAGAAGTACGTGAAGAAAACGATCAGCACGAAGAAGGTGACCATGTAGATCGGTGTGTCGCCGGTGACCATGTTGCGCTGGATCCACTCGACCACGGGGTTCGGGTTCTCGCTGGTGCGCGCGAAGAGGTTCACCAGCAGGTTCGGCAGGTACAGCAGCGAGGAGGCGAAGATGACCGGGATGATGCCGGCCTGGTTCACCTTCAGCGGGATGTAGGTCGAGGTGCCGCCGTACATCCGGCGGCCGACCATGCGCTTGGCGTACTGCACGGGGATCCGGCGCTGGGCCTGCTCCACGAAGACGACCGCGGCGATCATGAAGATGCCGACCACCATCACCACGGCGAAGGTGAACGGGTTGGCGCGGAAGATGTTCAGGAGCTCGGCCGGGAAGACCGCGACGACCTGCGTGAAGATGAGGATCGACATGCCGTTGCCGACGCCGCGGTCGGTGATGAGCTCACCGAGCCACATGATGACCGAGGTGCCGGCCGTCATGACGATGACCATCGTCACGATGTGGAAGACGTTGTCGGGCTCCAGCAGGATCGGCAGGTTGCAGTCGAACAGCTGCCCGGAGCGCGCCAGCGCGATGAAGGCGGTCGACTGCAGGACGCCGAGGCCGATGGTGAGATACCGGGTGTACTGTGTGATCTTCGTCTGACCGGCCTGGCCCTCCTTCTTGAGGGCTTCCAGGCGCGGGATGACCACGACCAGTAGCTGCAGGATGATGCTCGCGGTGATGTACGGCATGATGCCGAGCGCGAACACCGACAGCTTCAGCAAGGCGCCGCCGCTGAACAGCTGCACCATGCCGTAGATGTTGCCGGACTCGCCGGCTTGAGCCTGCGCGAGACAGGTGCGAATGTTCTCGGTGTGAACACCCGGTGTCGGAAGAACCGAGCCGAGGCGGAACAGCGCGATGATGCCCAGAGTGAAGAGCAACTTCTTGCGCAGGTCCGGCGTCCGGAACGCCCGGGTAAACGCGGTCAGCACGGTCCCTCCAGCACGCCGTGATGGCGGTATGGGTCTGCGATGGTGCGGGGATCAGCCATCTGAGTCTCAAGGTCAGGCGTCGAGCAGGACAGAACCCTGCCGTCTCGCGAACTCTAACGCACTACAGGCACGGGAGCCCATTGTCAGGACCCCCGTGCCTCGTAATGGCACTTACAGCTCGGTAACGGACCCACCGGCAGCGGCGATCTTCTCCTTGGCGGAACCCGAGAAGGCGTGCGCCTGCACGTTCACCGCGACGGAGATCTCACCGGTGCCGAGGACCTTGACCGGCTGGTTCTTGCGGACAGCGCCCTTGGCGACCAGCGAGTCGACGGTGACCTCGCCACCCTCGGGGAACAGCTCACCGATCTTGTCCAGGTTGACGACCTGGTAGGTCGTCTTGAACAGGGCGTTGGAGAAGCCCTTGAACTTCGGCAGACGACGCTGCAGCGGGATCTGGCCACCCTCGAAACCGAGGGGAACCGTGGTCCGCGCCGTCGTGCCCTTGGTACCACGACCGGCCGTCTTACCCTTGGACGCCTCGCCGCGACCCTTACGGATCTTGGCCTTGTTGGCGCCCTTGGCGGGACGCAGGTCGTGGATCTTCAGCGGAGCCTTGTCAGTCATGACTAGTCGACCTCTTCCACCTCGACGAGGTGCGTCACCACGGCGACCATCCCACGGATCTCGGGGCGGTCCTCCTTGACGACGACATCGCCGATTCGCTTCAGGCCAAGCGAACGCAGCGAGTCACGCTGGTTCTGCTTGCCACCGATCTTCGAGCGAACCTGAGTGATCTTCAGGCGTGCCATGACTAGCTCACCGCCTTCGCCGCCGCGGCAGCCTCGGCCAGGCCCTCGGCCCGAGCCTTCAGCATCGCCGTGGGAGCGACGTCCTCGATCGCCAGGCCACGACGGGCGGCGATCGCCTCGGGCGTGGACAGGCCCTTCAGCGCAGCCACGGTGGCGTGCACGATGTTGATCGGGTTGTCCGAGCCGAGCGACTTGGACAGGACGTCGTGGATGCCGGCGCACTCCAGAACGGCGCGCACCGGGCCACCGGCGATGACACCGGTACCGGCGGAAGCCGGACGCAGGAAGACGACACCGGCCGCCTCCTCACCCTGCACGGTGTGCGGGATGGTGCCCTGGATGCGGGGAACGCGGAAGAAGTGCTTCTTCGCCTCCTCGACACCCTTGGCGATGGCCGCGGGGACTTCCTTGGCCTTGCCGTAACCGACGCCGACCAGGCCGTTGCCGTCACCGACGACAACCAGGGCGGTGAAGCTGAAGCGACGACCACCCTTCACGACCTTGGCCACTCGGTTGATCTTTACGACGCGCTCGATGTACGAGACGCCCTTGTCGGCGGCGCCGCCGCGGCGATCGTCACGACGGTCCCGCCGCTCGCCACCGGTGCCGCCACCGCGACGCGGAGCTGCAGCCATCAGTGGTTCCTCTTCTCAGTAGCCATTAGTTCAGATCCTCGCGCCCTCATCAGAACTCGAGCCCGCCTTCGCGAGCGCTGTCCGCGAGAGCCGCGATGCGACCCGCGTAGCGGTTGCCACCGCGGTCGAAGACGACCTTGGTGATCCCGGCTTCCTTGGCCCGCTGAGCGAGGAGCTCGCCGACCTTCTTGGCCTTCTCGGTCTTGTCAGCCTCGAGCGTGCGCAGGCTGGCGTCCATGGTGGAGGCGCTGACCAGCGTGTGGCCGAGGTTGTCGTCCACGATCTGCACGAACATGTGACGGGTCGAGCGGTTGACGACCAGGCGGGGACGCTCGGCCGTACCGACGACCTTCTTGCGGACGCGGCCGTGACGGCGGGCCCGCGAGACGGTGCGAGCAGCCGTGTGCTTGCTGTACGCAGTCTTGGGAGCCATGCCTACTTACCAGCCTTTCCGACCTTGCGGCGGATCACTTCGCCCTGGTAACGCACACCCTTGCCCTTGTAGGGGTCGGGCTTGCGCAGCTTGCGGATGTTGGCGGCGACCTCGCCGACCTTCTGCTTGTCGATGCCGTCCACGTGGAACAGGGTCGGCTTCTCGACGCGGAAGGAGATGCCCTCGGGGGCGTCCACGATCACCGGGTGGCTGAAGCCCAGAGCGAACTCGAGCTGCGTCGGGCCCTTGGCCGCGACGCGGTAACCGACACCGACGATCTCCAGAGTCTTGGAGTAACCCTGGGTGACACCGGCCACCATGTTGGCGATCAGCGTCCGAGACAGGCCGTGCAGAGCGCGGACCTTGTTCTCGTCGTTGGGCCGGGAGACGGCGATGGCGCCGTCCTCGTCGCGAGCCACCGTGATGGGCTCAGCGACCGTGTGCGAAAGCGTGCCCTTCGGGCCCTTGACCTGGACATCCTGGCCGTCGATCGTGATGTCGACGCCGCTCGGTACAGGGATGGGCAGCCGTCCGATTCGCGACATGCTGTAGTCCTCCCCTCGTTACCAAACGTAGGCGAGGACTTCCCCGCCCACACCACGCTTGCCGGCCTGCTTGTCGGTCATGAGGCCACCGGACGTCGAGATGATCGCGACACCCAGTCCGCCCAGGACTCGAGGCAGGTTGTCCTTCTTCGCGTAAACACGCAGCCCGGGCTTGGAAACCCGGCGCAGCCCCGCGAGCGAACGCTCACGGCTCGGCCCGAACTTGAGCTCCACCACGAGGTTCTTTCCGACCTTGGCGTCCTCGACGGTCCAAGACTGGATGTAACCCTCCTGCTGGAGGATCTCGGCGATGTGCGCCTTGATCTTCGAATACGGCATCGTCACGGAGTCGTGATATGCCGAGTTCGCGTTGCGCAGACGTGTCAACATGTCTGCGATCGGGTCGGTCATCGTCATGGCCAACGGCCTTCCTCGCCGCGGTTTCCAGTCGGTGAAGCAGAGCTCTACCGGTGGACCTTCGGCGCGGTCATGGGCGCTTGGAACAGCGCCCGGTTGATATTTCTCGTACGGCTCGGCGGGGACGAACCCCGAAGCCCCTGACAGGGCGTGCGAAACGCCCTACAGAAGGATGCCATCCTCCACTCGGTGCTCCCTCCAGGAGAGGGAGCACCCTAGCGGAAAGATGTCACCAGCTGGACTTGGTGATGCCCGGCAGCTCGCCCCGGTGCGCCATCTCGCGGAAGCACACGCGGCACAGGCCGAACTTCTTGTAGACGGCGCGCGGACGGCCGCAACGCGAGCAACGCGTGTAGGCGCGAACCTCGAACTTCTGCTTCCGCCCCGCCTTGGCGATCAGCGACTTCTTCGCCATGATCAGGCCTCCTTGAAGGGGAACCCGAGGAGCTTCAGCAGCGCCCGGCCCTGGTCGTCGTTCTTCGCTGTGGTCACGATCGTGATGTCCATGCCACGCGGCCGGTCGACCTTGTCCGGGTCGACCTCGTGGAACATGACCTGCTCGGTCAGACCGAAGGTGTAGTTGCCGTTGCCGTCGAACTGCTTGGGCGAAAGGCCGCGGAAGTCCCTGATGCGGGGCAGCGCCAGCGAGAGCAGCCGGTCGAGGAACTCCCACATGCGGTCGCCGCGCAGCGTGACGTGCGCGCCGATCGGCATGCCCTCACGCAGCTTGAACTGCGCGATGGACTTGCGGGCGCGGACGACGGCCGGCTTCTGACCGGTGATGACGGTCAGGTCGCGAACAGCGCCCTCGATGAGCTTCGAGTCACGAGCCGCCTCGCCGACACCCATGTTGACCTTGATCTTGGTCAGGCCGGGCACGAGCATGACGTTCTCGATGCCGAACTCCTCACGAAGCTTCGCGAGGATCTCCTCGCGGTACTTCGTCTTGAGGCGCGGCGTGGGACGCTCGGTCTCAGTAGTCGTGGCAGTCATCAGTTGTCCTCACCCGACTCGTCGGCCTTCGCCTCGGCCTTCTTGGCAGGCTTGCTGTCATCCTTGAGCTTCTTGACGTTGCTCACGTGGATGGGAGCCTCCATGGTCTCCACGCCGCCCTGCTTGGCGCCGCGAGGACCGTTGAGGTTCTCCTTCGAGTGCTTCTTGATCATGTTGACGCCCTCGACGACCACGCGGTCCTCGCGCGGGTTCGCCGAGATGACCCGACCCTTGGCACCCTTGTCCTTGCCGGCGATGACCTGAACCAGGTCACCCTTCTTCACGTGCAGCTTCGCCATCACAGCACCTCCGGGGCGAGCGAGATGATGCGCATGAACTTCTTGTCGCGCAGCTCGCGGCCCACCGGGCCGAAGATACGAGTGCCGCGAGGGTCACCGCTGTCCTTGATGATGACGGCGGCGTTCTCGTCGAAACGGATGTAGGAGCCGTCAGGACGACGACGCTCCTTCACCGTACGGACGACGACGGCCTTGACGACGTCGCCCTTCTTCACACCAGTGCTGCCGGGAAGAGCGTCCTTCACCGTGGCGACGATGACGTCGCCGATTCCCGCGTAGCGTCGACCCGAGCCACCGAGAACACGGATGCAGAGGATCTCCTTGGCACCCGTGTTGTCGGCGACCTTGAGTCGCGACTCCTGCTGGATCACGTCAACTCCTGTTGGTCTCCGCCGGTTCTCATCGCTGAGCCTGGCGGAACTCTGTATGGTCTTGGTCCTCCGGCCACAACCCCGAAGGGGCCGCACCGCAGGCGACGCGAGGGCTTGTCCCGGACGGGCGCCGTACCCTCAGGCACGGCCACCGCGCGGAGCCCCCGCGTCCTTGGACGCCGTCATGGGGGGTGTCTCCACCCCCCACGAGGCGCGCATCTATGTGGAAGACCTTACTTGGCCTTCTCAAGCACCTCGACGACCCGCCAGCGCTTGGTGGCGGACAGCGGCCGGGTCTCCATGAGGAGGACGCGGTCGCCGACGCCGCAGGCGTTGGCCTCGTCGTGCGCCTTGTACTTGGTCGTACGGCGGATGACCTTGCCGTACAGCGGGTGCTTCACGCGGTCCTCGACGGCGACGACGACGGTCTTGTCCATCTTGTCGCTGACGACCAGGCCCTCACGGGTCTTGCGGTAGTTCCGCGCGGTCTTCTCGGTTGCCTCAGACATCGCTCGTCTCCTTCTCGACCGTGACAATGCCGAGCTCCCGCTCGCGCATCACGGTGTAGATACGGGCGATCTCGCGGCGGACGGCGCGCAGCCGCCCGTGGCTCTCCAGCTGACCGGTCGCCGCCTGGAAGCGGAGGTTGAACAGCTCCTCCTTCGCCTCCTTCAGCTTCTGGACCAGGGTGTCCTGGTCCTCGAGCCGCAGCTCTCCGGCGGTCAGGCCCTTAGCCATCACGCCTCACCCACTTCACGCTTAACAATCTTGCACTTCATCGGAAGCTTGTGGATCGCGCGCTGCAGCGCCTCGCGAGCGATGGGCTCGGCGACGCCGGACAGCTCGAACATCACGCGCCCAGGCTTGACGTTCGCGATCCACCACTCCGGCGAACCCTTACCGGAACCCATGCGGGTCTCGGCGGGCTTCTTGGTGAGCGGACGGTCGGGATAGATGTTGATCCACACCTTGCCGCCACGGCGGATGTGACGGGTCATGGCGATACGAGCCGACTCGATCTGACGGTTGGTCACGTAGGCGTGCTCAACCGCCTGGATGCCGAACTCGCCGAACACGACCCTGGTGCCGCCCTTGGCGGCTCCGCTGCGGTCAGGCCGGTGCTGCTTGCGGTGCTTGACCCTGCGCGGGATCAGCATGGTCAGCTCCCTTCAGCACCCGGCTGCGCAGCCGGGCCGGTCTCGGGGGCAGCCTGGGAGGCCGCCTCATTCCTGGGGGCACGGTCTCCGCGGCCACCGCCACGGCGAGCGCCGCCGGCGCCGCCACGACGCGGACGCTCGCCGCCACCGCGACGGTCGTCACGGTCGCGACGCTGGCCGGCGCGAGCACCGGCGGCAGCCGCCTCACGCTCGGCGCGGCTGGTCGGAGCCTCACCCTTGTAGATCCACACCTTCACGCCGATGCGGCCGAAGGTGGTGCGGGCCTCGTAGAAGCCGAAGTCGATGTCCGCGCGCAGCGTGTGCAGCGGCACACGACCCTCGCGGTAGAACTCCGACCTCGACATCTCGGCGCCGCCCAGACGACCGGAGCAGGCGACCCTGATGCCCTTGGCGCCGCTCTTCATGGCCGACTGCATCGCCTTGCGCATGGCGCGGCGGAAGGAGACACGGCTGGAGAGCTGCTCGGCCACGCCCTGCGCGACGAGCTGGGCGTCGATCTCGGGGTTCTTGACCTCGAGGATGTTGAGCTGGACCTGCTTCTTGGTCAGCTTCTCCAGGTCACCGCGGATGCGGTCGGCCTCGGCGCCACGGCGACCGATGACGATGCCGGGACGCGCGGTGTGGATGTCGACCTGGACGCGGTCGGTCGTACGCTCGATCTCGACCTTGGAGATGCCGGCCCGCTCCATGCCCTTCTGCAGCATGCGACGGATCGCCACGTCCTCAGCGACGTACGACTTGTACAGCTTGTCGGCGTACCACCGGCTCTTGAAGTCGGTCGTGATGCCGAGGCGGAACCCGTGCGGGTTAACCTTCTGGCCCACTATCGGGTCCTTCCCTTCGGCTCGCGGGACTCCACGATCACGGTGATGTGGCTGGTCCGCTTGTTGATCCGATAGGCGCGACCCTGGGCACGCGGACGAAACCGCTTCAGCGTCGGGCCCTCGTCGACCCACGCGCGGCTCACGACGAGCGTCTGCGGGTCGAGCTTGAAGTTGTGCTCAGCGTTCGCCATCGCGCTCGAGAGCACCTTGTAGATCGGCTCGCTAGCCGCCTGGCTGGCGAACTGCAGTACGGCCTGCGCCTCCGAAGCGGGCAGCCCGCGAATAAGGTCCACCACGCGGCGGGCCTTCTGGGGCGTGACACGGACGAACCGCGCCTGAGCCCTGGCTTCCATCGCTTACTCCTCTGATGCTTCGAAAGGCGCTTACCGCCGGCTGCGGCGGTCTTCCTTGACGTGGCTGCGGAAGGTCCGCGTGGGGGCGAACTCACCGAGCTTGTGACCGATCATCGACTCGGTGACGAACACCGGGACGTGCTTGCGGCCGTCGTGAACGGCGATCGTGTGGCCGAGCATGTCGGGCACGATCATGGATCGACGCGACCACGTCTTGATGACGTTCTTGGTGCCCTTCTCGTTCTGGACGTCCACCTTCTTCTGAAGGTGCTCGTCCACGAAGGGGCCCTTCTTAAGGCTACGTGGCATTTCGGCTGCTCCTACCGCTTCTTCTTGGACCGACGGCGGATGATCAGCCTGTCACTGGCCTTGTTCGCCTGACGGGTACGGCCCTCGGGCTTGCCCTTGGGGTTGACCGGGTGGCGACCACCGGAGGTCTTGCCCTCACCACCACCGTGCGGGTGGTCGACGGGGTTCATGGCCACACCACGAACGGTCGGGCGCTTGCCCTTCCACCGCATACGACCGGCCTTGCCCCAGTTGATGTTGGCCTGCTCGGCGTTGCCGACCTGACCAACCGTCGCGCGGCAACGGACGTCGACCATGCGCATCTCACCGGACGGCATACGCAGCGTGGCGTACTGGCCCTCCTTGGCGAGGAGCTGGATCTGCGCGCCGGCGGAACGACCGAGCTTGGCGCCGCCGCCCGGACGGAGCTCCACCGCGTGGATGAAGGTACCGGTCGGGATGTTGCGCAGCGGCAGGCAGTTGCCCGGCTTGATGTCGGCCGCGGGGCCGTTCTCGATCCTGTCGCCCTGCTTGAGGCCGGTCGGCGCGATGATGTAGCGCTTCTCGCCGTCGGCGTAGTGCAGCAGCGCGATGTTGGCGGTGCGGTTGGGGTCGTACTCGATGTGAGCGACCTTCGCCGGGATGCCATCCTTGTCGTGCCTGCGGAAGTCGATGATCCGGTAGGCGCGCTTGTGTCCACCACCCTGGTGGCGGGCGGTGACACGGCCGTGGACGTTACGGCCACCCTTGCCGTGAAGGGGAGCAAGCAGCGACTTCTCCGGCTCGCTGCGGGTGATCTCGGAGAAGTCCGAGACACTCGAGCCGCGGCGACCCGGAGTCGTCGGCTTGTACTTACGGATGCCCATCTTTTTCGTTCATCCTTCGTCGGTTACATGGGTGAGCCCGCCGCGCTTTCGCACGGCGGTCTCATCCCCCGCGGGCCGTACGGCCTGCGCTTACTTGCTGGTTATCGGCTAGCCGATCTGACCGAAGATGTCGATCCGGTCGCCCTCGGCCAAGCTCACGATCGCGCGCTTGGTGTCGGGACGCTTGCCGAAGCCGGTACGGGTGCGCTTGCGCTTGCCCTGCCGGTTGATGGTGTTCACGCTGGTGACCTTGACCCCGAAGATCTGCTCGACGGCGATCTTGACCTGGGTCTTGTTCGCGGTCTTCTTCACCAGGAACGTGTACTTGTTGTTCTCGTCGATCAGGCCGTAGCTCTTCTCGGAGACGACCGGCTTGATGATGACGTCGCGCGGGTCGGCAACCCTCTCCAGGCGGCCCTTACGCTCGGCCGTCTGGACGTTCTGCGGGTTCTCCATCAGGCGTCTTCCTTCCCGCCCTGGCTCAGCCGCGCGACAACCTGGTCGTAGGCCTCCTGGGTGAAGACCACGTCGTCGTGGACGAGCACGTCGTAGGTGTTCAGCTGACCGGCGTCCAGCAGGTGGACCTCCGGCGCGTTGCGCAGGCTCAGCCAGGTCAGCTCGTCGGTCTCGCCGACCACGACCAGAACGGTCTTGGCGTCGGTGACCTTGCGCAGCGACTCGAGAGCCGCCTTGGTCTTCGGCGTCTCGCCGCTGACCAGGCCGCTGACCACGTGCACGCGACCGCCGGAGGCCCGGTCGGACAGGGCGCCACGCAGGGCGGCGGCCTTCATCTTCTTGGGCGTCTTCTGCGAGTAGTCACGCGGGAGCGGACCGTGGACGGTGCCACCACCGGCGAACTGCGGAGCGCGGGTCGAACCCTGACGGGCGCGACCGGTGCCCTTCTGGCGGTACGGCTTCTTGCCGCCACCGCTGACCTCGCCACGGGTCTTGGCCTTGTGGGTGCCCTGCCGGCGAGCGGCGAGCTGGGCCACGACCACCTGGTGGATCAGCGGGATGTTGACCTTGGCGCCGAAGATGTCTTCGGGCAGGTCGACGGAGCCGGTCTTCGCGCCGCTGGCGTCGAGGACGTCAATGCTGGTCACTTGGCAGCCCCCTTCTTTGCAGCGGTGCGGACGAGGACCAGGCTGCCGTTGGCGCCGGGGATCGCACCCTTGATCAGGATGAGGCCCTTCTCGGCGTCCACGGCGTGAACCTTGAGGCTCTGCACGGTGGTGCGGACGTTACCCATCCGACCGGCCATGCGGAGACCCTTGAAAACGCGGCCCGGGGTGGCGCAGCCACCGATGGAACCCGGCGAGCGGTGCTTGCGCTGCGTACCGTGCGAGGCACCCAGACCACCGAAGCCGTGCCGCTTCATGACACCGGCGAAGCCCTTGCCCTTGCTCTTGCCCGTCACGTCGACGAACTGGCCGGCCTCGAAGGTGTCGGCCAGCAGCTCCTGGCCGAGGGTGTAGTCGCTCGCGTCGTCGGTGCGGATCTCCGCGAAGTAACGGCGCGGGGTGATGTCGTGCTTACGCAGGTAGTCGCCGAGCGGCTTGTTGACCTTCCGGGGGTCGACCTGCCCGAAGCCGAGCTGGATGGCGGAGTAGCCGTCCTTGTCAGCGGTGCGGACCCTGGTCACCACGCACGGACCGGCCTCGACCACGGTCACCGGAACCATCCGGTTGTCCGCGTCGAAGACCTGGGTCATGCCGAGCTTCTTGCCCAGGACGCCCTTGATCGTCTTAGCCATGTCAGTGCGTTCCCTCAGAGCTTGATCGAAATGTCGACGCCGGCGGGGAGGTCGAGTCGCATGAGCGAGTCGACCGTCTTCGGCGTCGGGTCGATGATGTCAATCAGCCGCTTGTGCGTGCGCATCTCGAAGTGCTCGCGGCTGTCCTTGTACTTGTGCGGCGAGCGGATGACGCAGTACACGTTCTTCTCGGTCGGCAGCGGCACCGGGCCCGCGACCTTCGCGCCAGTCCGCGTCACCGTCTCGACGATCTTCTTGGCCGAGCTGTCGATGACCTCGTGGTCATAGGCCTTAAGCCGGATGCGGATCTTCTGTCCCGCCATAGTGGCCTCGGTGTCCTTCGCTGTCGTCTGAAAAAGTATCGTGCGGCCTGTGGCCGCTATGAGTGCGAGCGGAGACCGCCCGCCGACCCCACGTAGCAGACGCAATCGATCTGCTGGTTTCTTCCGTGATCCGGCAGTTACTTCGGTCACGTTCCCGAAGTGACTGCGAGATCACGGCTGTGCGTGGAGCCGATGGTGCTCGGTTCGTGGTTCGGCGGCCGGCCCCTTCCGAGGGCCGACCGCCGCCCCAGCGATCGTGCTACTTGAGGATCTTCGTCACGCGACCGGCGCCGACGGTGCGGCCACCCTCACGGATCGCGAACTTCAGACCGTCCTCCATGGCGATGGGCTGGATCAGCTCAACGCGCATCTCGGTGTTGTCGCCCGGCATGACCATCTCGGTGCCCTCGGGGAGGTTCACCACGCCGGTCACGTCCGTCGTACGGAAGTAGAACTGCGGGCGGTAGTTGTTGAAGAACGGCGTGTGGCGGCCGCCCTCGTCCTTGCTCAGGATGTAGACCTGGGCCTCGAACTCGGTGTGCGGGGTGGTCGTGCCCGGCTTGATGATGCACTGGCCGCGCTCGACGTCCTCACGCTTGATGCCGCGCAGGAGCAGACCGACGTTGTCACCGGCCTGACCCTCGTCGAGCAGCTTGCGGAACATCTCGACGCCGGTGACCGTGGTGGTGGTCTTCTCCGGACGGATGCCGATGATGTCGACCGTCTCGTTGACCTTGACGACACCGCGCTCGATACGGCCGGTGACGACGGTGCCACGACCGGTGATCGAGAAGACGTCCTCGATCGGCATCAGGAACGGCTTGTCGGTGTCACGCTGCGGCTCGGGGACGTTCTCGTCGACAGCGGTCATCAGCTCGATGATGCTGTCGCCCCACTTCTGGTCGCCCTCGAGGGCCTTCAGAGCGGAGACGCGAACGACGGGCAGGTCGTCGCCGGGGAACTCCTGAGCGGACAGCAGCTCACGGACCTCGAGCTCGACGAGCTCCAGGATCTCCTCGTCGTCGACCATGTCGGCCTTGTTGAGGGCCACGACGATGTAGGGGACGCCGACCTGGCGGGCCAGGAGGACGTGCTCCTTCGTCTGCGGCATCGGGCCGTCGGTGGCGGCGACCACGAGGATCGCGCCGTCCATCTGAGCGGCACCGGTGATCATGTTCTTCACGTAGTCGGCGTGACCGGGGCAGTCCACGTGAGCGTAGTGGCGCTTCTCGGTCTGGTACTCGACGTGCGCGATGGAGATCGTGATACCACGAGCCTTCTCCTCGGGCGCCTTGTCGATCTTGTCGAACGGGGTCGCCTCGTTAAGCTCGGGGTAACGCTCGTGGAGCACCTTGGTGATCGCCGCGGTCAGAGTGGTCTTGCCGTGGTCGATGTGCCCAATGGTGCCGATGTTCACGTGCGGCTTAGTCCGCTCGAACTTGGCCTTAGCCACTGGTTCTCTCCTTAGAGAATCTGACTGACTTACTTCACACTCGGGCCCGGGGTTTAGCCCGGCCCCTGGGCGGTGGGGCGGCTCGTCACCACCCCACCAGGGACACCGGGGTGTCCCGGACCTCTCCGGCGGCGGACCACCGGCGAGTCTCCGGGCTCATCGCCCCGGCCCGTCGGCAAGGTGGGCGACGACCGCCGCCCACTCTGCCATCGGGCCTCCAGGGCTGTTCGCCCCGGGCCCCTTTGGCAGCGGGGCGACGATCTCCTCCCCACCTCTGCCATCGGGACTCGGGAGCTTATTCGCCCCGGGCCCCTTTGGCAGCGGGGCGACGATCTCCTCCCCACCTTTGCCATCGGGACTCGGGGGCTTATTCGCCCCGGGCCTTCGCGACGATCTCCTTGGCGATGCCCGGAGGCACCTCCGCGTAGGAGTCGAACTGCATGCTGTAGCTCGCCCGGCCCTGAGTGCGGCTGCGCAGGTCACCCACGTAGCCGAACATCTCGGACAGCGGAACGAGCGCGGCGATGACACGGGCGCCGGCGCGCTCGTCCATCGACTGGATCTGCCCGCGGCGACCGTTGAGGTCACCGATGACGTCACCCATGTAGTCCTCGGGCGTGGTGACCTCGACGGCCATCATCGGCTCAAGGAGCACGGCGTCGGCCTTGCGAGCGGCCTCCTTGAAGGCCATCGAGCCGGCGATCTTGAAGGCCATTTCGGAGGAGTCGACGTCGTGCGCCGCACCGTCGGTCAGCGTCACCTTCACGCCCACCATCGGGTAACCGGCCAGCACGCCGAACTCGGCCGCCTCCTGGGCGCCCGCGTCGACCGAGGGGATGTACTCCCTCGGGACACGACCACCCGAGACCTTGTTCTGGAACTCGTAGCCGTCGTTGCCGTCGCCCAGCGGCTCCAGGTCGATGATGACCCGCGCGAACTGACCGGAACCACCGGTCTGCTTCTTGTGGGTGTAATCGACCTTCTCCACCTTGCGGCGGATGGTCTCGCGGTAGGCGACCTGCGGACGGCCGACGTTGGCCTCGACCTTGAACTCGCGACGCATACGGTCGACGAGGATCTCGAGGTGAAGCTCGCCCATGCCCCAGATGACCGTCTGACCGGTCTCCTCGTCACGGCGGACCTGGAAGGACGGGTCCTCCTCGGCCAGACGCTGGATGGCGGTGCCGAGCTTCTCCTGGTCGCCCTTGGTCTTGGGCTCGATCGCGACGTTGATGACCGGGGCCGGGAACGTCATCGACTCGAGCACGACCTGGTTGGCCGGGTCGGAGAGCGTGTCACCCGTGGTGGTGTCCTTCAGACCCATCACGGCGACGATCTGACCAGCGTGCGCGGACGGGCGCTCCTCGCGCTTGTTCGCGTGCATCTGGTAGATCTTGCCGATCCGCTCCTTCTTGCCCTTCACCGAGTTGATGACACCGGTGCCGGTCTCGAGCGTGCCCGAGTAGATGCGGATGTAGGTCAGACGACCCAGGTGCTGGTCGCTCATGATCTTGAAGGCGAGCGCGGAGAAGGGCTCAGAGACGTCCGCGTGACGCTCGACGACCTCGTCCTCGTTGTTGACCGCGTGGCCCTTGAAGGCCGGGATGTCGGTCGGGGCGGGGAGGTAGGCCACGATCGCGTCGAGCAGGGGCTGAACACCCTTGTTCTTGAACGCGGTGCCGGTCAGGACCGGGTTGATGGCGCTGGACAGCGTGGCGCGACGGATGGCCGCGACCAGCTGCTCCTCGGTGGGCTCGTTGCCCTCGAGGAAGAGCTCCATCAGCTCGTCGTCGTTCTCGGCGACGGTCTCGACCAGCTTCTCGCGCCACTCACGAGCAGTGTCGGCGTACTCGGCCGGGATGTCGACGGTGTCGTACATCTCGCCCTTGGCAGCCTCTTCGCTCCAGAGCAGACCCTTCATCTTCACCAGGTCGATGACGCCCTTGAAACCGGACTCGACGCCCCAGGGAAGCTGGATGACAGCCGGGGTCGCGCCCAGGCGGCTGATCATCATGTCGACGCAGCGGTGGAACTCCGCGCCGACGCGGTCCATCTTGTTCACGAAGCAGATGCGCGGCACGCCATAGCGGTCAGCCTGGCGCCACACCGTCTCCGACTGCGGCTCGACACCGGCGACACCGTCGAACACGGCGACGGCACCGTCGAGGACACGGAGCGAGCGCTCCACCTCGATGGTGAAGTCGACGTGACCCGGAGTGTCGATGATGTTGATGGTGTGGTCGAGCCACTCGCAGGTCGTCGCGGCAGACGTGATCGTGATGCCGCGCTCCTGCTCCTGCTCCATCCAGTCCATCGTGGCAGCGCCCTCGTGGACTTCACCGATCTTGTAGTTGATGCCGGTGTAGAACAGGATGCGCTCGGTCGTGGTGGTCTTGCCCGCGTCGATGTGGGCCATGATCCCGATGTTGCGGATCTTGGCCAGGTCAAGAGCGGTCGTGGTGGCCACTTCTCTCGCGTCCTCGTCGTCTCGTCGAACCCGCTGTTACCAGCGGTAGTGGGCGAAGGCCTTGTTGGACTCGGCCATCTTGTGGGTGTCCTCGCGCTTCTTGACACTCGCCCCGAGGCCGTTGCTGGCGTCCAGGAGCTCGTTCATGAGGCGCTCGGTCATGGTCTTCTCGCGGCGGGCGCGGGAGTACTGCACCAGCCAACGCAGGGCCAGGGTGGTGCTGCGCGCGGCGCGCACCTCGACCGGCACCTGGTAGGTCGCGCCACCGACACGGCGGCTGCGGACCTCGAGAGTGGGCTTGACGTTGTCGAGGGCGCGCTTCAGCGTGACGACCGGGTCGTTGCCGGTCTTGTCCTTGCAGCCCTCGAGGGCTCCGTAGACGATCGACTGCGCGATGGAGCGCTTGCCGTCCAGAAGTACCTTGTTGATCAGGGCGGTGACCAGCGGCGAGCTGTACACCGGGTCAGACATGAGCTGACGACGGCCAGGAGAACCCTTGCGAGGCATGGTTACTTCTCCTTCTTGGTGCCGTAGCGGCTGCGGGCCTGCTTGCGGTTACGAACGCCCTGGGTGTCGAGAGAACCACGGATGATCTTGTAGCGAACACCCGGCAGGTCCTTCACACGACCGCCACGCACGAGCACGATCGAGTGCTCCTGCAGGTTGTGGCCCACACCGGGGATGTAGGCCGTGACCTCGATGCCGTTGGTGAGCCGAACACGGGCCACCTTGCGCAGTGCCGAGTTGGGCTTCTTGGGAGTCGTGGTGTAGACGCGCTGGCACGTGCCGCGACGCTGCGGGCTCCCCTTGAGGGCAGGAGTCTTGGTCTTGGTGACCTTGTCCTGCCGGCCCTTGCGGACCAACTGCTGAATAGTGGGCACTGCCACTCCGTTCGTGCCTTGGCCGGTAATACGTACGTTGAGCGTTTCGCAGGTACTGCCGGTGTCATGACCTGCTGGTTTTCCCCTCCCGCCGACCCACGCGGTCGGGCGTGTCGCGCTCTGCCGAGCCACGAGCCCCCGCGCCATCGAACGCCGGAGAGGGACCATGCCGCGCAGCCTGTCGGAGCGCATGCATGAGGGCCCGTGAACCCACGGGCACGAAGGGCAAGACTACCCACCCCAGCGCAGCACGTCAAAACGACTGCGACCGGTCACTGCCAGTGTGACCGTACATTCGTGCCGTGGCCTTATCAGACCCTCGTCTAGCTTACCCGCAACACTCGAGTTGTCCGGCCCTTCTCCACCACACGTTTTCCCCTTCTGTACGGCAAGCGCGCCCCCCTCGACGCCGTCTCGCCTGTCCGGCCTTCCGTGACGCACCCCGGCCACGCGCGCTCGGTGACGCGTATCCCTCAGCAGAGCCCGGCCCCGTGCGGAGGGTGGGGCGTGGGGCGGCTTGCCGTACCGGAGGTCGGCCTGCACCGCCGGGACCAGCGGGAACCCGGGCGGCCCGCACCGGCCGCCGAAAGAGAACCCCCGCCACACGGATCCGCCGCGGCCGGCCATGGCCCTCCCGGGAAGAGGTCCCACCACGCGCGGACGCCCGCCCCGTGGGGGCCACGTGGGACGATCCCCTGGCGATGGCGGGCTGGTCATGACGTGGGCGCCGCCGCCCCGTGCGGGGCGTTCCCCTGGCGATGACGGGCTGGTCGTGGCGTGGGGCGCGGCTGCCGCCCCCTCGACCCCCGGGAGAGAGTCCTGCCGTGCGGTACGGCGGGTGGTGGCAGATGCGACGGCCGGGGGTGCCCTGGGAAGAGGACCCCGCCCTGCGGGACACCCATCCGGCGGTGACGCGTCGTCATGACGGGGGAAGCGCCGTGCGGGAAGAGCCGGTCGTCGGTGACGGACAGCGGAACATCTGGCGAAAAACGGGAACGCCCCGCGTCCTGGACAGGACACGGGGCGTTCCGGTGAGCTGATCGCCTAGCGGTTGTACTGACCGAAGTCGTACTCCTCCAGCGGGACGGCCTCGCCGCTGCCGGTGCCGAAGGTGTAGTCCGCAGCCGAACCGTCGTAGCCGCCGACCGTGTACATCGCGGCCTTGGCCTCCTCGGTCGGCTCCACCCGGATGTTGCGGTACTGGGGCATACCCGTACCGGCCGGGATGAGCTTACCGATGATGACGTTCTCCTTCAGGCCCAGGAGCGAGTCGGACTTGGCGTGGATCGCCGCGTCCGTCAGGACCCTGGTGGTCTCCTGGAAGGAGGCCGCCGACAGCCACGACTCGGTGGCCAGCGACGCCTTCGTGATACCCATGAGGACCGGACGGCCGGCGGCGGGGCCGCCACCCTCGGCGACGGTCTCGCGGTTGAGCTGCTCGAAGCGCGGACGCTCGACGAGCTCGCCGGGCAGCAGGTCGGTGTCACCGGACTCGAGCACGTTGACGCGCTTGAGCATCTGCCGAACGATGATCTCGATGTGCTTGTCGTGGATCGACACACCCTGCGAGCGGTAGACCTGCTGGACCTCGGCCACCAGGTGCAGCTGCACCGCACGCGGGCCGAGGATGCGCAGGACCTCGTTCGGGTTGACCGCACCGGCGATGAGCTGGGTGCCCACCGACACGCGCTGGCCGTCCTGGACGAGCAGACGCGAGCGCATCGACACCGGGTAGGCGACCTCCTCCGAGCCGTCGTCGGGGACGATCACCACCTTGCGGGTCTTGTCGGTCTCGTCGATGCGGACCCGGCCCTCGGCCTCGGAGATCGGGGCGACACCCTTGGGGATGCGCGCCTCGAACAGCTCCTGGACACGGGGCAGACCGTGGGTGATGTCGGCACCCGCCACACCACCGGTGTGGAAGGTACGCATCGTCAGCTGGGTGCCGGGCTCACCGATCGACTGGGCGGCGATGATGCCGACCGCCTCGCCGACGTCGACGAGCTTGCCGGTGGCCAGCGAGCGGCCGTAGCAGGTCGCGCAGACCCCGATCTTCGCCTCGCACACCAGCGCGCTGCGGGTGCGGACTGTCTCGATGCCGGCCTCGACCAGCGCCGTGACGTGGGTGTCGTTGATGTCGACACCCGTCGCGGCGATGATCTTGCCGTCGACCTCGACGTCCTCGGCGAGGATGCGGCCGTGCACGTTGGACTCGGCGTTCTCCGCCTTGACCAGGTTGCCGGCCGAGTCGCGCTCACCGACGTGCAGCGGGACCGCGCGGTCGGTGCCGCAGTCGATCTCGCGGACGATGACGTCCTGGGCCACGTCGACCAGACGACGGGTCAGGTAACCCGAGTCGGCGGTACGCAGGGCGGTGTCGGCCAGACCCTTCCGCTGACCGTGGGTGGAGATGAAGTACTCCAGAACCGACAGGCCCTCGCGGAAGGAGGCCTTGATCGGCCGGGGGATCGTCTCACCCTTGGTGTTGGACACCAGACCACGGATACCGGCGATCTGACGCACCTGCATCTTGTTACCGCGGGCGCCGGAGTTGACCATCATCCAGACCGGGTTCGTCGCGGGGAACGCGTTGACCATGTCGGTCTCGACGTCCGCCGTGGCGTGGGTCCAGATCTCGATGAGCTCCTGGCGGCGCTCCTCGTCGGTGATCAGACCGCGCTCGTACTCGCGCTGGACCTTGTCGGCCCGGCGCTCGTAGTTCTCCATGATCTCGGCCTTGCGCGGCGGCGCGACGACGTCGTCGATCGAGATCGTGACGCCGGAGCGGGTCGCCCAGCGGAAGCCCGCGTCCTTGAGCGCGTCGAGCGAGGCGGCCACCTCGACCTTGGGGTAGGTCTCGGCCAGCTCGTTGACGATCGCGGACAGCTGCTTCTTGCCCACCTGGAAGTTGACGAACGGGTAGTTGTTCGGGAGCGTCTGGTTGAACAGGCACCGGCCGAACGTCGTCTCCAGGCGGATCGGGTCGCCGGCCTCCCAGCCCTCGGGAGCCGACCAGCCGCGCGGCGGCTGGACGTCACCGGCGAGCCGGATCTGGATCTTGGCCTGGATCTCCAGCTCGCGGCGGTCGAAGGCCATCTGGGCCTCGGCCACCGAGCCGAACACCCGGCCCTCGCCGACCGCGTCGTCCTTCTGCGTGGTCAGCCAGTACAGGCCGATGACCATGTCCTGGGTGGGCATCGTCACGGGCTTGCCGTCGGCCGGCTTGAGGATGTTGTTGGTCGAGAGCATCAGGATGCGAGCCTCGGCCTGGGCCTCAGCCGACAGCGGCAGGTGCACGGCCATCTGGTCACCGTCGAAGTCCGCGTTGAACGCGGTGCAGACGAGCGGGTGGATCTGGATGGCCTTGCCCTCGACCAGCTGCGGCTCGAACGCCTGGATGCCCAGACGGTGGAGCGTGGGCGCGCGGTTGAGCAGCACGGGGTGCTCGGTGATGACCTCTTCGAGCACGTCCCACACCACGGGGCGGGCGCGCTCGACCATCCGCTTGGCCGACTTGATGTTCTGCGCGTGGTTGAGGTCGACCAGACGCTTCATCACGAACGGCTTGAACAGCTCCAGCGCCATCTGCTTGGGCAGGCCGCACTGGTGCAGCTTCAGCTGCGGGCCGACGACGATGACCGAACGGCCGGAGTAGTCGACTCGCTTGCCCAGCAGGTTCTGGCGGAACCGGCCCTGCTTACCCTTCAGCATGTCGCTGAGGGACTTCAGCGGACGGTTGCCGGGGCCCGTGACCGGGCGACCGCGGCGGCCGTTGTCGAACAGCGCGTCGACGGCCTCCTGGAGCATCCGCTTCTCGTTGTTCACGATGATCTCGGGGGCGCCGAGGTCGAGAAGTCGCTTGAGGCGGTTGTTCCGGTTGATCACACGACGGTAGAGGTCGTTGAGGTCGGAGGTGGCGAACCGGCCACCGTCGAGCTGCACCATCGGGCGCAGGTCCGGCGGGATGACCGGGATGCAGTCGAGCACCATGCCGCGCGGCGAGTTGGTGGTGTTGAGGAACGCCGACACGACCTTGAGCCGCTTGAGGGCACGGGCCTTCTTCTGGCCCTTGCCGCTGCGGATCGTCTCGCGCAGGTTCTCGGCCTCGGCGTCCAGGTCGAAGCTGATCAGCCGCTCCTGGATCGCCTGCGCGCCCATGCCGCCCTTGAAGTAGCGGCCGAAGCGGTCGCGCATCTCGCGGTAGAGCATCTCGTCGCCCTCGAGGTCCTGGACCTTGAGGTTCTTGAAACGGCTCCACACCTCGTCGAGGCGGTCGAGCTCGCGCTGGGCCCGGTCGCGGAGCTGGCGCATCTCGCGCTCGGCGCCCTCGCGGACCTTGCGGCGCTGGTCGCCCTTGGCGCCGGCGGCCTCGAGCTCGGCCAGGTCGCTCTCGAGCTTCTTCTGCCTGGCCTCGATGTCGGCGTCACGGCGCTGCTCGATGTGCTGCCGCTCGACGGAGATCTTCGCCTCCAGCGACGGCAGGTCACGGTCACGCAGCTCGGTCTCGACGTGCGTGATCATGTAGGCCGCGAAGTAGATGACCTTCTCCAGGTCCTTCGGGGCCAGGTCGAGCAGGTAGCCAAGGCGCGAAGGAACGCCCTTGAAGTACCAGATGTGGGTGACCGGCGCGGCCAGCTCGATGTGGCCCATCCGCTCACGACGCACCTTGGCGCGAGTGACCTCGACGCCGCAGCGCTCGCAGATGATGCCCTTGAAGCGGACGCGCTTGTACTTACCGCAGTAGCACTCCCAGTCGCGGGTCGGGCCGAAGATCTTCTCGCAGAAGAGCCCGTCCTTTTCCGGCTTGAGAGTCCGGTAGTTGATGGTCTCGGGCTTCTTCACCTCGCCGTGCGACCACTGGCGGATGTCGTCGGCCGTGGCAAGGCCGATGCGGAGCTCGTCGAAGAAGTTGACGTCCAGCATGTGCTATCTCCCCCTCAGACTTCTTCCACGCTGCTCGGCTCGCGCCGGGACAGATCGATACCGAGCTCCTCGGCCGCCCTGAAGACGTCCTCGTCGGTGTCGCGCATCTCGATCGACATGCCGTCGCTGGACAGCACCTCGACGTTCAGGCACAGTGACTGCATTTCCTTGATGAGGACCTTGAAGGATTCGGGGATACCGGGTTCGGGGATGTTCTCGCCCTTGACGATCGCCTCGTAGACCTTGACGCGGCCCAGGACGTCGTCGGACTTGATGGTGAGCAGCTCCTGCAGGGCGTAGGCGGCGCCGTAGGCCTCGAGGGCCCACACCTCCATCTCACCGAAGCGCTGGCCGCCGAACTGCGCCTTACCACCCAGCGGCTGCTGGGTGATCATCGAGTACGGACCGGTCGACCGCGCGTGGATCTTGTCGTCGACCAGGTGCAGCAGCTTGAGGATGTAGATGTAGCCGACCGAGATCGGGTACGGGAACGGCTCGCCGGAGCGGCCGTCGAACAGCTTGGCCTTGCCGGTCTCCTGCACCATGCGGTCACCGTCGCGGTTGGCGATGGTGTTGCCGAGCAGGCCGACGATCTCCTCCTCGTGGGCACCGTCGAACACCGGGGTGGCGACGTTGGTGCGCGGCTCGACACGGCCGAAGCCCTTGTCGCGCAGCCGCTCGGCCCACGCCTCCTCGATGCCGGAGATGTCCCAGCCTCTGGCGGCGATCCACCCGAGGTGGGTCTCCAGGACCTGGCCGACGTTCATGCGGCCGGGCACGCCCAGCGGGTTGAGGATGATGTCGACGGGAGTGCCGTCCTCGAGGAACGGCATGTCCTCGACGGGCAGGATCTTGGAGATGACGCCCTTGTTGCCGTGACGGCCGGCGAGCTTGTCACCGTCGGTGATCTTGCGCTTCTGGGCCACGTAGACGCGGACCAGCTCGTTGACACCCGG
>NZ_JBEXMT010000004.1:0-84816 GCF_040610675.1 Nonomuraea sp. NPDC003804
GCTGCAGGAATGACGACCCACAGCCAAGAGCCGAACCACAACAAGCGACAAGCCACCTCGAGGTGTCGCGCACCTACCGGAACTGCTGTCGCACACCAGCCGGAACCTTGTCGCCCGGCTACCGGAACCGCGTCTTCAAACCGTCGCGCAGGAACCGGAACCGATGTGTCCACCATCTACCGGAACCACACACCGGAACCACACAATCGTGGGCAGGCATTGGGCACAGATCCCCGCAAACGATCAGCGTCAGCCGTAGACAGCCGGACATGCGGAACCCCCGCGCACCTACATCAGTGCAGGTCAGGCGGGGGTTTCTACTGGTAATGAGAAGTAGGGCGGGTGGGACTTGAACCCACGACCCACGGATTATGAGTCCGATGCTCTGACCGGCTGAGCTACCGCCCCCTGCGAGAGTGCAGTCTCCCACAAAATCTCGCGCTTGCCAGCATAGATCGCATCCCACCGGCGGGGGCGCCAATGGCGTTCCCTCGCGTCCCTTCCTTCTGGTGCCCCGCCCCCGAGGAGGGCGGAGCACCCCGGTTCCGGAAGCCGGGAATGGATGCGCGGCTCTCGGCGTTACATGCCTCGTGGCCGGTGTGCCCAGTGTCCCCGGGCCTCACCTATCGCCTTCACGGAATACCGTTCGGCTGGAGCCGTGTTGCGCCTTTCGCCGAGAGGCGACCTGCACACCGGTTCGCACACGTGGGGAAACGCCCGCCCGATCCCGCCGGATCGGGCGGGCGTTTCCTCGTCCGGCCGCCCCGTCTCACCGGATGAGTCAGGCGTTTCCCGTGGATCTGGCCGATGCCGCAGGATCAGGCGGGTGTCTTCTCGTCCGCGGGCCGCCGCGGTTCGCAGGTCCCGACCCTGCCGAGGTCCTGGCAGGCCTTCCGGTAGGCCTCGCACCTGGCTTCCAGCTCCCGTTCCTCCTCAGTCATGCCTGGCATCCTGGCCGTCCCGCGCGGGGTGACCGGTCAACTTGGCAGAACCTCTACCGTTCCCCGCTCTCCGTCGACCCGGACGTGATCGCCGTCCTTGATGCGCATGATGGCGTTGCCGGTGACGACGGCGGCGTGGATGTCGGGTTCGCGCGCGACGATCGAAGCGTGGGACAGCGGGGCGCCCATGCCGGTGACGGCGGCGGCGCGGAGGAACAGCGGCGTCGTTGGTCAGGGTGGTGGCAAGGATCTCGCCCTGTTTGAGCCGTTCGCCCTCTTCCGGCCCCGGGATGACTCTCGCCACGCCTTCGACGATGCCGGGCGCGCCGCGCGTCGTAGAGGTCGGCGCGGCCGTCGGGCGAGGCGGCCCAGCGGACGGGGTCGAAACCGCGCGAGTCGCGCGGGCTAGCCTGCGCGACGTACGCGAGCGTCGAGATGGTCCTGTGCCGCCTTGGCGACGGCCTGGGGGTCGTCCGGCTCGCCCGCCCCCACCGCACGCTGCCACGCGCCGGCCGGCAGGTCGGCGAGCCGTTCGTCGGGCGGCTTCGCCGAGGCGGCCGGGCGGTACCAGGCGATCAGGAACCGGGCGGCTTGGCCGAGGCCGGCGGGCGGCGCCGGGCGATCAGGAACCGGGCGGCTTCGCCGAAGCGGTCGGGCGGTACCAGATGACCAGGAACCGGGCGACTTCGCCGAAGCCGGCGGGCGGTACCAGATGACCAGGAACCGGGCCTCTTCGCCGAGGCCGGCGGGCGCTGCTAGGTGACCAGGGACCGGGCGGCTAGACGCCCTTCACCCCGTCGAGCAGTTCCCGCACCACGTCGAGATGGCCGTTGTGCCGCGAGGTCTCCTCGATCAGGTGCCCGAACACCCATCGCAGCGTGAACTCGTGGCCGGCGCGGCCCTTGCGCGCCGACAGCTCGTCCAGGTCGTGGTCGGCGAGCTTGCGGTCGATCTCCGCGCACGCGCGCGTGTACTCGTCCACCACATCGGCCAGCGTCCGCGAGGGGTCGGGCGTGAAGTCCATGTCGGGTGCCTCCTCCGACCACGGCGCGCCCACGTCCTCGCCGAGGAACACCACTTCGAACCACCAGTGCTCGACCCAGCGCAGGTGGCTGATCAGCCCGGCGATCGTCATGAGCGGCGAGTCGGGCAGCGGCGCCTTCCGCGCGGCCTCGTCGCTCAGCCCTTCGCACTTGGCCACGGCCGTGGCACGCGCGTAGGTCAGGAAGGTCTGCACGGTCGCTCGCTCGTCCCAGCTTCGCGGGACATCGGTTCTCTCCATGGCCCCAAGCTACTCATCCGTCATTTCGGGTAGCTGTCGGCTATGAGGCCCGCCGTCGTTGTGCTCGCGCTGCTCGTGCCGCTCGCCGTCGCAGGATGCGCCGCCGACACCGGCGCGCCCGCCCGTACGGCGGAGCGGTTCGTCGCCGCCGTGACCGCCCGGCAGGGCGAGGCGGCCTGCGCGCTGCTGGCCGCGAGGGCCGCCCAGAAGCTGCCGGACAAGGGCCAGACGTGCGCCCAGGCGCTGGTGGAGCTCGGCCTTCGGGAGGGCCCGGTGGTGTCGGCCGTCGTGTGGGGTGACGAGGCGCAGGTGCGCACGACCCGCGACACGATCTTCCTGCACCGCTTCGGCGGCGGCTGGCGGGTCAGGGCCGCGGGCTGCACGCCGCGGGGTGACGACCTGCCGTACGACTGCGAGGTGGAGAGCTGATGCGCGCGGTGTTCGTCACCACGGTGCTCATCGTCGTGGTGGGGCTGACGTGGTTCTTCGCGATGGGGCTGATGCACCGATGAAGCGTTTCCTCAAGGAGAACTCGCTGTCGTTGTTCTTCCTGCTGATCTTCGCGCTGGCGCTGGTGGGCCAGGCGGTGGCGGGCAACGGTCAGTACAACGACCGGCAACTGGTCGACGGCGGGCAGCCGATCTCGGTAGTCGAGTACGTGGCCTCGTCGGACTTCGCGGTGGACGTGGCCGAGAACTGGCAGTCCGAGTACCTGCAGTTCCTGCTGTTCATCGTGGCCACGGTGTGGCTGGTGCAGCGGGGCTCGCCCGAGTCCAAGGAGGTCGGCAGGGAGGGCGGCGAGTCCGACGAGGACCAGATGGTGGGCAGGCACGCCCAGCCCGAGTCGCCGAACTGGGCCACGGCCGGCGGCTGGCGCAGGGCGGTGTTCAGCAACTCGCTCGGCTGGGTGATGGGCACCATCTTCGTGCTGTCGTGGCTGGCCCAGTCGGTGGCCGGGCTCGCCGCGAACAACTCCGAGCGGCTGGCCGAGCTGCGTGACCCGCAGGACTGGGGCGCCTACGTCATCGGCCCGGAGTTCTGGAGCAGGACGTTGCAGAACTGGCAGTCGGAGTTCCTCGCCGTGGCGTCGATGGTGGTGCTGTCGATCTTCCTGCGTCAGCGCGGGTCCCCGGAGTCGAAACCGGTCGGCGCTCCCCACGACGCGACGGGGGTCGAGGGCTGACCCGTGACGACGGCGACGACGCGCGTGCCAGGGGCGAAGGCGCCCTGCCTGGCCCGGTCGACGATTCCGTAGATCATCTTGGCCACGTAGACCTGCTCGAAGGCTGGATCGAGGGAGGGCGAGAGCTTGGCGTAGCCGCCGAAGTGGTAGTCGAGGTCGAGGTCCCAGTTGCCGCTCACCTCGCCGTAGGCCTCGCGCTGGAGCCTGGCCACCTCGTCGGCGAGGAAGGCGGCGCCCTTGAGCACGGCGAAGCCGAGCGCACGCTTTCCCTCGGGCAGCCCGGCCGCGATACCCGCCAGGGTGCCGCCGGTGCCGACGGGGCAGCAGATCAGGTCGTAGTCGACGTCGATCTCCCCTGGCAGTTCGGCACAGCCCCGCACCGCGGCCGCGTTGCTGCCGCCCTCGGGCAGGATGGCGACGTCGCCGAACCGCTCGCGCAGGCCGTCGAGCACGGGCGCGGTGTGCTTGAGCCGGTAGGCGGCGCGGTCGAGGTAGGTCAGGCGCATCCCGCACGCCTTGGCGTAGGCCAGTGAGGGGTTGAGCGGCAGACGCTCCTCACCGCGCACCACCCCGATCGTCTCGAAGCCGTGCTCCATGCCCGCCCTGGCCAGCGCGCGCAGGTGCCCCGAGTGGGCGCCGCCGAAGCTGAGCACGCGTGGGTGGCCCAGGTTGTACTTGAGCTTGCGGGCCTTGTTGTCGTCGTGCTTGAGGAAGAGCCTGACCGTCCCGAGCCGGGGATCCCTCATTTCCTCCATCGCGCTAGTCTACGGTCGAACCGTTGTTGAGGAGTGTTCGATTATGCGCGTTATTGAAGCTTTCCGTGGCGCCTATGGTGCCGAGCCGGCGACCGTGTGGCGGGCGCCCGGACGCGTCAACCTCATCGGCGAGCACACCGACTACAACGACGGTTTCGTGCTCCCCTTCGCCGTGCCGTGGGGTGTCACCGCCGCGCTCAGCCCGCGCACGGACGGCACGATCAGGCTCCTGTCGCTGCAGTCGCCCGGCGCGCCCGCCGTCATCGAGACGTGGGAGTCCGCCACCGGCTGGACCCGCTACGTCGTCGGTGTCCTGGCCATGCTCGGCTCGCGCGTCCAGGGCGCCGACATCGTGATCGACGGCGACCTGCCCGCGGGCGCGGGGCTCAGCTCCAGCGCGGCCCTCGAGGTCGTCGTCGGCTCCGCGCTCAACGAGGTGTACGGCCTGGGCATGACGCCCATGGAGATCGCCCTGCTCGGCCAGAAGGCGGAGAACGACTTCGTCGGCATGCCGTGCGGCATCATGGACCAGGCCGCCTCGGCGCTGTCCGAAGAGGGCAAGGCGCTCTTCCTCGACTGCCGCTCCCTCGGATACCGCGCCATCCCGCTGGACCTGGCCGCGTACGGGCTGCGGATCCTCATCATCGACACCGGTGTCCACCACGAGCTGGCCGACGGCCAGTACGCCAGGCGCCGCGCCGACTGCGAGTCCGCCGCCCGCAAGCTGGGGGTCGCGGCCCTGCGCGACGTGACGGACCTGGCGGGGGCGCTGGCCGTCCTGCAGGGTGACGAGCGCAAGCGTGTCCAGCACGTCGTCACGGAGAACCACCGCGTCGAGGCGGTCATCGGGCTGCTGCGCGCGAAGGCGGTCGCCGAGATCGGGGCGCTGCTGAACGCCTCGCACCTGTCGCTGCGCGACCAGTACGAGGTGTCCGCGCCCGAGCTCGACGTCGCGGTGGAGGCCGCCATCAGGGGCGGGGCACGCGGCGCGCGGATGACCGGCGGCGGGTTCGGCGGGTCGGCGATCGCGCTGGTGGCCGAGGAGCGGGTGCCCGCCGTCCAGGAGGCGGTGCTGGCCGCCTACGCCGAGCGCGGCTGGAAGGAGCCCCGGTTCCTGCCCGCCACGCCCGCCAGGGGCGCCCACAAGCTCACCCGCTGAGCGCGGCGCGACGGTCTCCGGCCGGCGTCGCGTGACGCTCCGGAGCTCTTCGATCACACAGTTTCCCGGTTCGGGGGACAAATCATGCCGAGCAGGGTGAAGATGTGATCTGCTGCGGGTCCCATGAGGGCGGCGCGGAAAGGGCGCCGCCACAGGAACGTGCCTCCGACCCGGAATCGGCAGGACGCTCCGCCAACCCGGAATGCGCTGGGTGCCAGGTGCTTACGTGGATGAGATCCCTTCGTCCCTTCGATGTCCACACCGCCGCCGAGAAGACCGTCGACTTCCGTGAGGCGGAACGATTCATCCGCCTGTTCCACGCGGAGAACCCGGACGCGGGGGACGTCACCGCGCGCCTGCGCCGGATCGCGAGGGACGCGGCGAAGTTCGGCACCTACACGCACACCGCCGAGGAACTGGAGTTCGGCGCGAAAGTGGCCTGGCGCAACAGCAGCCGCTGCATCGGAAGGCTCTACTGGCGGTCGCTGAAGGTCAGGGACCGCAGGGACGTCTCCACCGCCGAAGGCATCGCCGTCGAATGCGTCGCCCACCTGCGAGAGGCCACGGGCCACGGCAAGATCCGGCCGATGATCACCGTGTTCGCCCAGGACCACCCCGGCTGCCCTGGACCGCGCATCGTGAACGAGCAGCTGATCCGCTACGCCGGCTACCAGCTCAAGGACGGCGGCGTGCTCGGCGACCCGCGCAACGTCGCCTTCACCGGACAGGCGCTCGCCATGGGCTGGCGCGGCGGCCAGGGAACCAGGTGGGACGTGCTGCCACTGGTCGTCCAGCCCGCCAAGGGACGGCCGCTGCTGTGCAGCGTGCCAGGGGACGCGGTCCTCGAAGTACCGATCAGGCATCCCGAGTACCGCTGGTTCGAGGAACTGGACCTGCGCTGGCACGCCCTGCCGGCCATCTCCAACATGTGCCTGGAGATCGGCGGCATCTGCTACCCGTGCGCGCCGTTCAACGGCTGGTACATGGGGACCGAGATCGGCGCCCGCAACCTCGCCGACCACGACCGCTACGACCAGCTCCCGCTGATCGCCCAGCGGCTGGGCCTGGACACCTCCAGCGAGCGCACCCTGTGGCGCGACCACGCGCTGGTGGAGCTCAACGTGGCGGTGCTGCACTCGTTCGAGCGGGCGGGGGTGACGATGACCGACCACCACACCGAGTCCAGGCGGTTCCTGACCCACCTGGAGCGGGAGGAGAAGGCGGGCAGGGTCTGCCCGGCGGACTGGTCGTGGATCGTGCCGCCGATGTCAGGCGCGGCCACCCCGGTCTTCCACCGCTACTACGACCGGCACCGCCTCACCCCCGCCTTCGTCCCCGCCCACCCGTGACTCCCCCGCTCCCCGCTCCCCGTCTCTCCACGGCAGCGTCTCTCCACGGCAGCGCAGGCACCTCTCCACGGCAGCGACAGACCTCTCTTCACGCGGACAAGCGCAGGCACCCCTTCACGGCGGCCCAGGCCTCTCTTCACGCAGCGCAGGCACCCGTTTCCAGCGGCCCAGGCCTCTCTTCACCGTGCAGGCCGCTCTTCACGGCAGCGCGGGCGCGGGCCGTCCGGCCGGCGCGTCTTCCTTCTGTACGGCAGGCCCGCTCAGGCGCCTCCGCCCGGCACGGGGTCCCGCCCGTCCAGGGGACGCTCCTCGGGCGCGCGTGGCGGGGGTGGGCGACGGCGACCCCCACCCGGCCTGCCCGATCACGGCTTTCCGGACCTGCCCCCCTTGGTGTAGAACGTTGTTCTGTAACGTCGGTGGCAGGGCCTGACGCCTGGAGGGTGCGCGATGTCGGAGCTGGTGCTGTCGTCGGTCGACCAGGGCGTGATGACGCTGACGTTCAACCGTCCCGAGCGCCTCAACGCGTGGACAGACGCGATGGGCCGCCGCTACTACGACCTTCTGGAACAGGCCGAGAAGGACCCCGCCGTACGGGCGATCGTGGTCACCGGCGCGGGCAGGGGCTTCTGCTCGGGCGCCGACTTCCAGACCCTCGACGCCATCCGGTCCGGCACGTATGACGAGGAGCCCGACCCCAGGCCGAACACCTTCCCCACCACCATCCGCAAGCCGATCATCGCCGCCGTCAACGGGGCGTGCGCCGGGCTCGGCATGGTGCACGCGCTGGTGTGCGATCTCGTCTTCAGCGCCGAGGACGCCAAGTGGACGACGGCCTTCGCGCGCAGGGGACTGATCGCCGAGTACGGCCTGTCGTGGGTGCTGCCGCGGCTCATGGGGCAGCAGCGGGCCATGGACGTGCTGCTGTCGGGGCGGGTGTTCACCGGCGCCGAAGCCTGCGCGATGGGCCTGGTCAACCGGGCGGTCCGGGGCGAGGAGCTGGTGCCGCAGGCACAGGCGTACGCGCGGGAACTGGCGGTGCACAGCTCTCCGGCGTCCATGGAGGTCATCAAGCGCCAGGTGTGGGGCGACTGGGACCAGACGCTGGAGGCGTCGGCCAAGGCCGCGGAGCGGGAGATGATGGCCTCGTTCGGCCGCCCCGACTTCACCGAGGGGGTGGCCGCCTTCCTCGAACGCCGCGACCCCCGCTTCCCTCCCCTATGACGGGGTGATGGATCCGCTCGGGCGCCTCGGATGCCCCTCGCTGTGTCACTCGCCAGGGCTCCCTGCTGAGTACTCAGCGAAGATCTCGGTCAGGACGCGCCGTGCGTTCAGCGCCACCTCGTCGGTATCGCCCAGGGTGTCTGAGCAGGTGGCCATCGTCTTCCAGAGAGCCCAGCCACGCCCGCGCGCCCACTTCGCATCGTCAACGGACAGTCGCTCGCGGAACGCCTGGCGGCCGTCGGCGGTCAGCAATGTCCACGCGATCGCCAGGTCGCAGGCCGGGTCGCCGACGCCGCACGTGCCGAAGTCGATGACGGCTGCCAACCGCCCGTCCTCGAGCAGGACATTGCCCTGGGCAAGGTCACCGTGGAACCACCTGTCCACACCGTCCCAGCGTGCGTCCAGCGCGGTCTTCCAGATCTCGCGCGCCAGGCTGACATCGACGTGGCCGTCCAGTTCCTTCAGCGCGTGCTCGAGCAGCCCCTCATAGGTGCGCAGTGTGGCGCCCCGGAACCAGTTGTGCTTTCCCGGCCGGGGACCGTCAGCGGTGTCGACGGCCTGCAAGGCCGCGACGAAGCCGGCCAGGTCGACCGCGAATCCGACCGGATCGGCGATCCGGTCGGCGCTCGCAGGCTCGCCGTCGAGCCACTGGTAGATCGACCACGAGAAGGGGTAGCCCGCACCTGGCTCGCCCTTCGCCAGCGGGGCGGGAATGGGCAGCGGAAGCTGGGAGGCGAGCGGCGGAAGCCACCGGTGTTCCTTTTCCACCGCCAAGGCGTACTCGGCTGCGCTGGGCAGACGCATCAGCATTCCGTCGCCGAGGTGGAAGGTCACGTTGTCCCAGCCACCATTGGCTACGGGCTCGACCGGGAGGTCCGCCCACTGCGGAAACTGCTCGGCGACGAGCCGATGAGCCTGCTCCGCGTTGACCGTGACGCGCTGGGGCAGTGGGCCAAGATCGGGTATACCGCTCAACGAGACCTCCCTGTCCGGCAACGGACTTGAGTGTGCGACCAGGACACTGGCTAGGCATCCTGCCAGCCGGCGCCTGTCAGCGCGCAAGTGCGAACAGACGCCACCGCCCTGGCCTGCCCGTATGCCGTCGTCCCACCTGCAAGGAAGCGGGCCGGCTGGGGGGCTGCCCCGGCCACGCGCCCGGTGACAGGGCTGAGCGACGTTTCGGTCTACTTCGACCCGAGCACGAACACGTCCGGCTCAAGGACCTGCGCGCTGGAGCAGGCCGTGGCGGTCCTGAGGGCGTAGGAGGGGGCGAGAAGTTCGACAGCGTACGTCCCAGAGGAGGCCCGCACGCTCCCGTTCTGACGCTCTTAACGACTCAGGCCCTCCCACCTGTCACCAGGGAGAGGGCCTGCATCGTATGTTCCTTGGCTGAGCCAAGCTCCCGCGATAGGACTCGAACCTATAACCTGCCGGTTAACAGCCGGCTGCTCTGCCGATTGAGCTACACGGGATCGGACTTTCGCGCTTCCCGGCCGGGGCTTGGGGCCCTTCCGTTCGGCGCAGGAATAGATTAGCGCACATCTGGAGTGCGTGTCGCATCGTGAGCGGGGTAGGCCCGGAGACAGCGGAGGTGGAAAATGCGATATCGGATGATGTTCGCTGTCGGATTGGCCGTTGGCTACGTGCTCGGCACCAGAGCGGGGCGGGAACGCTACGAGCAGATCAAGCGCGCGGCCCGGCGTGTCGCCGACAGCCCGAGGGTTCAGGAGGCGGCCGGGCTGATGGGGGCCCAGGTCTCCAAGGTGGCCGGCGTGGCGCGGGCGAAGGTCGGCGACAAGGTGCCGTTCCTGGGGAAGGGCCGCGAGGCCGACCATCTGGACACCGGGACGGGCTGGCCCGAGTCCGAGAAGCCGGAGTCCAGGACGCAGGCCGACGACAGCGGCGTGCCGTACTAGACGCACGAGGGGGCCCGGGGGGACAGCCGGGCTCCCTTCAGACGCCCATGCTGCGCCTGATGCCCTCCAGCGCCTGCTCGGCGTGGGCGCGCAGCCCGGGGTCGTCCGGGTCGAGGCCCTCGTCGAAGTGCAGCTTCCAGGTGAAGTCGTTCGAGCCGGGCGCCCTGCGGGCCACCAGGCGCACCCCTCCCCTGCTGGGCAGCGGCACGTACTTGTTGACGACGATCGTGGAGTTGACCCGTTCGCGTACGGCCTCGGGCAGCCGGTTCGGTTCGGTGACGGGCGCCGACAGGCGGCGGCCGTCGGACGTGGTCAGGTTGAGCCCTTCGTCGTCCCATGCCGCCCGCTCGACCTGCTCCCACGGCACCCGTTCGCCGTCGGGCAGGAACAGCGCCAGGTCGGTGGCGACCACGTAGCCCTCGCCGGACCGGGCGAAGGTCAGCACGCGCTCCCCGCTCGTGGTGGCCAGGTTCTTGCGCACGTCGGACGGCAGGCGGCGGAAGATGCTCATGAGGCCAAGGTATCGGCGAGCAGATCCAGGGTGAGCGCCGCACTCCAGGAGAAGTCCCTGCACCCCCTGCCGCTGCCGTCGAAGGGGTCGAAGCATTCGCGGAAGCCCGCCTGCCGTACCAGCCGGAGGGTGCCGGTGGTGAGCAGCTGGGCCAGGTGGGGCAGGTCGTGGAGGATGGCGGCGCGGCGCAGCAACCAGTTGGTGTTGACCCAGGACGGGCCGCGCCAGTAGCGGGTCCGGTCGAACTGGTGCGCGCGGATCTCGCAACTCGGCACGGGGTAGCCGGCGGCGCCCATGAAGCGGGCCGACTCCAGGATCTCGACCAGCGCGGTGACGGTGTCGCGGGGCAGTTCGGGGTCGAGGAGGGGGCCGAAGGCGCCGATGGTGGTGACCGGGATGAGGCGGTTCGCGCGCAGGTCACGGGCATAGAAGCAGCCGTTCCAGAGGCGCTCGGCGAGGGCCGTCCTGATCCTGGCGGCCTGGTCGGTGTGGGGCGCGGGGTCGCGGCCCGCGACGGTGGCCAGCTCGGCCAGGGCGTGGCAGGAGGCCAGCCAGACGCCGTTGAACATCGGGTCCTCGACGGCGAACGGGTGGTCGTCGCGCAGGTACTCGTGGCGGTAGCCCGCGTCGCGGTAGCGGAGGGCGAGCCAGACGTAGCGGTCATGGTCGCTGTCGGGGTGGCGCTCGTCCAGGCTGGGGGTGCGGTAGCCGTACCGGATCTCGGGGAGGGCGGCCAGCGGCTCGTCCCAGGTGGGGCTGTCGTCCATGCCGGACTCCCACGGGTGGACGATCGCGGCCAGCCCGCCGCCGCCGAGGTCGCGGGCGGTGGCCAGGTAGGCGTGCTGGGCGGCGAGCGCGGGGAAGACGCGCCTGACGTAGGCCGTGTCGGCGGTGTGCCGCCACACCCACCAGACGGCCAGCGCGTGCAGCGGCGGGGTGGTCAGGCCCGAGGTGAGGATGCCGGAGGGGGCGTCGGGGTGCTCGGAGGAGCGCCAGACGGAAGGCCCGGGAAAGTACGCCTCGGGGGTGTGGAAGACGATGTGCGGGATCATCCCCGTCGCCCACTGGCCCTTCAGCAGGCCGTCCAGCTCGGCCGTCGCACGCTCGGGCCGGTGCCTGGCCAGCCCGATCGCGACGAAGGCGGAGTCCCAGCTCCACTGGTGCGGGTAGAGGCCAGGGGCGGGCACGGTGGCCGACCCCATCCAGTTCGCCTCGAGCACGTGCAACGCCTCGCGCCCGAGCGCGGCGTCATCGACCGCCGGCCGCGCCTCCATCTGCTCACTATGCTCCGGTCTGTCCTAGCTGAACAGGGTCTCCCCCCAGAACCCGCCCGGCCGGACGCCCGGCGGGCACACCCACAGGCCCGAGCCGACGTGCTGGATGTACTCGTTGAGCTGGTCCGTCCTGGCCAGCGACCGCTGGATCGGGATGAACCCGCGCTCGGGGTCACGCTGGTAGGCGATGAAGAACAGCCCGGCGTCGAGGCGGCCGAGCCCGTCGCTGCCGTCGGTGAAGGAGTAGCCGCGGCGCAGGATCCTGACACCGCCGAGCGAGGCGGGGTTGGCCAGTCTCACGTGCGAGTCGGCGGGCAGCAGGGACAGGTCGACGGGGTCGTGCTCCCGGGTACGGCCGTAGGCGGCGCCCTCGCCCTTCGTGCGGCCGAAGATGTCCTCCTGCTCCTTGAGCGAGGTGCGGTCCCAGGTCTCGATGTGCATCCTGATCCGCCGCGCCACCAGGTAGGAGCCGCCCACCAGCGCCTGCGGCCCCTCCGAGCCGATCCAGACGTGCTGGTCGAGCAGCTTGGCGTCGGAGCCGGGGATGTTGTTGGTGCCGTCCTTGAAGCCCATCAGGTTGCGCGGGGTCTGCTCCTCGGGCGTGGTCGAGGAGGTCTTGCCGAAGCCGAGCTGCGACCAGCGCACGCCGGCCGTGCCGAACCCGAGCCGCACCAGGTTCCGTACGGCGTGCACCGCCACCTGCGGGTCGTCGGCGCACGCCTGGACGCACAGGTCGCCGTCGCTGCGGGCCGGGTCGAGCTTGTCGCCGGGGAAGCGCGGCAGCGGCTTCAGCGCGGCGGGCCGCTCCAGGCCGAGCTTGTCGAAGAACGACGCGCCGAAGCCGATGGTGAGCGTGAGCCTGGAGGCGGGCAGGCCGAGCGCCTCGCCGGTGTCGTCGGGCGGGGCGAGCGGCACGCCGAGCGCCCCCTTGCCGACCTCGCGCCCGGCCGTCATCTGCTCGGCCGCCGCGGTCCACTGCCTGAGCATGGCCACGACCTTGTCGCGTTCGGTGGTGGTGAGGTCGAACGCGGCGAAGTGCAGGCGGTCCTGGACAGGGGTGGCGATGCCCGCCTGGTGGGCGCCGTGGAAGGGGATGGGGGCGTGACCCGCGGCGGCGGCAGGGGCGGGCGTGGCCTGCTGGGCCAGGCCGTAGACGGCGCCTCCCGTCACGCCCGCGCCGGCCACGAGCCCGGCGCCGGTCAGCAGCCTGCGTCGCGTCACCATGGCTCAGCCCGCCACGGCGGCCGCGAGGCCGGACAGGGGCTCGGCGAGGGCGTTGACCGCGTCGGCCAGCTCCTTGACCTGCTCCTTCGACAGCTCGGTGTAGGAGACGAAGCCGTCGCCCTTCCGGTAGGCGGCCAGGAGCTTGTCGAGGTCGGCGAACCGGGTGTCGAGCGTGGTGACCAGGGCGGGGTTGCGCTCCATCAGGATGGGCGTGAGCAGCTCGTAGACCTTCTTGGCGCCGTCGACGTTGGCGTCGAAGTCCCACAGGTCGGTGTGGGAGAAGGCCTCCTCCTCGCCGGTGACCTTGCCGGTGGCGACCTCGTCGAGCAGTTCCTTGGCGCCGCTGGCCATGGAGGCGGCGGTGATCTCCGCCTCGGGCAGCCGCTTCTTGAGGTCGTCGAGGTCGGCCAGCAACTGGTCGGCGTACTTCTTCTCCTTGTCGAGGCTGTCGGGCTGCTTCCACAGCGCCTTCTCCAGGCGGTGCCAGCCCGTCCACTTCTGACCCTCTTCGAGGTCGGCCTCGCGCAGGTCGACCTTGGGGTCGATGTCGCCGAACGCCTCAGCCACCGGCTCGATGCTCTCCCAGCCGACCCGGCTGGGCGCGTAGAGCGCCTTGGCCCGCTTGACGTCGCCCTTCCTGACCGCGGCGGCGAACTCCTCGGTCTTGGCGATCGTGTCGTCGACCTGGGCGGTGATGTAGGCGCGGTAGTCGGTGACCGCCCTGGTCACGCGCGGGTCGGCGGCGGCCTTCAGCTCGCCGGTGACGGTGAAGGGCGCCTTGATGCCGTCGCCCTTGTGGCCGGGCTTGCAGGCGAGCTCGTAGCTGCCGCCGCCGATCTCCACGACGAGGTCGGCGGTGGTGCCGGGCTGGATGTTGTTGCGCTCGCTCACCACGGTCTTGTCGGCGCGGTAGACGTAGACCGCGGTGAACTGGCCGCCGTCGTTCTTGATCGCGAACTTGACGACGCCGGCCTTGAGGGCGGTCTTGCCGACGACGCAGGTGGTGTCGGTGGCGGTGACGGGCACGTTCTCCTGGACCGCCCCGGTCGGGGCGGGCCGCGGAGCCGAGGCGGCGCTGCCGCTGCCGCTGGCGCTGCCGCCGTCGGCGCCGTCGTCGGCGGCGGTGCCGCAGGCGGCGAGCGTGACGGCGAGTACTCCACACAGGGCTAGGGAACGCATGGTCGACTCCTTGAGCGCGTTAGGTCGTCCTAACTTAGCTATCCCTAACCTAAACCGCCTACGTGGGGTCCGTCACCTACCGCGTCTTGGCCCACCGGGAGACGAACATCACGGCCACGGCGATGCCGCCGATGATCAGCGCCCACTTCAGGAGCGTGAGAGCGAAGCCCAGGATCGGGCCGACGAGCATGAGGCCGACAATGACCAGGGCGATGATGAGCAGGATGCGTGCCATGGGAGCAACGCTAGGCCGCCGGAGCCCGACATGGACCGGTTCGGCGGTCTAATCAGGGACAAGTCAGGGAGACCCCCTCAGGGTCAGGAACCCCCCTGGACACGACCGTCGTTGACCCGGTAAATGGGTGCGGGGTCCTCACTTCGACGGGGGAACGTTGATGCAACCGACCGGGCCGCCGATGAGCCGGGAAGGCGCCGACCACGCGCTGCGACAGCGCGGCGAAGAACGTGACCGCATCTCGGGCGACCTGCTCGACCTGGAGTCCCACACCACCTTCCAGCTGCTCAAGAGCACCGCCTTACGCGGCCGGACGCTGATTGTGTGGACCGCGGCGCAGCAGGCCGTGACCACGCTCTGGGCGTTATACGACGCCTATCGCGGGGTGCTGCGGCAGGCCGAGGAGGTCAGGGCCCGCCGCGCCCGCCCCGGGCCCGCCGAGCTGGAGGAGCTGACCGCCCTGCTCGCCGGTCCCTCCGTACGGCCGGCGCCGGAGAACCTGCCGGTCGAGCGGAGGTCGTTACGCCCTCCCCCGACCCAGGGCCTGACCCTCGACGAGACCGTCGCCCGGATGGACGAGGCGTTCCGCGCGACCGCCGACGCGCTGCGCGAGATCGACGCGGCGTGGACCGCGTTCCTGCCGCCGCTGGAGTCGGCGGCCACCCGCCTCGGCGAGATCACCCGCCTGACCGCCGAACTCGGCGAGCCGCCCCTCGCGCCAGGGCACGAAGAAGAACTCGCCCGCCTGCGCTCCACCGCCGCCGCCGACCCGCTCGGCCTCTCCCCCGCCGACCTCGACCGGCTCGGCGCCACGCTCGACTCCCGCCTCGCCGAACTCTCCCGCGCCGACGCCCTCCGGCAGTCGTACGGCCCGCGGCACTCCACCCTGATCCAGCTGCTCGAGCAGGTCAGGACCGCTGAGGCGGAGGCGCGCAGGACCCACGCCGCGGTGTCGGTCAAGATCCTCCTTCCCCCCTCGACCAGGCCCCTGACCGTCGCCGACCGCCTCGCCGCCGACGCCGCCGCCCTTCCCGGGGCGGACGCGCCCGCCGGCGGCTGGGTGGAGCGCGCCAGGCGCCTGTCCGGCGCGGAGCGCGCGGCCCGCGAGGCGCTGACACGGGCGCGGACGACGACGTCGGCGCTGCTGGGGCTGATGGCCCGCAGGGACGAGTTACGCGGGCGCCTGCTGGCCGTCCAGTCCAAGGCCGTCCGCGTCGGGCTGGCCGAGGACCCCGAGACCGCCCGCCGTTTCACGCGGGCCCGCGAGCTGCTGTGGACCGCCCCGTGCGATCTCAACCAGGCGGCGGAGGCCGTGGAGAACTACCAGGACGCGATCCAGAGAGGGCGCCGATGACCAGGTGCGGGCAGCCGGGCTGCACGGGCACGATCCAGGACGGCTTCTGCGACGTGTGCGGGCATCCCGAGAGCCCGCCGGCGACCGTCTCGGGCGATGCCACCGCCCCGTCGGGCGGCGGGCCTTCGGGCAGCGTGCCGTCGATCAGCGGGCCCTCGGGCAGCAGGCCGTCGGGCAGCAGGTCGAGCTCCGCCAGGCGGTCGGCGGGCGTGCTGGGTCACGGCCTGGTGGACGTGCCGCCGACGCCGTACCGGGATCCGGCCGAGGCCGTCATGGACAACCCCGAGGTGCCGGAGGACAAGCGGTACTGCTCGGCGTGCGGCCGGCCGGTGGGGCGCAGCCGCGAAGGAGTGGCGGGCCGTACCGAGGGGTTCTGCCCGCACGACGGCACGCCCTACAGCTTCACCCCCAAGCTGTCGCCGGGGGCGCTGGTGGCGGGCCAGTACCGCGTGCTGGGCTGCCTGGCGCACGGCGGGCTGGGCTGGATCTACCTGGCCGCCGACGAGAACCTCGACGGCCGGTGGGTGGTGCTGAAGGGCCTGCTGAACGCCGCCGACGCCGAGGCGCTCGCGGCGGCCGAGGCGGAGCGCAGGTTCCTGACGACGGTCGACCACCCCAACATCGTCAAGATCTTCAACTTCCAGCGGCACGAGGGCGCCGGCTACATCGTCATGGAGTACGTCGGCGGGCCCTCCCTGCAGGAGCTGCTCAAGCAGCGGCTGCGCCAGGGCGAGGCGCTGCCGACGCGCCAGACGATCCCCTACGCGCTGGAGATCCTCAGGGCCTTCGAGTACCTGCACGACAACGACCTCGTCTACTGCGACCTGAAACCCGCCAACGTCATCCAGGTGGGACAGCAGCTCAAGGTCATCGACCTGGGCGCCGTGCAGCGCGTCGGCGCGCGCACCGGCAGCTCGTACGTCACGGCCGGCTACCACGCCCCCGAGATCGCCACGTCCGGGCCGTCGATCACCGCCGACCTGTACACGGTGGCGCGCACGCTGGCCGTCCTGAGCCATCCCTTCAGCCCCGCGAAGGACAACGTGGAGGTGCCGCTGCCGGGGCTGGAGGCGTGGGGGAACGAGTCCTTCCACCGCTTCCTCGTCCGGGCGACCCACCCCGAACCCGGCCGGCGCTTCCCCGACGCCGCCGAGATGGCCGAGCAGCTCACCGGGGTGCTGAGAGAGATCCGGGCGGCGGAGGACGGCGTGCCGTACCCGAGCCAGTCGGCGGTCTTCGGGCCCGAGCGGGTCGCGGAGGGAGTAACAGGGGTCTTCGAGCCGCTGGATCCCAAGGCGGCGGTGGCGGCGCTGCCGGTGCCGCTGGCTGACCCCGCCGATCCGGCGGCGGGCCTGCTGCCGGGGCTGCTCGCGCGTGACCCGCGCGAGCTGCTCAGCCGGGTCTCGGCGCTGCCCGCCACCACCGAGACGCTGCTGACCAAGGCCAGGGTGGTGGCCGAGCACGATCTGTCCGACGACTTCCTCGACGAGGCGGCGCGGACCCTCGGCGGCGACTGGCGGGTGACCTGGTACCAGGCGGTGCGCGCGCTCGCGTCGGGCAAGCCTGACCTCCAGCTGTTCGACCGCTGCTTCGGCCTGCTGCCCGGCGAGCCCGCCGTGAAGCTGGCCCTGGGGTTCGCGCACGAGCAGGCGGGCGACCACCAGGCCGCCGCCCGCTGGTACGGCACGGTGTGGCGGACCGACCGCGGCTACGTGAGCGCCGCCTTCGGCCTGGCCAGGGCCGAGCTCGCGGCCGGGAACGGCAAGGCCGCCGCGGCGGCGCTCGACCAGGTGCCCGCCTCGTCGAGCCAGTACGTGGCCGCGCAGAGCGCGCTGGTCATGATCGCCGCCCGGCGCCCTGCCGCCCAGCTCGCCCCCGCCGAGCTGATCGCCGCCGGCGAGCGCCTCGACCGGCTCACCCAGCTGGAAGGGCGGCGCCGCGGCGAACTGGCGGCCGAGCTGCTCGAGGCCGCGCTCACCTGGGTGACGGCCGCCGCCCCGCCGCCCTCCCACACCACCACGCTGCTCGGCGCGCCCCTCACCCAGAGCGGCGTGCGGCGCAGGCTGGAGGGCGTCTACCGGGAGCTGGCCAGAGCCGCCCCGACCAGGCGGGAACGGTACGAGCTGGTCGACCGCGCCAACGCGGTCCGTCCGAGGACCTGGCTGTGAGCTGCCCGGCGTGCGGCGCCCCCGTGCTCCCCGACCACGCCTTCTGCGAGCAGTGCGGCTCCCCGCTCGGTCCCGCCCCCTCCTGTACGGCATGCGGCGGCGAGATCGCCGACGGCTACTGCCTCCAGTGCGGCCTGCGCGCACCGGCCGCGACCGACCACGTCGAGCTCATCCTCGACTCGGGTGCGGCGGGCGCCAGCGACAAGGGTCTGCGGCACAGCCGCAACCAGGACGCGATGGCGCTGGGCGAGGCCGAACGGCACGTCATCGCCGTGGTCTGCGACGGGGTGTCCCAGTCACCGCGCCCCGAGACCGCCTCGACGCTCGCCGCGCAGACCGGGGTCGCCGTCCTGGCCGAGGAGCTCAAGGCGGGTTCGAGCCAGGAGGCGGCCACCAGGGCGGCGTGCGCGCGGGCCGCCCGCGCCGTCGCCGCGCTCGGCACCTCCGCCGACGACGCGCCCGCCTGCACCTACGTGTCGGCGGTGGCCGGTCCCGACCTGGTCACCGTCGGCTGGGTCGGCGACAGCCGCGCCTACTGGCTGCCGGACGAGGGCGCCGCCGTCCTGCTGACCGACGACGACGTCGCCTCGGCGGGCGTGCTGACGGCGTGGCTGGGCGCCGACGCCAGGAACGCCGGGTGCCGGGCGCTCGGCTTCGTGCCCGACTCCCCCGGCCTGCTCATGATGTGCACCGACGGGCTGTGGGGTTACCTCGACGATCCCGTCTCCTTCCGCGCCGCCGTACCGATCGACGGGGCGCGCGCGCTCGTGCACCACGCGCTGGCCTCGGGCGGGCGCGACAACGTCACCGTCGTTCTGATACCGGTCAGGAGAGCCTGTTGAGCGAGTTCACGCTGCACGTCGACCAGAACAAGTACCTGCCGATCGGCGGCAGGGAGGTGCACGCCGTCCTCACCGTGACGGGCGCGGCGGCGGCTCCCACGCCCGCCCAGGCCGCCGAGGTGATCATCATCGACACCTCGGGGTCGATGAGCGGCGGCAAGATCAGAGAGGCGCGGCAGGCGGCGAAGGCCGCCGTCGACACGCTGCGCGACGGGGTGGAGTTCGCGGTGATCGCGGGAGACACCTCGGCCCGCATGGTCTATCCCCGCGGCCGCAAGCTCGCCACGGCGAACGTCAGCACGCGGGGCAACGCCAAGAGCGCCATCGACGCCCTGGACGCCGACGGCGGCACCTCGATCGGGCAGTGGCTGCGCCTGGCCGCCGACCTGCTGGAGAGCAGGCCCGGCGCGATCAGGCACGCGCTGCTGATGACCGACGGGCAGAACAACGAGGGCGACGCGGCGTTCGCCGGTGCGCTGAAGCACTGCGAGGGCAGGTTCGTCTGCGACAGCCTCGGCGTGGGCGCCGACTGGGTGCCCGCCGAGCTGCGCAAGGTCTCCGAGGCGCTGCTGGGCACCTTCGACTTCGTGCGCGACCAGCGCGACCTGGCGGCCTTCTTCACCAGGATCACCGAGGCGTCGATGGGCAAGACGGTCGCCGAGCTGGCGCTGCGCGTGTGGATCCCCAAGGACGCCACGCTGAAGTACGTCAAGCAGGTCTCGCCCTCGCTGCTCGACCTGACCGGGAAGGCGGCCGCGGTCAACCCGCTGACCGGCGACTACCCGACCGGCTCGTGGGGCGAGGACGAACGGGAGTACCACCTGTGCGTGGAGGTGCCGCCGTCCGCGCCGGGACAGGAGATCAGGGCGGCGTGGGTCAAGCTGGTCCGCCCCGACACCGGCGACGTGCTGGCCAGCGGCAACGTCCTGGCGCACTGGACGGACGACCTGGCCGCCTCGACCCGGATCAATCCGAAGGTGGCGCACTACACGGGCCAGGCGGAGCTGCACGAGCTGATCCAGGAGGGGCTGAGCGCCCGGGCGGCGGGCGACACGGCGACCGCGACGGCCCGGCTGGCGAAGGCGCGGCAGCTGGCCGGCTCCTCGGGGCGGGAGGACACCGCCAGGCTTCTGGACAAGATGGTGGAGGTCGACCCCGGCACCGGGACGGCCCGGCTGCGCAGCCGGGTGGACAAGGCCGACGAGATCGAGCTCGACACGGGGTCGACGCGGACCAGCCAGCTGCGGCAGGAGGGCTGAGATGGCGCTGACGTGCCCTCAGGGGCACACGTCCCAGGACGCGGACTACTGCGACGTCTGCGGCGCGCGGATGGCCCCTGCCGACGCGGCGGCTCCCGGCGCGACTCCCGGGGAGGCCGCTCCCGGCGCGGCGGGCGGTTCCGGGGCTCCGGCGGCGTCCTGCGGCACCGAGCCGGGTCCGGGCGACGGCGGTTTCGGCGGGCAGGAGTGCCCGATCTGCCGGACGCCGCGGACCGGGCGGTTCTGCGAGGTGGACGGGCACGACTTCGAGTCGCCGCTGCCCGACCCCGTCGCCCCCGCGCTGTGGCAGGTCGTGGTCGGCGCCGACCGCTCCTACTTCGACGAGGTCATCGCCCTGAACGGGCCCGACGCCGGCGCCATGGTCTTCCCTCCCTACCGCCCCGAACGCGTCTACCCGCTGACCGGCACGCAGGTCCGCATCGGCCGCCGCAGCGTCACCCGCGGCACCAGGCCCGAGATCGACCTGGGCGAGCCGCCCGCCGACCCGGGGATCTCGCACCTGCACGCCGTCCTCATGGCCCAGCCGGGCGGCACGTGGGCGCTGGTGGACCCGGGATCGGCCAACGGCACCCGCGTCAACGGCAAGCCGCTCCAGGTCAACGTGGCGGTGCCGGTCGCCGAGGGCGACCGGATCCACCTCGGCGCGTGGACGGTCATCACGCTGCGCGGAGGCACGCCGTGATGTTCCTGGCGCGCCGTACCGTCCCCGGGCGCATCAAGGTGATCTCCGCGGTCACCGTCGCAACCCTCGCGCTGCTGTTCGCCACCCTCGCGTACGGCACCGCCGCCGCCCGCGAGGGGCTGCAGGTGATCGGGAACGACGCGGGGCCGCAGGTGGTGGCGACGGCCGGGCTCTACATGGGCCTGAGCGACATGGACGCCCAGGTGGCCGACGCCCTGCTGCTCGGCGACCGGCGCGAGGACGCGCTGGCGCGCTACGACCGGCGCAGGACAGAGGTCGGGGACGCGCTCCTCCAGGCGCACCGCCTGGCCGGCGCCGACCCGGCCGAACGGCGCACGATCGCCGCGGTGCTCGACGGTCTCGGCCGCTACGAACGCCTGGCCGCCGAGGCCCTGCTCCTGAGCTCCCTGCCCGCGACCGGCGACACAGCCCGGTCCGGCGGCACCGCGCAGGCAGACGGCACGGCGCAGACCGGCGGCACAGCCCAGTCCGGCGGCACGGCGCAGTCCGGCGGCACGGCGCAGGCAGGTGACCGGGCGTTGGAGGTCTACCGGCGGGCGACCGACCTCATGACGCGCGAGCTGCTCCCCCAGGCCTACAACCTCACCCTGGAGAGCGGCACGATCGTGCGGCACGCCTACGAGGACGGCCGCGCCACGGTGGTCACCGTCCGGGTGATCGCCCTGCTCAGCGGGGCGCTCGCGCTGGGCTGCCTGGTCTGGCTGCAGGTCTATCTGGCCCGCAGGTTCCGCCGGGTGCTCGGTCCGGCGCTGCTGGCCGCCACCCTGGCCACGGCGGCCTGCGCGATCGCGGGCGCGGTCGTGCTGGAGCAGGAGGCCGCCGCGCTGACCGCGGCCAAGCGCGACGGCTTCGACTCGGTATTGACCCTGGCCAGGGCCCGCGCGATCAGCAACAGCCTGCACGCCGACCAGAGCCGCTACCTGCTCGACAGCGTGCGCGCCGACACCTACCAGCACACCTTCTTCGACAAGTCGCAGTCGCTGGTCTACGTCGCCGCCGCCAACCTGCCCGCCTACCAGGGCGCGCTCGGCTCGCTCCACGACGGCCGCTTCCTCGGCATGTTGCGCGGCCACGACGTCACCGCCGCCTGGCAGCGCTTCCAGCAGGCGGACAGGGACCTGCGCGCCCGGTCCGGCGCGGCGGCGACGGCCGAGCTGACCGGACCCGTACGCGCCGCCTTCGACGCCTACGACGCCACGCTGGTACGGCTGGCCGACCGGCACAAGATCATCTTTGCCGAGGCGGTCGCGGACGGCGGGAACGGGGTGCGTGGGCTGCAGGCGCTCGTTCCAGCCGGGATCCTGGTCATCGCGGCGGGCGTGTTCGCAGGGGTGCGGCCGAGGCTGAAGGAGTACCGGTGAAGAAGGTGCGCATGCTGACCACCCGAATGCGGGCCAAGCGGATGCTGGCCGTTCTGGCGGGGGTCGCGGTGCTGGGGGCGGCGGGCGGGTGCGGCGCGGGCGCCGCGTCGTCCGTCGTCGGGAAGGAGCGCCTGGTCATCGGCGTCCGGCCCGACCTGCCGGCGATCGGGTTCAGGAAGGGGGACGGCCGGTTCGAGGGGTTCGACGTCGACGTGGCGGCCTACTTGGCGCGCAAGCTCGGCGCCACCCCCACGTTCGTGCCCGCGCTGGCCGCCGACAGGGAGCGACTGCTGCTCGAGGGGAAGGCCGACCTGGTGGTCGCCACCTTCTCCATCACCCAGGAGCGGAAGACGAGGGTGTCCTTCGCCGGCCCCTACCACCTGTCGTTCCAGGACATCCTGGTACGCGACGGGACCACGGGCATCGCGAACGTACGTGACCTGGCCGGGCGGAAGATCTGCGAGGTGCAGGGGTCGAACGCGGCCCAGCGGGTGATCGACGAGCGGCAGATCCCGGCCTCGGTGGTGCCCGCGTCGACCTACGACCAGTGCATGGCCATGCTGAAGTCCGGCCGGATCGACGCGATCACCACCAACGACGTGATCCTGGCGGGGCTGGCCGCACGGGAGGGCCGCGGCGTCCGGCTGGTGAACACGCAGTTCAACGAGCAGCGCACCGGCGTGGGCCTGCGCAAGGGCGATGTGGACGGCTGCGAGGCGGTCAACCGCGCGATCACCGACATGTACCAGGACGGCACTGCCGGGATGCTGCTGCGCAAGTGGTTCGGGACCTCGGGGCTGACGATCGGCACGGTGTCGGTGCCGCAGTTCGAGGGCTGTTCCTGACCGCCTGCCGTACCGGACGGGCGCGCGACGGAGCCCCGGGAGACGGCTCCCGGGGCTCGGCGACCAGGTGATTGCTAGTCGAGGTAGTCGCGCAGCATCTGGGCGCGGGTGGGGTGGCGCAGCTTGGCGAGCGTCTTGGACTCGATCTGGCGGATGCGCTCCCGCGTGACGCCGAACTCCCTGCCGACCTCCTCCAGCGTGCGCGGGTGCCCGTCGGCCAGCCCGAAGCGCAGCTGGATGATGCGCTGCTCCCGCTCGGACAGCGTGGCGAGGATGTCGTCGAGCTGGTCCTGCAGCATGATGAACGCGGCCGCCTCCATGGGCACCACCGCGTCGGCGTCCTCGATGAAGTCACCGAGGTCGGAGTCCTCCTCGCCGATCGGCGACTGCAGCGACACCGGCTCCTGCGCGATCCGCTGGATCTCCACGACGCGGTCGACCGGCAGGTCCATCTCCAGCGCGATCTCCTCGGGCGCGGGCTCCCGCCCCAGGTCCTGGTGGAGCTGGCGCTGCACCCTGACCAGTTTGTTGATCGTTTCCACCATGTGCACGGGAATTCGAATCGTGCGCGCCTGATCGGCAATGGCTCGGGTGATCGCCTGGCGAATCCACCACGTGGCATAGGTGGAGAACTTGTAACCCTTGGTGTAGTCGAATTTCTCGACCGCGCGGATGAGCCCGAGATTGCCCTCCTGGATCAGGTCGAGGAAGAGCATGCCGCGCCCGACATACCGTTTCGCTATGGAGACCACCAGCCTGAGGTTGGCCTCGATCAGCCGCTGCTTGGACCGCGTGCCCTGCCAGACCAGTTCCCTGAACTCGGGGTGGGCCAGGCGGGCGATCCCGCTGGCGAGCTTGTCCTCGGCGAACAGCCCTGCCTCGATGGATTTGGCGAGTTCGACCTCCTCTTCGGCGGTGAGCAGCGGGACCCGGCCGATCTCGCGCAGGTAGATGCGGACCAGATCACTGGTCGGCGCCCGCTTGCCTACGTCTTCCTCATCAGGACGGACGGTCTCGTCGTCGCCCTGCGGCTCGAGGACCTCCACCCCGTTCTCCGCGAGCATCCGCACGACGCGTTCCAGCGCGTCGGACGGCAGCTCGGAGCGGTCGAGCGCGGCGGCTACGTCATCGACGGTAACGCTTCCGCGCTCTCTTCCTTTCGCGACGAGGTCCGCCACCTGGTCTACCGATGGCGGCCCACTTGGCAGCACCGATGCACCCACGGGACACAGTCTGCAGTATTGCTTCCATAAAATGGCAGACCCATTTTTGTCACTCGAGGTAAGATCTGCATCATTACCAAATCGAGATCTTATTAATGTTTGGCCTGAGTTTGATCAGGAAAGAAAAGCCAATTACGCGATCAGGTTCGCAATGGAGGCGGCCGGCCGCGTCTGAACGCTGCCTCCTGCCCGCGTCGCGCCCCTGAGAGGCGACGCGGCCTCCCCGGCTTCTCCGCGAGACGGTGCGGCGTCCACGGCTCCACCGCGAGGCGGTCACCCGAGGAGCCGGCGCTCCCCACTCGACGACGGTCACCCGAGAAGTCGCCTCTCCCTCACCCGAGGACGGTCACCCGACGAGCCGCCTCTCCCTCACCCCGAGGATCCGGTCGAGGACGGCGCCGCGCAGGCCGGCTCAGAACCGCGTTGAGTTCGCCGTCGCGCGCGTGTCTTCGTGCGATCACACCGTCGGCGGCGCCATCTTCATCTCCACGGACGAAGCACGCCCGGGCCACCTGATGGAGGGTGGCGGAACCATTGGCCGAGTGCCCGGGAGGTTCGCACATGGGACTCTCCGAAATCACCCCCCAGCTTGTCGTGCCCGCACCGGTCCGAAGGACCGCGATCGTCACCGTCGGCCTGCTCATGGGCGTCTGGGTGATCGACTACGTCGACCGGGTGATGATGGCCGTCGCGCTGCCGTTCATCGGTGAGGAGTTCGCGCTCACCAGGACCGAGCAGGGCTGGCTGATCACCGTCTTCTCTCTGGTGTACCTGTTGTGCCAGCTGCCGGGCGGCATCCTGGCCGACCGGTTCGGCGCCCGCCGCCAGCTCATGGTGGCCCTGCTGCTCTGGTCGGTCTTCACCGCCCTCACCGGCGTCGCCTGGGGCCTGGCGTCGCTCCTGGTGATCCGTGCCCTCTTCGGCGTCAGCCAGGGGCTGTTCCCCAGCGCCTCCTTCAAGGCCGTCGCGGAACGCACCACGCCCGCCGTACGCGCCACGGCCGCCGGGGCCATGCTGGCCGCCAACCCGCTCGGCGCCGGCATCGCCCCGCTCATCGTCGCGCCGCTCATCCTCGTCATGGGCTGGCGGCACACCTTCTGGGTCACGGCCGTCGCCGGCGTCGTCATCGGGATGCTGCTCTGGACGCTGCTGCCCAAGCCGCTGCCCGCCCACCTCAACGGCTCCGACGCCGTTCAGGACAGGGGGCTCGGCCTCGGCGCCGTCGTCCGGTCGGCCTCGGTCTGGAAGTTCGCCGCCCTCTTCTGCGCCACCAACATGCTGGGCTACGGCATGATCACCTGGGTGCCCAGCTACCTGCTGGAGGAACGCGGCATCTCCCTCGTCAGCACCGGCGTCATGGCGGCCATCCCCGCCCTGGTCTCGTGCGCGACCACCTTCCTCGGCGGCTGGCTGTTCGACCGTTTCTTCCACGACCGGGCCAGGCTCTACGTCATCCCCCTGCTGCTGGTCACCGCCGTCCTCCTGGTGCTCATGCTGATGGCCGACTCCGCCGTCGGGTTCACCGTCTACCAGACCCTCGCCATGGGTGTGGCAGGCCTTTCCTCGATGGGCATCCTCGGCATGCCCGTCCGCGTCCTGCCGCCCGCCGTCATCGGATCCGGCCTGGCCGTCGTCAACGTCGGCGGCCAGATCGCCGGCGTCATCGCCCCTGTCCTCATGGGCTTCCTGGCCGACGCGTTCTCCTACACCGCGGCGTTCGGCCTGCTCATCGCCACCACCGTGCTCGGCGCGCTGATCGCCTTCATCGTGCCCCAGCGCCCCGAGCAGTTCACCCTCGGCACGAAGGAGCCCGCATGACGACATACGATCTGGTCCTCGCCCGCGGCCGGGTCATCGACCCCGAGAGCGGCCTGGACGCCGTACGCGACGTCGGCGTCACCGGCGGCGTCATCCGGGCGGTCTCCGGGGAGCCGCTCCACGGCGCCACCGTCGTCGACGCGACCGGCCTGGTGGTCAGCCCCGGCTTCATCGACCTGCACAGCCACAGCACCGACATCGCCGGCCACCGTCTGCAGGCCCTCGACGGCGTCACCACCGTCCTGGAACTCGAAGCCGGCGCCTACCCCGTGGCCGCCGCCTACCGCAGGGCCGAGGCCGAGGGCAGGCCGCTCAACTACGGCTTCGCCACCTCCTGGGCCGTGGCCCGCATGGCCGTCCTGCTCGGCCTGGAAACCGGCGGCGACCTGGACGACTTCGTCGCCAACATCGGCCGGGAGGAGTGGCAGCGGGCCGCGCCGCGGCAGACGATCGACCGCGTCATCGGCATGCTGGAGCGCGACCTCGGCGACGGAGCGCTCGGCATCGGCATCCTCGTCGGCTACGCGCCCCGCGTCGACCCCGCCGAATACCTCGCCGTGGCCGCGCTCGCCGCCCGCGCCGGGCTCCCCACCTACACCCACGCCCGCGAGCTGGTCGAGATGGACCCCACCACCCCCGTCGACGGGGCCGAGGAGGTCGTCCGCGCCGCCGCCACGACCGGCGCGCACATGCACTACTGCCACGTCAACAGCACCTCCATCCGCCACGTCGACCGCGTGCTCGGCCTGGTGGAGAAGGTCCGCGCCGAAGGCTCGCGCGTCACCACCGAGGCCTACCCGTACGGCGCGGGCATGACCGGCATCGGGGCGGCCTTCCTCGCCCCCGAACTCCTCCACCGGCGCGGTCTCACACCGCACTCGATCGGCCTGCTCGGCGCCGAGGGCCGCATCCCCGACGCCGACACCCTGCGCCGGATCCGCGAGACCCGGCCCGGCTCGGCCGCCTTCGTCCACCTGCTCGACGAGGACGACCCCGCCCAGTTCGACTACATCCAGCGCGCCCTCACCTTCACCGACGCCGCCGTCGCCACCGACGCCGTCCCCCTGCTGTGGCGCTCGGGCGTGCCCGACCCCCTGTCCTGGCCGCTAGCGCGCGACGCCGTCACCCACCCGCGCACGGCCGGCACCTACGGCAGGACGCTGCGCAGACTCGTCCGGGAGAGCGGCGTCCTGTCGCTGCCCGAGGCCGTGCGCAGGTGCACCCTCGTCCCCGCCGACGTCGTCGGCTCGGGCGTGCCCGCCATGCGCCGCAAGGGCCGCGTCCAGGTGGGTTGCGACGCCGACCTGACGGTCTTCGACCCTGCCGCCGTCACCGACCACGCCACCTACACCGCCACGACCGCGACCTCGACCGGGTTCGCCCATGTCATCGTGGGCGGAAGGTTCGTGGTCCTGGACGGTCACCTGCTGCCGACCGCCCTGCCCGGACGCCCGGTCAGAGCCTGACACCCGGTCAGCCGGACCCGGTCGCGGCGCCCGCCCCAGCCGGGCGCGCTCAGCCGGGCCCGGTCAGCCGGTCTAGCCGCCTACCGGGTTCTCCCTGAGGGCCTTGCGCTGCCGTTCGAGCCCCAGCAGCTCGCCGAACAGCCGCCGGTGCTCCTCGGGCTCCTCGACCGGGTTGAGCCGCTGCAGGCGCGACTTCACCTGGGCGATGGCCCGGTCGACCGCGATGCCCTCGACGGCGGCCAGCAGTTCGGTGCCGTAGCGCTGCTCGACCTCGGCGTCGGCCCTGATGGCCTCGACGGCGAACCTGGTGATCAGCCCGCGCACCGCCTCGTCCGGCGCGTGCTCCAGCAGCCGGTCGACCCATTCCCTGCCGCCGGCGCCTCCGGCCGCCGCGCCACCGGCCGCCGCGACGACGGCGTGGAGCGCGACGTGGTCGGGCGTGGTGAACGCCTCGGCGCCGAGCGCGTCGAAGCGCGGCCCGACCAGGGCGGGCCGCTGCACGGCCAGCTTGAGCAGCTCGCCCTCGACCCGCACGTGCGGCTCGACGACGGCGATCTTGGGGGCGCGCTGCTGTCTGGCCACCTGCGCCCCGCCGACCTCGGCGATGCGCTCGATGACGAAGCGCTCGTCCATGAAGCCGAGCCACCTGTCGAGGTCGATGGCGTAGCGCTTGCGCAGCCCGGTGTCCTTGATGCCCGCCACGATCGGCGCGGCCGCGTCGAGCGCGGCGATCTTGCCCTCGTTGGTGCGCAGGTCGTAGCGGGAGATCGTGCTGCGGATCGCGAACTGGAACAGCGGCTCCCTGCTGGCCACCAGGTCGCGCACGGCCGCGTCGCCCTGCTTGACCCGCAGGTCGCACGGGTCGAGCCCGTCGGCCTGCACGGCGACGTAGGTCTGGGTGACGAACTTCTGCTCGTCGGCGAAGGCCCGCAGCGCCGCCTTCTGGCCCGCCGCGTCGCCGTCGAAGGTGAAGATCACCTCGCCGGTGGCCGAGGACTGGTCGAGCAGGAACCGGCGCAGGATCTTGATGTGCTCCTCGCCGAAGGAGGTGCCGCAGGTCGCCACCGCGGTCGGCACCCCGGCCAGATGGCAGGCCATCACGTCGGTGTAGCCCTCGACGATCACCGCCTGGGAGCGCTTGGAGATCTCCCGCTTGGCCAGGTCGATGCCGTAGAGGACCTGCGACTTCTTGTAGAGGGGCGACTCGGGGGTGTTGAGGTACTTGGGGCCGTCGTCGCTGTCGAGGAGCTTGCGCGCGCCGAACCCGATGACGTCGCCCGTGGCCTCGCGGATGGGCCAGATGAGCCGCCCGCGGAAGCGGTCCATCGGGCCGCGCCTGCCCTCCTTGGCCAGGCCACCCTTGACGATCTCCGCCGCGGTGAACCCCCTGCCGAGCAGGTGACGGGTCAGCGCCTCCCACTCGTTGGGCGCGTAGCCGACGCCGAACAGCTCGGCGTCGGCCCGCTCGAAGCCCCGCTCGGACAGGAACCGGCGCCCGGGCGCCGCCTCCGGCGAGAAGAGCCGCTCGACGTAGAACTCGGCGGCGGCCTTGTGCGCCTCGATCAGCCGGGCCCGCTCCCCCTGGTCGCGCTTGGGGACGTAGCCGCCCTGCTCGTACTGCAGCTGCACGCCGGCCCGCTGCGCCAGCCGCTCGACCGCCTCGTGGAAGGACAGGTGCTCGATCTTCTCGACGAACGTGATGACGTCGCCGCCCTCGCCGCAGCCGAAGCAGAAGTACATCCCCCGCTCGGGGGTGACGTTGAAGGACGGGCTCTTCTCGTCGTGGAAGGGGCACAGGCCCTTGAGATTGCCGCCGCCCGCGTTGCGGAGCTGGATGTGCTCCCCGATCACGTCGGCGATCGGGGAACGCTCGCGCACCAGCGCGATGTCGACGTCACGGATCCGGCCTGCCACGCGGCGAGTCTAATGGCGCGCTCCGACACTTTCGGCCCCGGCGCGGATGCTCGTCCCGTCCGGCACGGGAGCCCGTGGCGGAGATCCTGCGCGGCGTCGCCTGCCGTACGGGGCCGCTGGACGGATAACGGCAAACCGGTCGTGGTCACGGGCCGGGTCCGTTACAAAGGTAAAGGTTGTCGTTCGATACTGTGACACAGGTGGAGATCATGCGTTCGGGGCCTCTCAGTGCGGTGGTGGTCGGCGTCCTGCTGACCGGAGGATGCGCGCACGCCACCGGCGTCGCGGGCGTCAGCATGAAGGCCCCCGCCGAGGCCGTGGCGGCGACGCCGGTCCCCTCGGCCGGCCCCGGCACCGACGAGCAGGCCGGCGTCCAGCGGCCCGCGGCCGAGGCTCCGGTGCAGGTGCCGCCGCCGCAGGTGTCGAAGTACACCTACGCCTTCCCGGTCAAGGGCTGCAAGACCAGCTACCAGCGCAAGCTGCTCATCCTGCCCAAGACGACGATCTGGGCGGCCAAGGGCTGCGCGTTCGTCGCGCCCGTCGACGGCGTGGTCGACGAGATCAACACCGGCAACCGCTGGTCGCCCTCCACCGACCGCGGCCCCGACCGCGAGGGCAGGTTCGTCTCGATCATCGGCGAGGACGGCGTCCGCTACCTCGGCGGCCACCTCGACGCCGTCGTCCCGGACCTCAAGCCGGGCTCGAAGGTGAAGGCCGGGCAGAAGATCGGCACGATCGGCAACTCGGGCAACGCCCGCGACACCGCGCCCAACCTCTACTTCGCGATCTCGTGGAAGACCGGCCCGGCCTACTGGTGGGTGCGCCGCGGCATGGTCGAGCCGTGGGACTACCTGGACGCCTGGGACAAGGGCAACCGCACGCTCTCCCCGAAGGAGGAGACCTTCAGGCTGCGCGGCGAGGTCGGCGAGACGCCCGCCTGCACGACGCTGTGCGCCGGCAGGTCGACGCCCCAGCAGGAGCCGGAGAAGGAGGAGCAGAAGCGGCCGCGCAAGAAGAAGCCGGCCACGCCGACGCCCACTCCGACGCCGTCGCTCAACGACACCTCGACGCTCTGACGGTTCCCCCTGCCTGGCGGGCGTCAGGGCGTCGGCCCGCGTTCCGGCAGCGGGCCGCCGGAGCGGATGAGGTTCTGGATGTCGCCGACGACGTCCCAGATGTTGACGTTCATCCCCGCGATGACCGTGCCCTGGCGCAGCCAGTAGGCGATGAACTCCAGGTCCTTGCCCTTGATGAACACCTCGTCGTAGCCCCGGGTGTCGCCGGAGAACTCCATGCCGATCTCGAACTGGTCGGTGTAGAAGTACGGCACGCGGTCGTAGACGACGTCCTGGCCGAGCATCGACCTGGCCGCGGCCGGCCCGCCGTTGAGCGCGTTGGCCCAGTGCTCCACCCGGATCCACCTGTCGTAGAGCGGGTTGTAGGACTCGGCGACGTCCCCCGCCGCGTGGACGTCGGGGTGCGAGGTCCGCAGGGCGGCGTCGGTGACGATGCCCTCGCGCACCTCGAGCCCCGCCCTGCGGGCCAGCTCGACGTCGGGCGCGGCGCCGATGCCGGCGAGCACCAGGTCGGCGGTCAGCACCTCGCCCGTGCCGAGCCGTACGCCGTCGTCGGTCACCTCGTCGGCGGCGACGCCGAGGCGCAGGTCGACGCCGTGGCGGCGATGGACGTCGGCGAAGACCTTGCCGACCTCGGGCCCCACCACCCTGAACAGCGGGGTGGGTTCCGGCTCGACGACGGTGACCTCGCAGCCCGCCGCGCGGGCCGCCGCCGCGGTCTCCAGCCCGATCCAGCCGGCGCCGATGATCAGGACCTTGCCGCCGCGGGCGAAACGCTCCTTGAGCGCCTCGCTGTCGCCGACGGTCCGCAGGTAGCGCACGGGTCCCGCGCCCGGCAGGCGGCGCGGGCGGGCGCCGGTGGCGATGAGCAGCTTGTCGTACGGCCGGCGGGCGCCGTCGGCGAGCGTGACCTGGTGGCCGTCGAGGTCGATCTCCGTGACGGCGGTGCCCAGCAGCAGGTCGACCGCGTTGTCGGCGTACCACTCCGGCGGGTGGACGAAGATCTTCTCTCGCTCGCTCTTGTCTTGGAGGTAGCTCTTGGACAGCGGCGGCCGCTCGTAGGGTCGCTCGTTCTCGGCTCCGATGAGCATGACCTCGCCGTCGAAGCCCTCTTCCCGCAGCGTCTGCGCCGCCTTGGCCCCTGCGAGCCCGGCGCCGACGATCACAAAGGTTGCCATGTTCTGGAGTATCGTCCTTCGGCGCCGTCATCGCAGGTCCGACGCTCGCACCCGGCCCCGGCGAATCGCGCGGGGCGGGTCAGCCGGACAGGCGGCGGTGCCAGGCGACGGCGGAGGTGTCGGTGAGGGAGGCGATCTGGTCGATCACCACGCGCACCCGTGCCGCGTCGTCCTTCGCCTCGACGAACGCGGGCCGGAACGCCGGTTCGAGCGTGTGCGGCGCGCCCAGCGTGATCAGGGAGGCCAGCTCGGAGATCAGCTCCCGCTGCCGCGCCTGGTTGGCGTGGTGGTCCTCCGTCGTCATCACGTAGTGCGCGGTCACTCCCTTGAGCAGCGCGCACTCCAGCCGCGTGGCCCGCGGCACCACCAGGTCGGCGCGGTGGCGGTAGCCGAAGGCCTCCTTGGTCGCGGCCTGCGCCGACCGGCAGAACCGTCCGATCAGGCCGCTGGTCAGCGCCTTGAGCCCGGCCAGGTCGGCCAGTGTGCCCGCGAAGCGGCGCGGCCACAGCGGGGCGGCCAGCAGCCGGTCGAAGGCCGCCTCCAGCTCGGCGCCGGTGGCGTCGGGGACGTACCAGAGGCGGGTCAGCTCGCAGACGGCCTCGCGCTCGGCCCGTGACCTGAGCGCCTCGGGGGTGGCGTGGCCCGAGTGGAGGGCGTCCTCCAGGTCGTGCACCGAGTAGGCGACGTCGTCGGCCCAGTCCATGATCTGCGCCTCGAAGCTCACCCTCCGGGCGGGCGCGCCGTCCCTGATCCACTCGAAGACCGGCAGGTCGTCGTCGTAGACGCCGAACTTGCCGCCCCGGCCGCGCGGCCACGGGTACTTGACCGCGGCGTCCAGGGAGGCGCGGGTCAGGTTGAGCCCGGCGCTGCGGCCGTCCTCCGTCAGCACCTTGGGCTCGAGCCTGGTCAGCAGGCGCAGGCTCTGCGCGTTGCCCTCGAAGCCGCCGCAGGTGGCGGCCAGTTCGTCGAGCGCGGCCTCACCGTTGTGGCCGAAGGGCGGGTGACCGAGGTCGTGGGCCAGGCAGGCCGTCTCCACCAGGTCGGGGTCGACGCCGAGCGCGGCGCCCATCTCCCTGCCGACCTGGGCGCATTCGAGCGAGTGGGTGAGCCTGGTGCGCGGGATGTGCTGGCCGACGCCGAGCGTCTCACCGGGGCCCACCACCTGCGTCTTGGCCGCGAGCCTGCGCAGGGCCGAGCTGTGCAGGACCCTGGCCCGGTCGCGCGCGAACGCGCCCCGATCGGGGTCGCCGGGCGGCTCCGGTACCCATCGCTCCTGGTCGTGGTCGGTGTATTGGCCCATAAGTGCTGTGAGTTTACCCATCGGGGCCGGGTGGAGCCGTGGTGGACCGGGTCCGGCACCGCCTCGTGGCGAGTCAGTTTTTCGGTAAGGTCCCGTCAGAATCCGGTTTATGGCCCTATAAGGTCATCCGCGTGACCACCGCGTTCCGTGCCGTGCTGGCCTTCACCCTGCTGGCCGGCTTCTACGTGCTCGTCGGCCTCGTCCTGGCCGCTGCCGTCTTCTTCGACGTCTACCTCTTCCTCGACTTCCACGCCGCCGGACTGAAGATCGCGATCGTGCTGACCCTGGCGGCGGGGGCGCTGGTGCGGGCGCTGTGGATGGTCAGCCGCAGGAAGCAGGGCGAGCAGCCGGGGGTGGCCGTCACCCGCGAGCAGGAGCCGGAGCTGTGGCGGACGGTCGAGGAGCTCGCGCAGCGGGTCAAGACGGCGCCGCCGGACGAGATCAGGCTGGTCGGCGAGGTCAACGCCGCCGTCGCCGAGGACACCCGGCTGCTCGGCCTGGCGGCCACCAGGCGGCGCATGTACATCGGGCTGCCGCTGCTGCAGTCGCTGACGGTCGACGAGACGCGGGCCGTGCTCGGGCACGAGCTCGGCCACTACAGCGGCGCGCACACCCGCCTCGGCGCGCCCGTCTACCGGGGCAGGGTCGCGCTGGTCGCCACCGTGCAGGGACTCGGCAACCACCCCTTCGTGCAGCGGCTCTTCGCCTACTACGCCAAGCTCTACCTGCGCGTCTCCCAGGCGGTCTCGCGGCGCCAGGAGCTCGAGGCCGACTCGTTCGCCGTAGCGATCGCGGGCAGGGCGGCCATGGCGGGCGCGCTGCGGAAGATCCACACCGCGGCGCAGGCGTGGGAGCTGTTCATGGAGCGCTACATGGGGATGGCCGGCCTGGCGGGCAACCGGCCCTCGTCGGTGTTCGGCGGCTTCCGCGCCCTCATGGGCGATCCGGTACGGCAGGCGGAGCTGGCCAGGCTCGCCGCGGAGCCGGAGGAGATCTCCCCCTACGACTCGCACCCGAGCCTCGCCGAGCGGCTGGCCGCGATCGAGCGGCTGCCCGAGCCCGCGCACGTCCCCGACCCGCGCCCGGCCACCACGCTGCTGCGGGACGCGACGGTGGCGGCCCAGGCGGTCGAGCAGTCGTTCTGGACCCAGGAGGCGCTGACCACCCTGCGCCCGGTCTCGTGGGAGGACCTGGTCGCCTCCGGCATGTACGCGGCGCGCAACGAGGAGGCGCTGCGCGACCTGGCGGTGGCCGGGCAGCGGGTCATGGGGGCGGGCGTGCCGTACCTCGACGCGGCCTTCGAGGCGGTGGCGCGCGGGCAGCACGCGGCGCTGGAGGCCGAGCTGCGGCAGCTCGGCTGGAACGACTCCGGCTCGCTGCTCGCGGGTGTCCTCGGGCAGGCGCTGGAGGCGACGCTCATCCAGCACGGGCAGGCCCGCTGGACGCTGTCGTGGTCGGGCCCGGCCAGGCTGCTGTTCGAGGACGGCGAGGAGGTCCTGGTGGCGGAGTACGCCGCCCAGGTGGTCGCCGACCCCTCGGGCGTGCCCGGCATGCGGTCGTGGCTGGCGGGGCTGGGTGTGAAGCCCGACTTCGTCCCCGCCTGAGAAGGCGGCCGCCGGACCCTCGCGGTCCGGTCCCCGCGCGAAAGGGCGGGCCGCCGGACCCTCGCGATCCGGCGGCCCGGTGACTCAGCGGGTGTCGGAGGTGTCGACGGTCAGGGCGGCGCGGCCCGCCTCCAGGCGCGCCACGGGGATGCGGAACGGCGAGCAGGACACGTAGTCGAGCCCCACCTCGTGGCAGAAGTGGACGGAGTCGGGGTCGCCGCCGTGCTCGCCGCAGATGCCGAGCTTGAGATCAGCCCTGGTCCCCCTGCCCTCCCCCGCCGCGATCCTGACGAGGCGGCCGACGCCGTCCCTGTCGAGGGTCTCGAACGGCGAGACGCCGAAGATGCCCATCTCCAGGTAGCGGGAGAAGAACGCGGCCTCGACGTCGTCGCGGGAGAAGCCCCACGTCATCTGGGTCAGGTCGTTGGTGCCGAAGGAGAAGAACTGCGCGGCCTCGGCGACCTGGCCCGCGGTGAGCGCGGCCCGCGGCGTCTCGATCATGGTGCCGATGAGCGCGTCGACGCCCGTCTCCCTCAGGATGGCGAGGGCCTCCTCGCGGACGGCCTCCAGCTCCTGCACCGCCGCCACCAGCGGGATCATGATCTCCGGCTTGGCGCCCGGCACCGCGCGAGCCGCCTCGGCGATCGCCCTGACCTGCATGGCGAACAGGCCGGGGATGACCAGGCCGAGCCGTACGCCGCGCAGGCCGAGCATCGGGTTCTGCTCGTGCAGGCGCTTGACGGCGGCCAGCAGCGTGCGGTCCTTGTCGCCGGCGTCGCCGGTGGCCACCTTGACCGACAGCTCCACGAGGTCGGGCAGGAACTCGTGCAGCGGCGGGTCGATGAGGCGGATGGTGACCGGCCGGCCGTCCATGGCCTCGAAGATGCCGGTGAAGTCGGCCCGCTGGAGCGGCTCGAGGGCGTCCAGCGCGGCCTGGCGCTCCTCGTCGGAGGTGGCGAGGACCAGGTCCTCGACCAGCTGCCTGCGGTCGCCGAGGAACATGTGCTCGGTACGGCACAGCCCGATGCCCTCGGCCCCGAACCGCACGGCGCGGGCGGAGTCCTCGGGGGTGTCGGCGTTGGCCCGCACGCCGAGCCGCCGTACCGAGTCGGCGTGCCGCATGATCCGGTCGACCGCGCGGACCAGCTCGTCGTCCGGCCGGCTGCCCTCGAAGTACTCCACCACGGCCGAGTCGACCACCGGCACCTCGCCGAGGAAGACCTCGCCCGTGCTGCCGTCGATGGAGATGACGTCGCCCTCGTCGACCGTGATGCCGCCGGGGGCGGTGAAGCGGCGCTCGCTCGTGGCGACCTCGAGCTCCTCGGCGCCGCACACGCAGGTCTTGCCCATGCCGCGGGCGACCACGGCGGCGTGCGAGGTCTTACCGCCGCGTGAGGTGAGCACGCCCTGGGCGGCGATCATGCCAGCCAGGTCGTCGGGGTTGGTCTCGCGACGGACCAGGATCACCTGCTCGCCGGCGGCGGCCAGCTCGACGGCCCGCTCGGAGGAGAAGACGGCCTTGCCGACGGCCGCGCCGGGCGAGGCGTTCATGCCCTTGGTGATGAGCGCGCGCTCGCCGTCGGCGGCGAACCTGGGGAACATCAGCTGGGCGAGCTGGTCGCCGCTGACCCTGGTGACGGCCTCGTCGAGGGTGATGAGGCCCTGGTCGACGAGCTGCGTCGCAATGCGGAAGGCCGCGGCCGCGGTCCGCTTGCCCACGCGGGTCTGCAGCATCCAGAGCTTGCCGCGCTCGATGGTGAACTCGATGTCGCACAGGTCGCGGTAGTGGTTCTCGAGCTTCTCCATGATCTGCAGCAGCTCGTCGTAGGAGTGCTTGTCGATGCGCTCGAGCTCCTGCAGCGGGATGGTGTTGCGGATGCCGGCGACGACGTCCTCGCCCTGGGCGTTCTGCAGGTAGTCGCCGTAGATGCCCTGGTGTCCCGAGCCTGGGTCGCGGGTGAAGGCCACACCGGTGCCGGAGTCCTCGCCGAGGTTGCCGAAGACCATGGCCACGATGTTGACCGCGGTGCCGAGGTCGGCGGGGATGCGTTCCTGGCGGCGGTAGAGGATGGCGCGGGGAGCGTTCCACGAGTCGAAGACGGCCATGACGGCCAGCCGCATCTGCTCGCGCGGGTCGGCGGGGAAGTCCCTGTCCGTCTGCTCGCGCACGATGCCCTTGTACGTCTCGACCAGGCCCTGCAGCTCCTCGGCGGACAGGTCGGTGTCCTGGCGGGCGCCCTTGAGCGACTCCAGGGCGTGCTCGAACAGCTCACCGTCGATGCCCAGCACGGTCTTGCCGAACATCTGGATGAGCCTGCGGTAGGAGTCCCAGGCGAAGCGGTCGTTGCCGCCCGCCTGCTTGGCCAGGCCGTGGACGGATTCGTCGTTGAGCCCGATGTTGAGGACCGTCTCCATCATGCCCGGCATCGAGAACTTGGCCCCCGACCGCACGCTGATGAGCAGCGGGTCGTCGGCCTGCCCGAGCTTCTTGCCCATGGCCGACTCCAGCGCCTTCAGATGCTCGGCGACCTCAGCCTCGAGGCCGTCGGGTACCGCGCCCTCCGCCAGGTAGTGGCGGCACGCCTCAGAGGTGATCGTGAATCCGGGGGGAACGGGCAGCCCGAGATTCGTCATCTCGGCCAGATTGGCGCCCTTTCCGCCGAGAAGATCCTTGAGATCCTTGTTGCCCTCGGTGAAGTCGTAAACGTACTTGGCCACCACAACTCCTTTGCGAACGCCTCCGTTCCGGACTCTACCGATAAAGAACAGCACGAAACTGCACTCAACGGTTAAATCCCCGTTTCTCCAGCTCAGAAGGTATACACCGGTCTAATCCACTGGAAATTTATTGGTTTATACCAATTGGTGTAAACCAATTCTTTGACCGCACTTGGCAGACACGGCAACGGCGCCGGAGGAAACCTCCGGCGCCGTTCGTCCCCGCTAGCTGAGCCCGGCTTTCGCGATGTACTGCGTCAGCGGGCCGTCCTCCAGCTTGCCCTTGCGCTGGGCCTTGAACACGTCCTTGACCAGGTGGAAGACCTCCTCCCTCGCCTCGGCCTCCGCACCGCGCATCGCCGCCCTGGCGGCCTCCCTGACTCTCTCGTGAGCCTTGTCCGCGAGGCCCTGCTCGATCCCGCCCGCGGCCTGCTGCTTGTAGACCGCCTTGTCGAGGCCTTCGAGCCACCTGTTCCAGCCGCCCGGAGGGATGTACTCGGAGGCCTCGCTGGCGTAGGGCTCGTCGTCCTCGTCGGAGTCCGTGTCGTCCGCGCCGGGCGTCTCCGCCTCGACCAGGGACGACGGCTCGGGGCTCGCGGTGGCGGACGGCGGCGCCGGGTCCGGATCCGCCGTCACCACGGCCGCGGGGGTGGGTGTGGGGCGGGGCTCCTCGCCTCCGCTGTTGAACATCGTCACCGCGAGCGCCCCCACCGCGATCAGCACCACCCCGGCCAGCGCCTGCAGCGCCAGCTTCCTGCCCTCCGAGGCGGGCCGGGCTTCCGTGCCGGTGCCGGTGCCGGCGAGCATCGTGCCCGTCACGGGGACCGCGGGGCCGCCACGCAGATCCGTCGTCACGGCCGGGTCATGGGGCGGCAGGACGGCCGGGTCGTGGGCGGGCAGCACGGCCGTCGGGTTCGGCACGGCCAGCGGGGCGGGATTCGGCGCCGTCTGGGCCGCCTGGGGGAATGCGAAGGCGGCGAAGGCCTGCCGTACCTGCTCGGCGGAGGCCGGCCGGTCGGCGGGGTTCTTGGCCAGCATGGACATCACCAGCCGGTCGAGGGGGGCGGGCACGTCGGGACGCACCTGGCCGGGCGGCACGGGCGCCTCGAAGACGTGCTTGCGCATGAGGTCGGCCGCGCCGCCGGAGAACGGCGGCTGGCCGCAGAGCAGCTCGTAGGCGACGCAACCGAGGGCGTACAGGTCGGAGGCGGCGGTGCCGGCCTCGCCGTTGATCTGCTCGGGCGCGAGGTAGGCGGCCGTGCCGACCACGGTGCCCACCGTCGTCAGCCTGGAGGCCTCGCTGGCCACCTGCGCGATGCCGAAGTCAACAATTTTGAGGGTGCCGTCCGCCGTGCGGTGCAGGTTCGCCGGCTTGACGTCGCGGTGGACCACCCCCGCCCGGTGCGCCGCGTCCAGACCGGCGGCCGCCTGGCTCATCAGCCGGCACACCTCGGGGATGGTGTACCGGTGACCGTCCTCAAGCTCCTCGGCCAGGCTGCGGCCCGTCAGCAGCTCCATCACCAGGTAGGGGCGCCCGTCCTGCTCACCGGTGTCGAACACGGTGACCACGTTGGTGTGCACGATCTGGGCGGCGGCGCGAGCCTCGCGAGCGAACCGCTCGCGGGCCGCGGGCTGCGTCACCTGCGGCGCGAGGATCTTGACCGCGACGCCCCTGCCGGTCCGCGGGTCGAGTCCCCGCCAGACCTCGCCCATACCGCCGCGCCCGATCTGCTCGTCCAGCTGGTAGCGCCCGTCCAGCATTTCCGGCATATTTCCCGCCAATGGCTCAGATGTCTCGTATTCCGAGCCAACCTATATGGTGACGACCCCGGCGAGTGGGTTGATCGTCGGCGCCCGATTCCGCAGCCCACCCACCTCGCGAGCTTTACCAGGTCTTTCGGTCGCGCGGCCTACGATCCCGGCATGATGTCACCCTTCAAGCGCTACCTCGCGGAAGAGATCGCACTCGATCACGCCGAAGGGCTCATCCCGCGCCGGGAGGCCCTGCGGCGGCTCGGCCTCCTCGGGATCGGCCTGTCGGCGGCCACCGCGCTGCTGGCCGCGTGCGGCGCGGGCGACCAGGTGGCCGCGACCGCCACGCCCGCGCCGAGCCCGCCCGCCGGCGCGTCCCCCTCCCCCGCCGGGCCTTCACCGCTGCCGGTGGAGGCCGTCACCTTCCCGGGACCCGAGGGCGTGACCCTGCAGGGCGCCTGGGCGCAGGCCCGGCAGCCCAAGGGCGCGGTGCTGGTCATCCACGAGAACCGCGGGCTCACCGACCACATCCGTTCGGTCGCGGGACGGCTGGCGGCCAGCGGCTACTCCGCGCTCGCGCTCGACCTGCTGTCGCGCGAAGGCGGCACGGCGTCGTTCAGCGACACCGCGCAGGTCACGGCCAAGCTGGGCGAGATCCCGCCCGAGCGGTTCGTCGCCGACATGAAGGCGGCGCTGACGGAGCTGTCCAAGCGGGAGGAGGGCGCCAAGCTCGGCATGGTGGGCTTCTGCTTCGGCGGCGGCATGACCTGGCTGCTGCTGGCCGGCAAGGAGCCGCGGCTGTCGGCGGCCGTGCCGTTCTACGGCCCGCTTCCCGAGGGCGCCGACTTCACCGGCGACCGGGCGGCCGTCCTCGCGATCTACGCCGAGCAGGACGCCCGGGTGAACGCCACCCGTGACGCCGCGCGGGCCGCGCTGGAGAAGGCGGGCCTCGAGTACGAGATCGTCACCTGTCCCGGCGTCGGCCACGCCTTCTTCAACGACACGGGCCCGCGATACGACGCGCAGGCCGCGAACCAGGCCTACCAGCGGATGATCGGCTGGTTCGGCACCCACCTGGCCTGAGCCCAGCCGTTGTCGATCTCGACGGAAGTACCGCCACTCGGCCCATGCCCACGGCGCTTCCGAGCCGACCGCGCCCGGGGTCGGGCGCGGTCAGCACTGGGCGGCTCAGTCGTTGAGGTGCTGGCGCAGGTAGGACTCGACCTGGTCGAGCGCGATGCGCTGCTGCCCCATCGAGTCGCGCTCGCGGATGGTCACGGCCTGGTCCTCGAGGGTGTCGAAGTCGACCGTGATGCAGAACGGCGTGCCGATCTCGTCCTGGCGACGGTAGCGGCGGCCGATCGCGCCCGCGTCGTCGAACTCGACGTTCCAGCGCTTGCGCAGCTGGGCGGCCAGGTCCTTGGCCTTGGGCGACAGGTCGGCGTTGCGCGACAGCGGCAGCACCGCGACCTTGACCGGCGCCAGCCGGTGGTCGAGGCGCAGCACCGTGCGCTTCTCCAGCACGCCCTTGGCGTTGGGCGCCTCGTCCTCGGTGTAGGCGTCGAGCAGGAACGTCAGCGTGGCCCGGTCGACACCGGCGGCCGGCTCGATGACGTAGGGCACGTAGCGCTCGCCCGTGTCCTGCTCGAAGAACGACAGGTCGACGCCGGAGGCCTTGGAGTGGGCGTTGAGGTCGAAGTCGGTGCGGTTGGCGATGCCCTCGAGCTCACCCCACTCGGAGCCGGCGAAGTTGAAGCGGTACTCCACGTCGACGGTGCGCTTGGAGTAGTGCGACAGCTTCTCCCGCGGGTGCTCGTAGAGCCGCAGGTTGTCCTTGTTGATGCCGAGGTCGGAGTACCAGCGGTAGCGCTCGTCGATCCAGTACTGGTGCCACTCCTCGTCGGTGCCCGGCTTGACGAAGAACTCCATCTCCATCTGCTCGAACTCGCGGGTGCGGAAGATGAAGTTGCCCGGCGTGATCTCGTTGCGGAACGACTTGCCGATCTGGCCGATGCCGAAGGGGATCTTCTTGCGCGCCGACTGCTGGACGTTGGCGTAGTTGATGAAGATGCCCTGGGCGGTCTCGGGGCGCAGGTAGGCCAGGCCCGACTCGTCCTCGACCGGGCCGAGGTAGGTCTTCAGCAGGCCGCTGAACTGGCGCGGCTCGGTGAAGGCGCCCTTGTTGCCGCAGTTGGGGCAGGTGATGTCGGCCAGGCCGTGCTCGGGCGACCTGCCGTGCTTGTCCTCGTAGGACTCGACGAGGTGGTCGGCGCGGAAGCGCTTGTGGCAGGACTGGCATTCGGTCAGCGGGTCGGTGAAGGTCTCGACGTGGCCGCTGGCCTGCCACACCTCGGGGGCCAGGATGACGCAGGAGTCGAGGCCGACCACGTCTTCGCGGGCCTGGACCATCGACAGCCACCACTGCCGCTTGACGTTGTTCTTCAGCTCCACGCCCAGCGGACCGTAGTCCCACGACGCGCGCAGGCCTCCGTAGATCTCGCTCGACGGGTAGACGAGCCCCCGTCGCTTGGCGAGGCTGACGATCGTATCCATGACGTCGGTCCGGCGTGCCATTGGCTGAATCTCTTTCCGGCTGGAGGTCGGCGAGTAGGAATGATGAGATCCCAGCTTAGGGGACATCCGGCCGCCCCCGCGCGCGACTAATCGTCGCGGCCGGAAAGGTAGACGTCCTCGAAGGCGCTGGGCTCGTTGACCATGAGGATCATCAGGGGGTACATCGCCATTCTGGCCGCCGAGAGCGCGCGGCGGTAGAAGCCCGCGCCCTCCCACTCGCTGACCAGCGCCCACAGGTTGGGCTCGTCGACCGAACGGCACAGGCGGCCGCGCAGGTAGCCCGGCTGCTCGGCGAGCACGTCGATGATCTCCTGGCCTTGCTTGAGGAACTCTTGGGAGCGCGCCTCGGGGACGGTGTAGCGAATCAGAGCGAGCACGCGTTCCAGGATGTCAGACAAGAGGGGTGTCCCGATGTGCGCTCTTCAGGATCCGCCCTTCCGCTCGCGCCCGGCGGGGCGGACAGCAGGCGGTCAAGGGCCGGTACCGGAGAGGGGTCCTGTGGCGATCCTTCAGGCACGGGCGGGTCGCGCGCTAGGCTCGGGAGGTGGCCAGTCGAAAGCCTCTCCCGCCCGGCGAGCAGTTCTTCACGCCCGGCGCCACGGGCCTGCGCAAGGCGGTCGAACAGCGCAGCGCCGTCCCCATCACCTTCCTGTTCACGCAGGTACCGCGATGGGTGGCACCGGCCGTCCTGGTGATCCTGCTGCTTGCCGGCTTCGCGCTCGACAGCTGGCTCGGCGGGCTCGCGGTGCTGCCCGTGGTCGCCTTCGTCGGATGGCTGGCCTACCTGTCGTGGCCCTCCCTCGGCACCGGCGGCAAGCTGCTGCGCGTGACGATGCTGACCTTCCTCGTCCTGGTGGCGGCCGACAGGTTCGGTGCCTTCTAGTTCTTCCGGACGATCATCCGGATCCGCCTCTGGCGTGACGTGAGCTGTGGCCGGGGTGACATACGGTCCGGAGTCATGCGTCGTTTCCTGGTCGGTGCCGTGCTCGTCCTGTGCGCCACGGGCGCCGGGTGCCTGTCCGGCACCAGCGCGCTGGAGCTGCCCGCGCTGACCGCGGGCGCGCTGGCCGAGCGCTACACCGCCAACAGCGCGGTCGCCGGTCCGGGACGGCAGCTCATGGCGTACGACAAGGTGGGCGACGGGCGGGTGATCGAGGTGGTCGGGGATCTGGCCAAGGCCCGCACGGTGATCGTCTACGTGCCCGGCACCGGGTTCGGCCTGCGCGACTTCGACGGCTCCTCGGTCTCACCCGGCGGCGCGGCCAAGGCGCTGCACGCCAGGGCCGCCCAGCTGCGGCCGGGCCATGAGGTGGCCGTCATCGGCTGGCTCGGCTACGACGCGCCCGAGATGACCGACTGGGACGTGATCACCACGCTGCCGGCCGCCAAGGGCGCCAAGGCGCTGCGCGAGCTGGTCACCGCCCTGGAAGGCAAGGACCGGGTGAGCCTGGTCTGCCACAGCTACGGCACGGTCGTGTGCGGGCAGGCGGCGCCTGGGCTGCCGGTCGCCGACATCGTGGCGCTGGGCAGCCCCGGCATGGGCGTCTCGACCAGCGCCGAACTCCGCACGCCCGCCCGGGTGTGGGCGACCCTGTCCAGGAAGGACGACGTGTTCAGGGCAGGAGTACGGCTCGGCCCGGTCGGCTTCGGCGCCGACCCCGTCACCGGCGGCTTCGGCGCCCGGGTCTTCGACGGGGGCGACGGCGGCCACAACGACTACCTGCGTCCCGGCAGCGCCACCCTCGACACGGTCACCTCCATCGCCCTCACCGGGGCCCCTGGCTGATCAGGCGGGCAGGTCGAGCAGTTCGACCGGCTCGCCGTCCCATCCCGGCGGGATGACGGCCAAGGCGTCGGCGAGCGCGGCGCCCCAGAGCGAGCCGGGCCGGTCGTGCCCCACGGGCCCGGCGCCCGCGCCGGACCTGCGCACCGGCACCAGCCGCGTGTCGCGGTGATGGGCCAGGCCGCGCGGGCCGCCCCGGCGATCCTTCACCGACGTCTCCGCCAGCGTCACGCGCTCGCCCGGCTCGTAGCGCTCGCCGCGGAGCAGAGGGACCAGCAACGTCAACGCCGCCGCCAGGGCCGCGAACGGGTTGCCCGGCAGGCCGACGACCAGCCGTCCGCCGGGCAGGCGCGCCAGGAGCTGCGGATGGCCCGGCCGTACGGCGACCCCGTCGACCAGCACCTCGGCGCCCAGCTCGGCCAGCACGCCGCGCAGGTGGTCGGCGGGACCCTTCGAGGAGGCCCCGCACACCACGACCACCTCGGCCGACCGCACCCCTTCCTCCCCCGCCGAACGCGTCTCTCCCTCCCCTGGAGGACACGCATCCCCCGCACCGGCCGACGGCACGTCCCCCGCCCCCGGTAGGCACGCGCCCCCTGCTCCGGCCGACGGCACGTCCCCCTCCCCCCGCGGACACGCACCCTCTACTCCCTCCGATGACACGTCTTCCTCCCCCAGCCGACACGCGCCCCCTGCTCCGGCCGATGACACGTCTTCCTCCCCCGGCCGACACGCGCCCTCTGCTCCGGCCGATGACACGTCTTCCTTCCCTGGCGGGCGGGCCTCTCCGGCCTCACCTGGGCGTGTGCCTTCCGGCGTTCGGGCGCGGAGGGCGGCGTGGAGGGGGGCGGCGCCGTCCGGCAGCCTGAGGGTGGGCCCCAGCGTGCCGCTCGCCCATGCGACCAGCCCGGGCAGGAACGGCCCGATGGCGTCACGCACCCGCCCGGGCCCGGGCAGTCCCGCCTCGACCACCTCGTCCCCCGTCACCAGCACCGCCACCTGGGGCCGGCGGTGAACGGCGAGCACGTCGTGGCCGAGCGCGGCGGCCAGCCCGAGCACGGCGGGAGTCACCGTGGTCCCCGCGGCCAGCACGACCTCGCCCAGCCCGACGTCCTCCCCACGCCTGCGGATGTGCCGCCCTTCCTCGACGACCCCGCGGACCAGCCGCTCCCCACCCGGCAGCGCCCCGGCCAGCGGCCTCCCTTCCCGGTGCGCGTTGTCTCCGGACACCCCGCCGACCCGCACCTCCTCAGAAGCACCGTGGTCGACCACCTCGCCGACCCGCACCTCCTCGGAGACACCGCCGTCGGCCGCCCCATCGGCCCGGCGGTCTCCGGGTATGTGGTCGCCGACCGTCGCGGCCTCGTACGGCAGGACCGCCGTCGCCCCCTCCGGCACCGGAGCGCCCGTGGCGATCTCCACCGCGTACCCCGGCTTCAGCACCTCGCCGTGCGCGTGCCCGCCGGCCAGCACCCGGCCGACGACCCGCCAGGGTCCTTCGCCCGCGACCGCGTAGCCGTCCATGGCCGACACGTCGGTCCCGGGCACCGCGACGAGCGCCCGCAGCGGACGGGCGAGCCGGCAGCCGTGCGCCGCGGCCAGCGGCACCTCCGCCTCCGGCCATGGTGGCGCGGCGCGCAGCGCGACGGCGCGGGCCTGCGACCAGTTCACACTTCCACTGTGCCCATCGCGACCGGCCGGGTGGAGAGGTACGTACGTGCTCACGAGACGAACCTTGCCATGGACCCGGGCCGGTCCCGCCGGCCGGGGAGTCCGGCCGCCTGGAAGAAGAAGCCACGCTCGCGGGTTTCCGCAGAGGCGCCCCGATGAACGTCCGCGCCACAGGGCCCGGCACCCCGAAGGGATTTTGACAACCATTTTCATTCTGGTTCATACTGGGTGGTGTGATGCCCCTTAAGACCCGTTTCCTCACCTTGATCTCCGGCGGGATGCTGCTGGCCGCCACCGCCGCCTGCGGAGCGGGCGCCGCCGAGACCGAGCCCGTGGCCGCCGTCGAGGCCGGCGGCAAGGCGAAGGTCGTGGCCAGCTTCTACCCCCTGCAGTGGCTGACCGAGCAGGTCGCCGGTCCGGACGCGACCGTCGCGACGCTGACCGCGCCCGGGGTCGAGCCGCACGACCTGGAGCTGACGCCGCAGCAGGTCGCCGAGATCGGCGGGGCCACGCTCACCGCCTACGTCAAGGGCCTGCAGCCCGCGGTGGACGAGGCGGTCGAGCAGAACGGGGCCGGCAAGGAGTTCGACGCGGCCGCCGCCGTACGGACCCTGCCGGCGAAGGAGGAGGCGGCCGAGGGCGCCGAGGGGCACGACCACGAGCACGAGATCTCCTACGACCCGCACCTGTGGCTCGACCCCAGCACGTTCGCGGGCGTGGCGACCAAGCTCGGCGAGCGGCTGGCCGCCGCCGACCCCGCGCACGCGCAGGCCTTCAAGGACCGCGCGGCCAAGACGGCCGCCGCCCTCACCGCGCTCGACCAGGAGTTCGCCAAGGGCCTGTCGACCTGCTCGGCCAGGTCGATCGTGACCGCGCACGAGGCCTTCGGCTACCTGGCCGACCGCTACCAGCTCAAGCAGGTCGGCCTGACCCTCGACCCCGAGTCCGAGCCGTCCCCCGCCCGCCTCGCGGAGGTGGCCAAGGTCGCCAAGGCCGAGAAGGTCACTACCATCTTCACCGAGGCCCTCGTCAGCCCCAAGGTCGCCGAGGTCCTCGCTCATGAGGTGGGGGCGAAGACCGCGGTGCTCGACCCCCTGGAGAGCGCGCCGTCCAGCGGCGACTACCTGACGGCCATGCGCCAGAACCTCTCGACCCTGCGAACCGCACTGGGATGCACAGCGTGACAGCAGTCTTCGACATGACCGGCGGCCAGGTGACCCTGGACCGCCGGTCCGTGCTTCGCGGCGTCGATCTGACCATCGGCTCCGGCGAGGTCGTCGCCATCATGGGAGCCAACGGATCGGGCAAGTCCACCCTGGTCAAGGCCCTGCTCGGGCTCATCCCCCTGTCCGGGGGCCAGACCCTCCTGTACGGCAGGCCGCCCGCGCGCTTCCGCGAGTGGTGGCGCGTCGGCTACGTCCCGCAGCGGCTGCAGGTGGGCGGCGGCGTGCCGGCGACGGTCCGCGAGGTCGTCGCCTCGGGCAGGATCGCCCGCCAGCGTCGCCTGCGCCCCACCGACGCGGCCGACAGGCTCGCCGTCGAGCGGGCGCTGGAGTCGGTGTCGCTGGCCGATCGGGCGGGCGACTCGGTCCAGCAGCTGTCCGGCGGCCAGCAGCAGCGGGTGCTCATCGCCCGCGCCCTGGCCGGCGAGCCCGACCTGTACGTCATGGACGAGCCCAACGCCGGCGTCGACGCCGAGAGCCAGCGCCTGCTCGCCGGCACCCTCACCACGCTGGTGGCCCGCGGCAAGACGATCGTGCTGGTCATGCACGAGCTCGGCCCGCTCGAGCCGCTCATCACCCGCGGCGTGGTGGTCCGCGACGGCGTGATCGCCCACGACGGCGTGCCGCCGCAGCCGGAGGGCGACTGCGCCAAGCCGGGGCACGAGCACGTCCACCCGCACGCCGAGGAGCCCGTCACCGGGCCGCTGGCGGGATGGCGGGCAGAGGCATGATCGAGCTGCTCCAGCTTCCCTTCATGCAGCGGGCGGTGGCCGCCGCGCTGCTGGTCGGGCTCTGCGCGCCGCTGGTCGGCACCTTCATCGTGCAGCGCCGCCTGGCCCTGCTCGGCGACGGCATCGGCCACGTGGCGCTCACCGGCGTCGCGCTCGGCTTCCTCACCGGCGCCGCGCCCGTGCTGACCGCCGTCGCGGTGTCGGTCGTCGGCGCGGTGGCCATCGAGCTGGTGCGGGCGCGCGGCCGTACCAGCGGTGACGTGGCGCTGGCGCTGCTGTTCTACGGCGGCATCGCGGGCGGGGTGATGCTGATCTCCATCGCGCCCGGCGGCAGCAACGCCAAGCTGACCTCGTACCTGTTCGGCGCCATCGCCAGCGTGACCGCCCAGGACCTGTGGGTGATCGGCGCGCTGGCCGTCGCCGTGATCGCGGTGGTGGCCGTCTTCGGCAGGGAGCTGTTCGTGCTCTGCCAGGACGAGGAGGTGGCCAAGGCCAGCGGGCTGCCGGTGCGGTTCCTGAGCCTGCTCATCGCCGTCACCGCCGCGCTCACCGTCGTGATCGCCATGCGTGTCGTGGGACTGCTGCTGGTCAGCGCGCTCATGGTGATCCCCGTGGCCACGAGCCAGCAGTTCACCAGGGGCTTCCGGGCCACCATGCTGCTGTCGATGGCCTTCGGCGTCCTCGCGGCCGTCGGCGGGCTGCTGGGTTCCACCTTCTCCGCCAAGGTGCCGCCGGGCGCCGCCATCGTTCTTCTCGCTCTCGCCGGCTTCGTGCTGGCCCTGGTGGTCGGTAGATTCGTACGGCGAGGCCGAACCCAGGAGAGCAATCCATGACCACTCGTCGCGATGCCGTTCATGACACCCTTCGCAGGAGCGAAGGTTTCCGCAGCGCGCAGGACGTCTACGCCGAGATGCGCTCCGACGGCGCCAAGATCGGCCTGACCACGGTCTACCGGGCGCTTCAGGCCCTGGCTGACGGCGGCAAGGTCGACGTGCTGCGCACCGACGACGGTGAGTCGGTCTACCGCGCCTGCGCCAGCGGCGACCACCACCACCATCTGGTCTGCCGCCGCTGTGGCCGCACGGTCGAGGTGGCCGGGCCCGACGTCGAGCGCTGGGCCGAGTCCGTCGGCGCCGAACACGGGTTCACCGAGGTCACCCACACCGTCGAGGTCTTCGGCACCTGCGCCGCCTGCTCGGCCGCCGCGCGCGCCTCCTGACACCTGGACGTGCCAGAGGGCACGAAACGGGTATGTGCACCGCAGGAAGGCCCCCGGCACTCCGCGTGGGAGATACGCTGTGCCCCCACGCTGGAGTAGGCCACGACAGGAGCTGACATGCCGTTTGGCCATGACATGGTGTATTCGCTCGCCACGGCCGTCGACCTGGTGAACACCTCACCGTCGACGGGTGGCGACGAACGGCTCGGCGATCTCGACGACCTGGCCGAGTTCGTCAGGGTGCGCCAGGTCAGCGGCATCCAGACCCTCACCCCACGCGACCTGGGGCAGGTCAGGATGCTGCGCGAGGATCTTCACCGCGTCTTCAACGCACCCGATCAGGCCACCGCGCTGCGGCTGCTCAACACGCTGCTGACGGACACGCGCATCACCCCGAGGCTGACCGAGCACGACGGTCACCCGGTCCACATGCACTACTTCGCGCCCGACGCCTCGCTGGCCGAGCACTTGGCGGCCGACTGCGGGATCGCGCTCGCGCACCTGCTGGTCGAGGGCGAGTGGGAGCGGCTGCGCACCTGCTCGGCGCCCGACTGCGACCACGTCTTCGTGGACGAGTCGCGCAACAGGTCACGCGTCTACTGCGACAGCCGTACCTGTGGCAACCGCATGCATGTCGCCGCATACCGGGCGCGGCGGCGGGCATGATGATCCGGTGACCACCGACGAGGTCAGAGACCAGGTCCCGCTGACCAATCTCGACCAACCGCTGTTCGACGACGCGGGCGTGACCAAGCGTGACCTGGTCGACTACCTCGACATGATGCGTGACCGCATCCTGCCGGCGCTGCGCGCGCGGCCCCTGTCGGTGGTGCGGGTACGCCAGGGCCAGGCGCCCTTCATGCAGAAGAACGTGCCGTCCTACGCGCCCTCCTGGATCCGTACGGTCACCCTGTGGGCCGAGACGTCCCGCAGGGAGGTCTCCTACGCCCTGTGCGACGACCGCAGGACCCTGCTGTGGTTCGCCAACCAGCGCGCGGTGGAGTACCACCCGACGCTGGTGACCGCCGCCGGCTGGGAGCATCCCACCCACCTGGTCCTCGACCTCGACCCGCCGGCCGGCGACGACTTCCCGATGGTGGTGCGCGCCGCCGGGCTGATCCGCCAGGCACTGGCCGACGCCGGCCTGGCGGGCGCCGTCAAGACCAGCGGCGCGAAGGGGCTGCACGTCTTCGTCCCGCTGCGGGAGGGCCTGGCGATGGCCGACGTCGCCGCCGCCACCAGGGCTCTGGCCGCGCGGGCCGAGCGGATCGACCCCGGCCTCGCCACCACGGCCTTCATCAGGGAGGACCGGGAGGGCAAGGTGTTCCTCGACTCGACCAGGGCGGGCGGGGCGACGGTGGTGGCCGCCTACAGCCCGCGCGTGCGCCCCGGCGCGCCCGTGTCGTTCCCCGTGGCGTGGGACGACCTCGACCGGGTCGCACCCGCCGACTTCACCGTCCGCACCGCCGCCGGGCTGCTGGGCACCGGCGACCCCTGGGCCGAGCTCATGCCGCTGCCGCAGGACCTGCCCGCCGACCTCGTCGAGGAGGGACACACCATCCCCGTCGCCAGGGTGCAGGCCATGCACGAGGGCAAGCGCAGGGCCCGCGCCCGCCGGGGCTGACGGGCACCGCCTCAGCCCGCCACGGTGTGCGCGGGCGTGTCGAACGGGTCGTGCTCGGGCACCGCGTCGACGCTGCGGAGCGGGCGCAGGTGCTCGACCCTAGCGCCTCGGCGGCTCCACCTGGTTGGGTACGGCTCCGCCGTACCGCCGGTCGCGCTTGGCGTAGATCTCGCACGCCTCCCACAGGTCACGGCGGTCGAAGTCGGGCCAGAGCCGGTTGAGGAAGACCATCTCGGCGTAGGCCGACTGCCACAGCAGGAAGTTGGAGAAGCGCTGCTCGCCCGAGGAGCGGACGAACAGGTCGACCTCGGGGATGTCCGGCTCGTCGAGGTAGCGGGCGAACACCTTCTCGCTCACCCGGCCCGGCTTGACCCGGCCCGCCGCGATGTCCTGGGCCAGCTTGACCGCGGCGTCGACGATCTCGGCCTGCCCGCCGTAGTTGACGCAGAACTGCAGCGTGAGCGTGCGGTTGTTCCTGGTCATCTCCTCGGCGTCCTGCAGTTCGGCGATGACGCTCTTCCACAGCCGGCCCGGCCGGCCGGCCCAGCGCACCCGCACGCCCATCGCGTGGAGCTCGTCGCGGCGGCGGCGGATCACGTCGCGGTTGAAGCCCATGAGGAAGCGGACCTCGTCGGGCGAGCGCTTCCAGTTCTCCGTGGAGAAGGCGTAGGCGCTGAGGTACGGGATGCCCAGCTCGAGCGCGCCCTCGATGACGTCGAACAGCGAGGCCTCGCCGGCCTTGTGCCCTTCCGTCCGCGGCAGGCCGCGCTGCTTGGCCCACCGGCCGTTGCCGTCCATGACGATGGCGACGTGCTTCGGCACCAGGTCCCGCGGGATCGGCGGGGGCACCGCACCCGACGGGTGCGGTGCAGGGGGACGGACGTTCACCGGGCTGGCTCCCTTTCTACGTGGCGGAGAGAACGAATGCCGTGTTCGAGATGCCACTGCAGGTAGGCGGCCACCAGCCCGCTGCACTCGGAGCGGTGGCGCGCCTCGGAGGCGTCGGCCGTGTCCCAGTCGCCGCGCAGCAGCGCCGTCATCAGGGTGAGGGTCTCTCCCGCGGGTACGGCGGCGCCGGCGGGACGGCACGACCCGCACACCGCGCCGCCGGCCACGATGGCGAACGCCCGCACCGACTCGCCGCCGCACCTGGCGCACTCCCGCAGCGCGGGCGCGTAACCGGCGACCGCGAGCGAGCGCAGGAAGTAGGCGTCGAGCACCAGCCTGGGCTCGTGGCTGCCGTCGGCCAGCGTGCGCAGCCCGCCGACCAGCAGCAGGAACTGCCTGAGCGCGGGCTCCTTCTCGCCCTGGGTGAGCCGGTCGGCCGTCTCCAGCATGGCGCTGCCGGCCGTGTAGCGGGGGTAGTCGTGGGCCAGCGCCTCGCCGTACGGATGGATGGTCTCCGCCTGCGTGATCACGTCGAGCGTGCGACCCACGTGCAGTTGGAGATCGACATGTGTGAAAGGCTCGAGGCGCGCGCCGAACCTGGAGGTGGTGCGGCGCACGCCCTTGGCGACGCCGCGCACCTTGCCCGTGCGCTTGGTGAGGAGGGTGACGATCCTGTCGGCTTCGCCCAGCTTCTGGGTCCGCAGGACGACGCCCTCGTCTCGGTAGAGACTCACTGGTCCAGTCTAGGGTGACCTTGGGGTGGACCGGCTTTACCCGAGTCTCACTAGACTTTGACACCTGCCCCTGTTTTACCTGTTGTTCTACCCCCCGCAACTGCCTCGAAAGGGTGACATGACCCGCGTGGTCCTGCTGGGCTCTTCGCCCGGCCCCGACACCGCTCCGACCGGCCTGAGGCTGGCCGCCCTCCCCGGCTCGCCCACCGTCGGCGAGCGACTGCGCGCCCAGGCGCTCTCGCTCGACCCGCAGCCGCTTCTCGTCCAGCGCGCCGATCTCGCCACCGCCCTGCGCGCCATCGCCCAGATCGCCGAGTCGGCCGAGGAGAACCTCCTCCTCCTGCCCGAGAACTCGGTCATCCACGACGAGCTGATCTACCAGATCACCAAGGCCAAGCGCGGCGCCATCACGCTCGTGGCCAAGGAGCCGCGCGCGGAGGACGAGAACGGCGAGCGGATCGCCTACGACGTGCCCATCGAGGAGGCGGCGCCCGAGATCGGCGGCAACAGCCTCGAAGGGCTCATGGTCCGCACCCGTGTGGGCAAGTCGCGCGTCATCTCGGTCGGCACCGCCCACCACGCCGTCACCCGGCCCAACGCGATCCTGCTCGGCCCGCTCCACCTCACCGCGCGCAACCTGCCCGTGCTCGCCGAGGCCTGCCGCGAGCTGGCCGACCTGGCCCACCTGTTCGGCCCCGAGGACGACCTGGCCCAGCTGATCATCTTCGGCCTGGTCCGCAAGGGCGTCTCCGTCGGCATCCGTGGCCGCCGCGACCTGTTCTTCCGCCGCATCACCACCCAGGCCGAGGCCAACGAGGCCGCCACCGAGATGTCCGGCATGGACGAGGACCGTGCCAGGCTCAACAACGCGGTCAAGGGCGCCGACGGCTTCTTCACCACCTACTTCGTCAGCACCTACTCCCGCTTCATCGCCCGCTGGGCGGCGCGGCGCGGGCTGACGCCCAACCAGGTCACGCTGATCTCCATCTTCCTCGGCGTGGCCGCCGCTCTCTGCTTCGCCACCGGCCAGCGGCTCGGCATGGTCGCCGGCGGCGTGCTGATCTACTTCGCGTTCGTCTTCGACTGCGTCGACGGCCAGGTCGCCCGCTACGCCCGCAAGTTCGGCGTGCTCGGCGCCTGGCTCGACGCGACGTTCGACAGGTTCAAGGAGTACGTCGTCTTCGCCGGCCTGGCCGTCGGCTACGTCGTCGCCGGGCACAGCGACGACATCTGGATCCTGGCGCTGGCCGCGATCTCCCTGCAGTCGGTCAAGCACCTGCTCGACTTCTCCTTCGGCGCGGCCAACCGGCGCAAGGCGCCGTCCCCGCTGCCCACCACCCCGATGACCGCGCCCGACGACCGCGACCTGCGCAAGGCGCTGGAGCGGCGCAAGGTCGAGCGCAGCACCGGCATCCGCGGCGTGCTCAAGATGTGGACCAAGGCGGGCAAGTTCCGCTTCGTCTACTGGGCACGCAAGATGGTCGTGTTCCCCATCGGCGAGCGGTTCGCGGCCATCGCGATCACCGCCGCCCTCTTCGACGCCCGGGTCACCTTCATCACCCTGCTGATCTGGGGAAGCGTCGCCTCCGCCTACACCGTCACTGGACGCGTCATGAGGTCTCTCGCATGATCACGCAGCCGCAGACCACCGCCACCTCCGCTCCCGACCCCGACGAGGAACGGCGCCGCATCCAGACCGCCAGGCTCCTGGCCTACCGCGATGACGGTCCGCTGGTCCACGCCCTCGCCTCGCGCCTGGGCAAGGGCCTGCCCCCGGTCCCCACGCTGCTGGTCGCGCTCCTGGCGACGATCGGCCTGGCCGTCGCGGGCCTGTCGCCGCTCATCTCCGTCGCCGTCATGATCGTGCTCGTGCTGCCCACGGGGGCGCGCGACCACCTCGGCCGCCTCGACTGGCTCGTGCCGCCGCTGCTGCGCGGCACCGAGTTCCTCGTCGTCATCCTGGTCGGCCTGGCCTACGACGCGCCCAAGTGGCTGCTGTTCGTGCTGCTGTACGTGGTCGGCTACCACACCTACGACACCGTCTACCGCACCAGGCAGAGCATCTGGCCGCCCACGTGGGTCTTCATGGCCGGTCTCGGCTGGGAGGTCCGCCTGCTGATCATCGCGGCGGGCGCGGCCCTGGGCGCGCTGACCCCGGTGCTGTACGTGCTGACGGCCTACCTGTTCGTGCTGTTCGCGGTGGAGAGCGTGACGAGCTGGGTACGGCTCGACAAGGCCTCGGCGCAGGCCAGCGCCGACGCCGAGCAGGACCTGGAGGCCTCGCCCGAAGAGGCGCTGGAGCAGGCCACCGGCGAGGCCGAGAAGGCCTGACACCGGGGCTCCGGAGAGAGTCCCTGTCAGGTTTCCCAGTCCGGGGCCGCGTGAACGAACGCGGCCCCGGCTGCGTGAACGGGGTTTAGATCTCCTCGGGATGCCGGACGCCGGGGTCCTTTTACGTGCGGCGAGCGGCATTCCTACCATCGCGGGGACGGGGGCGCGCCCTGCCTGCGCCGAGCCGCTGGCTGTACAGGACAGGCTGTATACAGGGGGACGTGGAACTGGATCGGTTGGATCGGGACATCATCGGGGCGCTGGTCGACGATGCCCGAGCGACATATGCACAAATCGGACAGCGCATCGGCCTGTCGGCGTCGGCGGTGAAGCGCAGGGTGGACCGGCTGCGCGACGCGGGCGCGATCACCGGGTTCAGCGCCCGCATCGCCCCGCAGGCGCTCGGCTGGACCACCGAGGCCTACGTGGAGCTGTTCTGCCAGGGCAAGACCTCCCCCGCCGCGATCGGCCTGGCGATCGCCCGCCACCCCGAGGTGGTCTCGGCCTGCACGATCACCGGCGAGGCCGACGCGCTGCTGCACATCAGGGCCACTGACGTGCGGCACGTGGAGCGGGTGATCGAGCGGATCGCGGCCGAGCCGTTCGTCGTGCGGACCAAGAGCTCGATCGTGCTGTCGCGGCTGGTGGACGAGGCGCAACGGATCGGCGCCGGAATGCCACAAGACGCAACAGACCCGCCCCAACACGCAATATCGGGCGCTTGGCCTGCGTAAACACTGTTCCTAGGCTGCTGCCGTCCCCCTCGACGAGTTGGAGCCGCAGCATGCCCAAGCACTTCCTGATGTGCCGACCTGACTTCTTCGCGGTGGAGTACGCGATCAATCCGTGGATGGATCCGGACGCGGGTGCCGACCGCGCCGTCGCCATCAGGCAATGGGAGGGGTTGAAGGCGGCCTACGAGGAGCTCGGTCACCGGGTCAGCCTGATCGACCCGATCGACGGCCTGCCCGACATGGTGTTCGCCGCCAACGGCGCGCTCGTGGCGGGCGGCAGGGTCTACGGTGCCCGCTTCGCCTTCCCGGAGCGGGCCGCCGAGGGCCCGGCCTACCTCAGCTGGTTCGCCGAGCGTGGCTACCCGACCTACGAGCCTGCCCACGTGAACGAGGGCGAGGGCGACTTCCTCGCCATGGACGAGGTGATCCTGGCGGGCACCGGCTTCCGCACCTCGCGCGAGGCGCACAGCGAGGCGCAGGAGTTCCTGGGCCGCCCCGTCGTCTCGCTCCAGCTGGTCGACCCGCGCTTCTACCACCTCGACACCGCGCTGTTCCCGCTGCACGGGCGGAATATCGCCTACTACCCCGGAGCGTTCTCCGAGGGGAGCCGGCGCGTCCTGCGGCGGATGTTCCCGGACGCGGTGATCGCGGGTGCCGACGACGCCGAGGTGCTCGGTCTCAACGCCGTCAGCGACGGCACCAACGTCGTGATCAATGTGGAGGCGCACGACCTCCAGCTGGACCTCAAGCGGCGTGGATACGAGGTGATCCCCGTCGACCTCAGCGAGCTGCGCAAGGCAGGCGGCGGTCCCAAGTGCTGCACACTGGAAATCAGGGGGGAGAACTGACAATGACCACCAGTGCGGAACACATCGAGGTAAGCGAGCGCCGCAGCGCGCACAACTACCACCCGCTGCCCGTCGTGATCCACGAGGCGCACGGCGCCTGGGTGACCGACGTCGAAGGCAAGCGCTACCTGGACTTCCTGTCCGGCTATTCGAGCCTCAACTTCGGCCACGGCAACCCGAAGATCATCGAGGCGGCGCAGGAGCAGCTCAGGAACCTCACCCTGACCAGCAGGGCGTTCTACCACGACCAGTTCGCCACGTTCTGCGCCGGTCTCGGCGACCTGACCGGCAAGGACATGGTCCTGCCGATGAACACCGGCGCCGAGGCCGTCGAGACCGCGATCAAGGTGGCCCGCAAGTGGGGCTACAAGGTCAAGGGGGTGGCGCGGGACCAGGCCAACATCATCGTGATGGAGGACAACTTCCACGGCCGCACCACCACGATCGTCAGCTTCTCCACCGACGACGACGCACACGCGGACTTCGGCCCGTACACCCCCGGCTTCAAGATCGTGAAGTACGGCTCGGCCGAGGCGATCCGCGAGGCGATCGACGCCCACACGGTGGCGGTGCTGGTCGAGCCGATCCAGGGCGAGGCGGGCGTGCTCGTGCCGCCGGACGGCTACCTGACCCAGGTGCGCGAGCTGTGCACGGAGCACAACATCCTGATGATCGCCGACGAGATCCAGTCGGGTCTCGGCCGGACGGGCACGACCTTCGCCTGTGACCACGAGGGCGTCGTGCCCGACATCTACGTGCTCGGCAAGGCCCTCGGCGGCGGTGTGGTCCCCGTCTCGGCCATCGCGGCCGACGAGAACGTGCTCGGGGTCATCCAGCCCGGGCAGCACGGCTCCACGTTCGGCGGGAACCCGCTGGCCTGCGCGGTCGCCAACGCGGTGATCGAGCTGCTCAACACCGGCGAGTTCCAGGCCAGGGCGGCCAGGCTGGGCGAGATCCTGCACGGTCGCCTGCGCGAGCTGATCGGCAACGGCGTGGTGACCGTGCGCGGGCGCGGGCTGTGGGCGGGCGTCGACATCGACCCCTCGCTCGCCACGGGCCGCGCGGTGTCCAAGGCGCTGCTGGAGCGCGGCATCCTGGCCAAGGACACCCACGGCTCCACGATCAGGCTCGCCCCGCCGATCGTGATCTCCGAGGAGGACCTGCACCACGCCGTCGACCAGCTGGCCGACGCGATCGCCGCGCTCAGGTAGCCACCCCCGGTACGGCTCGCGCCCCGCGCGGCGCGAGCCGTACCGACGGTGGTCAGCGGTCGGAGCTCGGCATCATCGTCACGGTCACGGTCGGGACGGGCGCCTGCGGCGCCGACTCGGCGGGCACGTCCTGCGGCCTGGACGGCGCGCCGCTGTCCTGGGCCGCGGAGGGCGCGTCCCGATCCGGTACGGGCGTCACGGTCACCGTCGGCTCACCGGGCGCGGGCGCCGTCGACTCGGCGGACGCGGGCAGTGTCGGCTCGGCGGAGACGGGCGCCGTCGGCTCGGCCGAGAATCGCGGGTCGGCCTTCGTCGTCGGCCGGCCCAGGTCCTCGCAGCTGCTGTCGTGCGCGGCGGAGGCGCTCTCCGCCGGGAGCGCGTCGACGACGGAGACACCTGTCTGCGCGGTCAGCGCGAGCACCGAGCCGACCGGCGCCCCCGCGCTCTTCGCGTCCACGACCGTCCCGCGCTCCCCCATGAACATGAAGGTCGTGGGGTCGAAGACGAGCTGTTCGAGCATGCCGCCCTGCACCTTGCTGCCGAGCGCGGTGCCCTTGCGGCCCGCGCCGTCCTCCACTCCCTCGGCGACCTCCACCCCGGGCAGCGCCTTGGCGGCGTTGAACAGCGCCTCGCGTTGCGGCCGCGGCAGATACGTCTCCCTGATCAGGTCGCCCACCACGCCGAAGGCGTTGTTGTTGGTCACCTTGCCGCGCTTCTCCAGGTAGGCGCGCATGCCGTCCGCGTCGGCCGGGAGCGTGGCGAGATAGGCGTGGTCGGAGCGGGCCTCGCCCATCCTGTCGGGGCAGTTGGCCAGCCGCATCCACTCCTTGCCCTGCCACTTGCCGGCCTCCTCCGGCATCGGCCAGCCGGGGAACTGCTTGGGCTCCAGCCCTTCGATGGACAGCAGGCCGTCGGCGCTGGCGTCCGCCGAGCGCCACAGCTGGCGCTTGGTCCGGTAGAGGTAGCGGGACTCCTGCTCGCCCATCGACATGGCGGCGTACATCGTCTCCGACTCCACCAGCACGAACTGCCCCGGCTTGGGCGCCGGCTCGTCGCTCACCCCCGCCAGGACCGGCGCCGCGGGACGGGCCACCGTGCCGTCCCGTCCGGTGGCGGACAGCGTGAACGCCACGCCGCCGACCAGCGCCACGGTCAGGCCGAAGGCCCCCGCCGCCTGCCAGCCGATGCGGGGCAACCGGAAGCGGTGCCGCGCCGTGGCCTCCTGCACCAGGCGGCGGCGGGCGGTCTCCCGCGCCTCCGAGGGGTACGGCGGGACGGCCGGCCGTCCCTCGGCGAAGATCCTGATCTCATCGTCCATGCTCGGGCTCCTCCTTGAAGGGATCGATGCCGCCAAGGGCCCTGCGCACCTTCGTCCTGAGCCGGTGCAGGCGTGAGCGGACGGTGCCGACGGGGATGTCGAGTGCGAGCGCCACATCCTCGTAGGTCAGATCCGCCCACGCCACCAGCAGCAGCAGGTCCCGTTCGGCCGCAGACAGGCGCGTGAGCGCCTTGGCGAGCCTGGGTTGAAGCTGCTCCGCGGTGACCCGGTCGGCGCTGCGCTCGTCGAAGGATCCCGGCCGGTCGGGCGAGAGGCGCGCCATGGCCTGCGTACGGCGGCGCTCGGCCCTGCGGTGCTGCGCCACGACCTTGGTCGCGATGCCGTACAGCCATGGCCTGGCGTCGGAACGCGAGCGGTCGTAGCGCGCCCTGCCGCGGAAGGCGGCCAGGAACACCTCGCCCACGGCGTCCTCGGCCAGTTCGGGGCCGAGCCGCCGCGCGGCGTACCTGAAGATCTCATCGGCGTGCCGGTCGAACAGCGTGGCGAACATCTCCGGTTCGCTCACCGACTGCCCGACCAACGTCGCGTCGTCCAACGCCTGCGCCATCACCACGGGAGGGATTCCTTTCTGCGGTCACCCTGTACTTGGCCGCAGCCGGGAGTCCGGTTCCCCCTACTTTGCGAGCCTCCATGCCAGCAGCCCCTCAGGCGCCTCGTCGGGCACGAAGCCCGCCTCGGTCAGCTCGGCGCGCAGGGTGGCGGCGGAGGGCCGGTAGGTGACGCTCTCGACGACGTCCTCGCTGATGACGGCGTCCCCGTGGACGATCCGGTAGGTGAAGCTCGCCTCGATCTTCTCGCCCTCGACGGCGTGCGTCCGCCCCCAGATCTCGTAGGTGTGCCTGCCCACCGGGTAGGCGGCCATCCGGGAGGGCTCGCCGGGCACCGGCATGGGCCGCTCGGCGAAGTTGAAGACCAGCCGGCCGCCGGGCACCAGCCGGCGGGCGAGGGTCTCCCACAGCTTCGGCCGGTCGTCGATCGCGTAGAGCACGGCGATCATCACGACCATGTCCACCGGCTCGTCGAGGTCGACGTCGAGCGCACCGTACGGCAGGACGGTCACCCTCTCCAGCAGGCCGGGACGGGCCGCGAGCCTGGACAGCAGCACCGACCGCATGCCGAGAGAGGGCTCCAGGGCGAAGATCTCGCCGTCGGTGGCGTCGGCGATGACCTCGGTGATGAGGCCGGTGCCCGCGCCGATCTCCAGCACCGACCCGCGCACCAGCGGGGGAAGCTTCTCCCTCACCTCGGGCACGTGCCCATCCTCGTGCCACAGGTCATAGAAGGGGACAGCCGGGGCGTACTGGTCAAAGGTCATGGACTGTTTCTAGCGGCTGCAGCGACTCGCCGTACCAGACAACGGTGATCCGCTCGCCGAACTCCAGCGCCGCCAGCGCGTTCTGGAACACCGGCCCCTTGGTCACCCGCCAGCGGAACGGCGGGCGTGGGAGGCGGGCGAGCGAGGCGAGCAGGCCGCCGATCAATGTGGCGACGCCGAACTGGGTGAAGATGTTGGCCAGGCGCAGCGCCTTGCTCAGCGGGTTGCGGATGGGCGAGCAGACGATCTGGTAGATCGGCCCGGGCGCCTGCGCAAGGTACGAGTAGTGCACGTCGCCCGACAGGATCAGCACCGGCTCGCCGAGCTTGACCAGCAGCCGCGCCAGGTCGTCGAAGGAGCGGCGGAAGGCGGCCCAGTGCTCCAGGTCGAAGGTCTGCCGGAACCACTCCGACAGCCGCGCGACGGTCTTGCCCCACTTGCCGTCGCACAGCGCCTCGTTCCAGTTCTGGACGTAGTGGACGCCCTCGGGCAGCAGGAACGGGATCGACGAGCCGATGATCAGCCGTCCTCGCGTGCGCGCGATCTGGTCCCGCAGCCATTCCCACTCGCCGGGGTCGAGCATCCGCCGGTCGCCGGGCGTCAGCTGGCGCGCACACCTGGTGTCGACCACGATCAGCCGGGAGTGTCCGAGGTCGCGGGCGTAGCTCCACCTGTTGCTGCTCGGTTCGGCGTCGGCCTTGGCGGCGAAGTCGTCGAGCACGGCGGCGCCCTCGCCCCGCTTCAGCGCGGCCAGCACCGGGTCGCCCGCGCGCTCGTCCTGCGACATGTTGCCCAGGTGCTGGTAGATCCAGTAGGCGCCGAGCCCGGCGACCACGCGCCGGTGCCACCAGGGGGTGTGCGCCATCGCGGCGCGCCAGTCCTGGGAGGTGTTCCAGTCGTCGCGCAGGTCGTGGTCGTCGAAGATCATGGCGGTCGGCACCGTCGACAGCAGCCACCGGATGTCGGGGTCGTCGGTCCACGCCTGGCGGTAGAGCGCGGCGTACTCCTCGAAGTCGGCGATCTCCTGGGCCGGCTCCTCGCCGGGACTCCTGCGCGAGGCGATGAGCTCCAGCACGGCCGGTGCGGGCTTGTCGGCGTAGACCTGGTCGCCGATCATCAGCAGCAGTTCGGGCAGCGGCCTGTCGCTGCGCGCGTAGGCGCGCAGCACGTCCACGCCGTGGGTGGCGGTGTGCGCCGCGTCGTGCGGCACACTGGTACGGCAGGAGCCGAACATCACCCGCGAGGGCCCTTCGGGCGGCATGAGTTCGATCCGGCTGGGCCGGTCGATCGGCCACACCTGCTCGCCGTTCACCTCGACGGTGTACTCGCCCTGGAAGCCCTCCAGGTCGACGATCGCGTAGTGGTGGCCGTGGACGGTGAAGGTGGGGGTGTCCCACCGCCCGCACACCGTGACCACGCCGGGCTGGTCGGTCTCCACCCAGATGGCGGCGTGCGTGGAATCGACGTAGCGGAGCATCGGACCGACGAGCAGATCAGCCATTCGTCCCCTCGATGTGACGTTTCGGCGCGGTTCTCGCCTCAAGACTGCCAGAGTGGCATGTTCCCCTCGCGTCGATCTCCAGCTTGGATCTTCAGTATGGGGATCAGCCACGGGTTACGCTGATCATCACAGAACCGCCCATGGGTAAAGCAATGGCGCTTTCCCGCTTTGGGCGTACATAACAGGAGGAATCCTTCCCATGACCGTCATGGTGCCGTCAAGGACGCCGGCCCTGATCACACCCGGGCGACAAGCCCTCGACTCCGCTCTCCACCAGCTCGACCAGGCGGCCGAGCACCTCGGCCTCGACCAGGGCCTGCGCACGATGCTCGCCACGCCGCGCCGCTCGCTGACCGTCTCCGTCCCGGTCCGCCGCGAGGACGGCACGATGGACGTCGTGCAGGGCTTCCGCGTCCAGCACAACGTCTCGCGCGGCCCCGCCAAGGGCGGCATCCGCTTCCACCCGGCCACCGACATCCACGAGGTCACCGCGCTGGCCATGTGGATGACCTGGAAGTGCGCGCTGGTGGGCATCCCGTACGGCGGCGCCAAGGGCGGCGTGTGCGTGGACCCGACCGCGCTCACCACCAGGGAGCTCGAGCGGCTGACCCGCCGCTACGTCAACGAGATCCTCCCGCTCATCGGCCCCGAGAAGGACATCCCCGCCCCGGACGTCGGCACCGACGAGCAGACCATGGCCTGGATCATGGACACCTACAGCGTCAACGCCGGGTACTCGGTGCCGGGCGTCGTCACGGGCAAGCCGATGACGCTGGGCGGGTCGCTCGGCCGTGCCGGGGCCACCTCCAGGGGCGTGCAGATCGCGACGCTGTCCGCGCTGGGCCGCTCCCCCGAAGGGGTGAGCGTCGCCGTGCAGGGCTTCGGCAAGGTGGGCGCGCTGGCCGCGCAGTACCTGTCCGACGCGGGCGCCAAGGTGGTCGCGGTCTCCGACGTCACCGGGGCGGTCCACAACGCCGCCGGGCTTGACATCGCCGGCCTGCGCGCGTGGGTGGCCGAGTCCGGCGGCGTCGCCGGCTACCGGCACGCCGACGCGATGGACCACGCCGCGCTGCTGGAGCTGGACGTGGACGTCCTGGTTCCCGCCGCGCTGGAGGGCGCGATCACCGCCGAGAACGCGCCGCGGGTCAAGGCCCGGCTCATCGTCGAGGGCGCCAACGGCCCGACCACGCCCGAGGCGGACGAGATCCTGGCGGCGCACGGCACCACGATCGTCCCCGACATCCTGGCCAACGCCGGCGGCGTGATCGTGTCGTACCTGGAGTGGGTGCAGAACATGCAGGCCTACTCGTGGAGCGCCGACGACGTCGAGATCAGGCTCCGCGACCTCATGGAAGGCGCCTTCGGCGAGGTCAGGTCGGTGGCGGAGGCGCGCGGGATCACCCTGCGCCAGGCGGCCCACGTGATCGGCGTGGGCAGGGTCGCCGAGGCCCACCAGATGCGCGGTCTCTACCCCTGACGCGTGTCAGGGCGGCGCGGGTGAAGATCCGCGCCGCCCGGGTCCTTAGGATGCGCGCTATGACATATCCCGACCCGATCTACTTCGACGACAAGGGCGAGAACAGCGCCGTCCACCGTCCCGCCGGATCCGCGCCCGACCTGGTCTACCCGACCGGCAACACCGTCGACTACCTGGCCACCGGCGCCTCCACCGGCGGCCTGTTCGGCCTCTACCGCTGGAACATGGGGCCCACGCCGAGCGGCCCCGGACCGCACTTCCACAAGACGATCACCGAGTCCTTCTTCGTCCTCGAAGGCACGATCAGCATCTACAACGGTGACCGCTGGCTCGAGACGAAGCCGGGCGACTGGGTCCACGTGCCCGCGGGCGGCGTGCACGGCTTCCGCAACGAGTCGGGCGAGCCCGCCTCCATGCTGCTGCACTTCTCGCCCGGCGCGCCTCGCGAGGGCTACTTCGAGGGCCTGCTCGACGTCGCCACCATGAGCGACGAGGAGAAGGCCGAGTTCTACCTCCGCCACGACAACTACTGGCTCTGAGCGGTTCAGGCTTACGCGTAGGGGGCGGTGATGACCTCCATGCGGTGGCCGTCGGGGTCGTCGAAGTAGACGCCGCGGCCGCCGTACAGGTGGTTGATCATCCCCGCCTTCGCGTGCCCTGGATCGGCCCAGAAGTCCAGACCGCGCGCCTGGATGCGCCCGAAGATCTCGTCGAACTCGGCCTCGCTGACGATGAAGCAGTAGTGGTTCGGCCGGACGTCGGCCGAGTCCATGTAGTCGAGGGTGACGCCGTTGGCGGTCTCGACGGGCACGAACGGACCCCACTGCGGGCCCGCCTTCAGCCCCAGGATCTCCGCGATGAAGGCGGCGGAGGCGTGCTTGTCCCTGCTCGGCACGATGGTGTGGTTCAGGTCGACAGCCATGACACCACCGCACCATTGTTCACCGCCCCTGGCAATTCCGGCACGCGCCGACCACGTACACAGTCGCCAAGCCGGCCCACGACCCGGCCCGCGACCCGGCCCACGACATGGCCCGCGACATGGACCGCGACCAGGCCCATGACCTGGCAGAACGCCACCCTGCCCGATAGAGTGCGCAAGATCAAAACTTGGGGGGACGGGTGCTCAGGCTCGTGGTGGCGGCAGGGTTGCTCCTGCCGGTGGGCGCAGGTCCCACCGTGGACGCGCGCGACTCTGCCGGCGGGAGCGGCGCGCCGGTTCCCGCGATGTCAGCGCTGTCGGTGCCGGGCCGGCGGGTCCTCACGCCGGGAGGCGACCGGCTCGGGCACGCGCCCGTGGCGCGGCCGTACACGGGCAGGTACCGGCTGGCGGGGCTGCTGGTGAGCCACGACCCCGTCAGCCGCAGGGAGCTGACCTGCGGCGCGGTCGTGCTCCGGTCGCACAGCCGCAGCCTGGTGCTGACCGCGGCCCACTGCCTGTACGGCGACGGCCACCGCTTCGACCGGATCGTCTTCATGCCCGCCTACAACCGCGACGGCTCGGGGCGTCCGGCGCTCGGCGTCTGGCCCGCCGTGCGCTTCTGGGTGCCCAAGCGATGGCGGGCCAGGCCGTACTCCACCGCCCAGCTGCCCTACGACGTCGGCGTGGTGGGCGTCGCCGCCGGGAACCAGCAGCTGGAGGAGATCACCGGGCCTGGGTTGCGGCCGCGCCTCACCCGCAGGGGCGACTCGCTGTCGCACCTCGAACTGCTCGGCTACCCGATCGGCGGCTCCTACCCCGGCAGCGACCTCCACCGTTGCGTCGGCGACGCCGTCGAGGGCGGCGCGGCCGGGCCCGGGGTGCTCGTCACGCACAACTGCCACGCCGCGCCCGGCGACAGCGGAGGGCCCGCCGTGCTCGGCCGCGCGGTGGCCGGCGTGGTCTCCTCCTCCAGCCCGTTGCGGGACGCCGCCGGGTTCACGGTGATGACGCGGCTGACCCCGAGACCGTTCGGCAGGCTCCTCGCCGCCGCCGACCGCGCCATGGCCCCCCGGACGTTCACCCGCTGAGAAGCCCCGCTCCCCACGGACCATCCCTCGTCCGCCCCGAACCATCCACCGGCCCCGCCGGCCTTCGCCCGCCGAGGTGCCCCGCTGCCCGCGGATCGTCCGCAGGTCCCTCAGGCGACGAGGGCCGTCTCGCGGTCGCAGGCGGCGACGATCTCCTCGCAGACCTCGTGCGTGACCAGCGCGTCCTGCGCGCTCAGCACCTCGCCCGCCCGCACCGCGGCGAGGAAGGCCATGCTGGCCTGCTCGACCCCGCGCTGCCGCGACACCGGCACCCAGTCGGGCCGCCGCACCAGCGTCTCCCCCGCGGGGCCGTGGTCGACGACGTCGCCCAGGTTCACCACGCGGCGCTTCACGCCCTCGCCCAGCACCTCCAGGCTCTCCTCCGAGGCCGCGCCGACCCTGTTCATGACGCCGTGCGCCATGAAGCCCTCGCCCGCCAGCTCCAGCACCAGGTGCTCGACCAGCCCGTCACGCATCCTGGTACGGATGCGCGTCTCCGTCACGGGCCCGGGAGCGAGGAAGCGGAGCGTGTCGACCACGTGGATGAAGTCGTCGAACACCGCCCTCCTCGGCGTGTCCAGCAGGGCGGGACGGTTCTTCTGCATGAGGACCAGATGGCGCGACAGGTCGAGCATGCCCGCGTAGCCGGGGGCGTAGCGGCGGTTGAAGCCCACCATGAGGGAGACGCGCCGGTCGGCGGCCAGCCGTACCAGGTGGCGGGTCTCGTCGAGGGTGTAGGCGACGGGCTTGTCCACGTAGACGTGCACCCCCGCCCTCAGCAGCGGCTCCACGATCGCCGGGTGGGCCTCGGTGGCCGCGTGCACGAACGCGGCGTCGACACCCGCCTCGACCACCTCCTCGACCGAGGTGGACCGCTCGGCCACGCGGTGCGCGGCGCCGAGCCGGCGCAGGGTCCGCTCGTTGCGGGTGCACAGGTGCAGGTCGAGGTCGGGCTGGGCGGCCAGCACGGGGAGGTAGGCCTTCTCCGCGATGTCACCCAGGCCGATCATGGCAATCTTCATGCACCGAGCGTAGTGCGCCCGCTCCACCTCTTCCCGCCCGCCCGCTGCGCTCTCACACGCCCAGCGTCGCGCGGAGGGCGTCGTCGATCGGGGTGGGCTTGATCCCGAAGGTGTCGGTGAAGGCCGACGAGTCGATCTCGAACGGCGCCACGAACTGGTAGCGGGTGTGCCGCAGCTCGCCGATCAGCGGGTTGACCAGCCCGATCGCCCGCACCAGCGGCCACGGCAGCCGGCTCATCCGCGGCGCGGGCAGGCCCAGGACGGCCGCCATCCGGTCGCCGATCTCCCTGAACGTCAGCGGCTCGCTCGTCGGCACGTGCCAGGCCCTGCCCCAGGCCCGTTCGTCCGCGGCCGCGACGACGAGCGCCTCGGCCACGTCCGGCAGGTACGTCCAGCTGTGCGGAACGTCGGCCGGCCACACGAGCGGGATCGTCCTGCCCTCCCTGAGCGGCTTGATGAAGCGGTCACCCAGAAAGGACTGGTCCGTCGCCCCGGGTCCGAAGTAGTCGGACCCGCGCACCTCGGCCACCCTGACCCTGCCCGCCTCGTGCGCGGCCAGCATGTCGGCCCACATCGCGGCCCGCACCTGGGCCTTCGGGCTGTCGGAGGCCGGCGGCAGGTCCTCGGTCATCGGCCCCTGAACCGGGCCGTAGCTGTAGAGGTTGCCCAGCGCCACCAGCACCGCGCCGCTCTCCTCGGCCGCCGCCAGGAAGGACGCGGCCATCGGCGGCCAGTCGGTGAGCCAGCGGTGGTACGGCGGGTTGACGCAGTTGTAGACGGCGTCGGCACCCCTGGCGATCTCGATCAGCGCGGCGCTGTCCGCCACGTCGGCGGCCACCCTCCTGACTCCTTCGGGACCGCTGCCCGAGCGGGTGACGACCACGACCTCGTGGCCCTGCGCGATCAGCTTGCGAGCCACGTGCCGGCCGACCTGACCCGCGCCCACGACGACATGCTTACCCATGATCAACCTACCTTCAGAAGAGACGCGTACGAGTGTGGCCTGATCTCACTACTGGTGCCACAGCAGGCGAAGGACCCCGTTGACGACGAAGGCGGCACCCAGGACGACCGCCGGGGTGAGCGCCCCGGCAGCGTAGAGCGCGAGCGCCCCGCCGCCGAACCAGGCGACCTCGAACAGCCCGCGCGCGATCCCCGTGAGGGGGTAGGTGGCGTTGGCGCCACCGCCCGCCGCGAACAGGCCCCACAGCACGCCGAACAGGACAGGCGCGCCGAGGCCCAGCAGCAACCGCAGGGCCCAGGAGGATCCGGCGGTGAAGCCCCAGTAGCCGACCGCGCCGATGACGCCGAGCTCCAGGAAGAACATCAGAGCCAGGTTGGCTCCCTTGGCGATGGCGAGCATGCGAACCTCTTCGTGAGCGGCGTTCATTGACGAGAGCAATGCTCTCCCAAGAGAGCGGAAGAGTCAAGAGCAGTGCTCTCGTTTTTTGGCGGCGCTCTGGTAGCGTGCTTCGCATGACGACCGCAAGCCGTACCGCCAGAGAACGCGTCCGCGCGGAGCTGATCAGGGAGATCACCGACATCGCCCGCCGGCACCTGTCCACCGACGGCGCCGCGGGCCTGTCGTTGCGGGCCGTGGCGCGGGAGATGGGGATGGTCTCCTCGGCCATCTACCGCTATTTCCCGACGAAGGACGATCTGCTGACGGCGCTGATCATCGACGCCTACAACGCGGTCGGCGCGGCCGTCGAGCAGGCCGACGCCGGATGCGCCCGGGACGACTTCCTCGGGCGCTGGCTGGCGATGTGCCAGGCGATCAGGGCGTGGGCGCTGGCGCACCCCCACGAGTACGCGCTGATCCACGGCACGCCGGTGCCCGGCTACCAGGCCCCGGCCGACACCGTCGATCCCGCGGCGCGTGACGGGATCATGTTCGCGAAAGTGCTGTCGGACGCCCACGCGGCGGGGGCGATCCAGGTGCCCGCCGACACGCCGGCCCCGGAGGAGTTCGCCGGCGACGCCGCCGCGCTCCGGGAGGCGATCTTCGTGGGGCTGCCGGACGAGGTGATCCTGCGCGGCATCCACGCCTGGACATGGGTCTACGGGTCGGTCAGCTTCGAGCTGTTCGGCATGTACAACAGCGTCGTGACCGCGCCGGCGGCCACGTTCGAGCACGGCGCCCGCTCGATCGCGCACTACCTGGGCCTTCGCTGAAACGCGAGGCCCGGCCGGCCATGACGCCGACCGGGGGTACGGCGAGGCGTGCCGTACCCCCGGGGTGAGTCACGTCAGCGGGAGGCCCGGTTCACCGCCGAGATGATCGCCTTAAGCGAGGCCGTCGTGGTGTTGCCGTCGATGCCGGCTCCCCACAGCACCTGGCCGTTGACGTCGCACTCCAGGTACGAGGCGGCCTTGGCGTCGCTGCCGGCGCTCATCGCGTGCTCCACGTAGTCGAGCACGCGCACCTCGAACCCGAGCGCCGAGATCGCGTCGATGAACGCCGAGATGGGCCCGTTGCCGGTGCCCTCGACCTCACGGATCTCCCCGTCGATGCGCACGTCGGCGCTGATGCGGTCCTTCTCGTCGACGGTGGACTCGTGGCGGTGCGCCATCAGGCTGAGACGGCCCCAGCGGTTGGCCGGGTTCGGCAGGTACTCGTCGGTGAAGATGTCGAACATCTGGGCCGGCGAGATCTCGCCGCCCTCCTCGTCGGTGCGGGCCTGCACGACCTTGGAGAACTCGATCTGCAGCCGGCGCGGCAGGTCGAGCTGGTGGTCGGCCTTCATGATGTAGGCGACCCCGCCCTTGCCGGACTGGCTGTTGACCCTGATGACCGCCTCGTAGCTGCGGCCGATGTCCTTGGGGTCGATCGGCAGGTACGGCACCGCCCACCGGAAGGAGTCGACCGGCACCCCTGCGGCGGCCGCGTCGGCGGCCAGGTGCTCGAAGCCCTTCTTGATGGCGTCCTGGTGGGAGCCGGAGAAGGCGGTGTAGACCAGCTCGCCGCCCCACGGGTGGCGCGGGTGTACGGGCAGCTGGTTGCAGTACTCGGTGACCCGGCGGATCTCGTCGATGTCACTGAAGTCGATCTCGGGGTCGACGCCCTGCGAGAACAGGTTCATGCCCAGGGTGACCAGGCAGACGTTGCCGGTGCGCTCGCCGTTGCCGAACAGGCAGCCCTCGATGCGGTCGGCTCCGGCCATGTAGCCCAGCTCGGCGGCGGCCACGGCGGTGCCGCGGTCGTTGTGCGGGTGCAGCGACAGGATGACGGAGTCGCGGTAGGCCAGGTTGCGGTGCATCCACTCGATCTGGTCGGCGTAGACGTTCGGGGTCGCCATCTCGACCGTCGCCGGCAGGTTGATGATCACCTTGCGGTCGGGGGTGGGCTGCCACACGTCGTTGACGGCGTTGCACACCTCGACCGCGTACTCCAGCTCGGTGCCGGTGAACGACTCCGGGGAGTACTGGTAGTGGACGTCCACGTCGGAGGCCTCGGCCAGCTTGCGCACCAGCTTGGCGCCCTCGACGGCGATCGCGGTGATGCCCTCCCTGTCCATGCCGAACACCACCCGCCGCTGCAGCGTGGAGGTGGAGTTGTACAGGTGGACGATGGCCTGCCTGGCGCCCCTGATGGCCTCGAAGGTCCGCTCGATCAGCTCCGGCCTGGCCTGCGTCAGCACCTGGATCACCACGTCGTCGGGGACGCGGCCCTCGTCGATGATCTGCCGGACGAAGTCGAAGTCGGTCTGCGAGGCGGACGGGAAGCCTACCTCGATCTCCTTGTAGCCCATCCGCACCAGCAGCTCGAACATCTTGAGCTTGCGGTGGGAGTCCATCGGGTCGATCAGCGCCTGGTTGCCGTCCCGCAGGTCGACGGCGCACCAGCGGGGCGCCTTGGTGATGACCCGGTCGGGCCAGGTGCGGTCGGGCAGCCGGATGGGCTCGAACGACTGGTATCGCTGGAAGGGCATGGAACTGGGCTGCTGAGCGGTCATGTCATGATCCTCGTCGGTCGGAAGGAAACGGCCGACGCGCATGACTCGCTCCGCGACGAGGGAGCCGGCCTTCTAGAGGCCCCCGCCGCGGCGGCTAAGAAGCAGTCCACGCAACACGTCAAGCACGCTACCAGACGCTCAGGAACGCTTGTGTCAAGGTCTCGCATCGCGAGACACGAGCACGGACAGACAGGTCACGCAGCCTTCGAGCTTCTCGAACTCGGAGATGTCCACGTGGACCACCTCGAGCCCGCGCTTCTCGAGCGACGCGGCGGTGGCGGGCGCGGAGGCGGCCATCAGCACGCGGTCGCCGCCCAGCAGGACCAGGTGGGATCCGGCCTCCTCCTCGGGCACGAGCAGCCCGGGCAGGTCGACGTGCCCGGGAACGCCGATGAGGCTCCCGTCGGGCAGCGCGGTGACGGCCGACTTCAGGTGCAGCACGCCGCGCATCTCGACGGGCACGACCTCCCGCTCGGGCAGGTGCGCGGCGAGCTGGGCGATGCCCTCGTCGTTGGTCCTGGCCGACCTGCCGACGTAGATCCGCGAGCCGACCTGCAGGACGTCGCCGCCGTCCAGGGTGCCGGGCCCCTCGATGCGCCTGATCTCCAGGTCCAGCGCCTGGACGGCCGCCGCCACCGTCTCCACCTCCGGCCGCCGCTCGGGCGCTCCGGGCCTGGTGAGCACGGCGGTGCCGGCGCTGACCACGACCGCGTCCTCGACGAAGACCCCGTCGGGAAGGTCGTCGGCCCGCTCGACGTGGCGGATCTCCCAGCCGTTCGCGCCGAGCGCCTCGACGTAGCGCTCGTGCTGGCGCGCCGCGAGGTCGGCGTCGACCGGCTCGCGCTCGATGTTGGTGACGATGCCCTCGGCCAGATGGGGGCCAGGCGTTCTGACCAGCGCAATACCCGACATGGGATGATTTCTACCACGCGGTGGTTAGAGTCTGATCCATGCAGGACAACGAGATTCTGAGCAGGATCAACGCCCTCGTGACCGAGGAGCACGAGCTGCGCGGCCGGCTCGCCTCCGGCGAGGTGACCACCGACGAGGAGAACGCCCGCGTCAAGGAACTGGAGGCGGCGCTCGACCAGTGCTGGGATCTGCTGCGCCAGCGCAGGGCCCGCCGTGGCGTGGGCGATGACCCCGACTACGCCGCCCCCCGTCCGGCCGACGAGGTGGAGAACTACCAGCAGTGACCTGCGCCGCTCCCGGCCGGTAATTCGCTGGCGGTCCGCCGCGCCGTTGGGGTTGCCTGGCCTCATGGACATCCAGCGCATCGACCTCGACCCGCCCGGCGACCTGCTGACCGGGCTGCACGCGGCGTTCCTCGCCGCCCTCGCCGACCATCCGGGACCGGGTATGTCGCTGCCCAGCTACACCGCCATGGTGTCACGCGGCTTCCCGGGCGACGTGATGGAGGCGTGGGCGGTGGTCGAGGACGGCAGGGTCGTGGCCGGCTACGGCCTGGGCCTGCCGATGACCGACAACACCCACCTGGGCGTGGTGCGCAGCCTCGTGGTGGTCCCCGAGCGCCGTCGCCGCGGCCTCGGCACCGCCCTGGTCGCCCACGCCGCCGACCGGGCCCGTACGGCGGGCCGCCGCATGCTGCTGACCGAAGCCCCGGCGAAGGGCCCGGCCGACGGCTTCGCCCGCGCGACCGGCTTCACCCCGTCACTCGGGGAGGCGCGCAGGGCGCTCGACCTGCGCGCGGCCGACTGGAGCCGCGTCGAACGCATGCTGGCCGACGCCGAGCCGTACGCCGCCGGCTACCGTCTCGAGCGCTGGGCGGGCACGGCCGCGCCCGAGCTGCACGCGGACCTGGCACTGCTGATGGAGGGCATGAACGACGCGCCCCACGGCGACGACGTCGAGGGCATGCGGTGGGACGCCGGGCGCGTCGAGGCGATCGAGGCGACGAACGCCGAGTTCATGCAGCAGACCTACTCCATGATCGCCAGAAGGGCCGCCGACGGGGCCGTGGCCGGCTACACCCGCATCTACGTCGACCGCGCCGAGCCTGACGGCTGGGGCCGCCAGGCCGACACCGTGGTGCTGGACGAGCACCGGGGGCACCGCCTCGGGCTGGTGCTGAAACTGGCCAACCTGCTGTGGTTCCGCGAGACGGAGCCGGACGTCGACCGCATCATCACGTGGAACGCCACCTCCAACGCGCACATGCTCGCGATCAACGAGGCGATGGGATTCGAGCTGGTCGACGAGTGGACCGAGTGGCAGCGAGAGGTCTGTCGGCGCCAGGCCGAATAATTCATCCTACCTTCGGGCGATTTCCGTTGTGTTAAGCGGAGGTTAGATAAACCGTCATCCCCCTGGACGGAACAACCCTCTGTGGAGAGCCTACGACCTGCAACGACTCTCGCAGGAGGTCCCCCTTGACGACACACGCAGCCGCGCGCACCCCATGGAAGGCGGTGCTCGGCGGATCGGTTGGAAACCTGGTCGAGTGGTACGACTGGTTCGTCTACAGCAGTTTCGCCGTCTACTTCGCGAGCTCGTTCTTCCCGAAGGGCGACGCCACCGCCCAGCTGCTCAACACCGCCGGCATCTTCGCCGTCGGCTTCTTCATGCGGCCGATCGGCGGATGGCTGCTCGGCCGCTACGCCGACAGGAAGGGCCGCAAGGCGGCCCTCACCCTGACCGTCACGCTGATGTCGGCCAGCGCCCTGCTGATCGCCATCGCACCCACCTACGCCGCGGCCGGGTACTTCGGCGCGGCCGTCCTGCTGGTGGCTCGCCTCCTGCAGGGCATCTCGGTCGGCGGCGAGTACGCCGCCAGCGCCACCTACCTCACCGAGGCCACGCCGCCCGGCAAGCGCGGCTTCGCCTCGAGCTTCCAGTACGTCTCGATGACCGCGGGCCAGATCGTGGGCCTCGGCCTGCAGATCATCCTGCAGAACACGATGACCGAGGAGGCGCTGAAGTCGTGGGGCTGGCGCATCCCGTTCATCATCGGCGCGCTGGCCGCCGCCGTGGTGTTCTACCTGCGCCGCAACCTCATGGAGACCGAGGTCTACGACGAGCAGGAGAAGGGGGTCGAGCGCGAGCGCGGCACGCTGCGTCAGCTCTTCGCCCACAAGCGCGAGTTCCTGCTGGTCATCGCCCTCACCATGGGCGGCACGGTCGCGTACTACACCTACACGACCTACCTGACCAAGTACCTGTCCAACACCGCGGGCCTGGAGAAGACGACGGCGACGATGGTCAGCTTCTGCGCGCTGTTCATCTTCATGTGCCTGCAGCCGCTGGCCGGCGCGCTGTCGGACCGGATCGGCCGCCGCCCGCTGCTGATCACCTTCGGTTTCGGCTCGATGCTGGGCACCGTCCCGCTCATGACCGCCCTGTCGAGTGTCAGCGGCTTCGGGGGCGCGCTGGTCCTCTCGCTGACCGGTCTGATCATCATCACCGGCTACACCTCGATCAACGCGGTGGTGAAGGCGGAGCTGTTCCCGACGAACGTGCGGGCGCTCGGCGTGGCGCTGCCGTACGCGATCGCCAACGCGCTGTTCGGCGGCACCGCCGAGTACGTGGCGCTGTGGTTCAAGGACTCGGGCATCGAGTCCGGCTTCTACTGGTACGTCTCGGCCTGCGCCGCCGTCTCGCTGATCGTCTACTTCACGATGCGCGAGACCCGCGACGCGGCCCTGTCCTCCAGCGAGAAGGCCGAGCCGCAGCTGGCCCGCGTGTAGGACGCGCGGACGCGTGCGGCAGGCCGCCGCGAGCCCGTGGTCCCCATCACGCGTTTGTTGTCACTACGCTCCTCACATGCGAGTTCTCCTGGTCGAAGACGACGACCGGCTCGCGGCCGCCCTGACCACGGCCCTGTCGCGACACGGTCACCAGATCGTGCGCGCGGGGCTGGCGGTCGACGCCCTCCGCCTGGCGGGGGGCGTCGACTTCGTCCTGCTCGACCTCGGCCTGCCCGACATGGACGGGCTCGAGGCGCTGCGCCGCGTCCGCCGGGTGTCCGCGGTGCCCGTCATCGTGGTCACCGCCCGCACCGAGGAGCGCGAGATCCTGCGCGGTCTGCGCTCCGGTGCCGACGACTACCTGGTCAAGCCGTTCCGTACGGCCGAGCTCATGGCCCGCATGGAAGCCGTCGTGCGCCGCGGCACCCGCCCCATGCCGGCCAGGGACCACGTGGTCATGGCCGGCGACGTGCGGATCGACCTGGAGACCCGCCAGGTGAGCGTCGCCGGCGAGCCGGTCACGCTGACCAGGCGGGAGTTCGACGTCCTCGCGCTGCTGGCCAGGGAGCCCGGCGTGGTGCGCAGCCGCGAGGAGATCCTCGACGAGGTGTGGGGCGACCCGCTCCTGTCGGCCTCCCGCTCGCTCGACGTCCACGTCGCGGGCCTGCGGTCGAAGACCGGCCGTCCCGGCCTGGTCGAGACGCTGCGCGGCACGGGCTACCGGCTGGGAGGGCAGTGAGACACCGGCTGGTCGTCACCTTCACCACGCTCATCGTGCTGATGATCGCGGCGCTGGCCGTACCCCTGGGGATGGCCTACGCCTCGCACCGCACCAACCGGCTGCTGCTCGACCGCCGCGCCGACGCCACCCGCTTCGCCGAGCTGGCCGACCAGGCCGCGCGCGAGAACGACAGGACGGCGCTGACGGCCGAGGTCATCCGCTACGCCGACCTGTACGGCGCCGCCGTCGTGGTCAAGGGCCGGGACGGCACGACCCTCGTCCAGGCCGGCGACATGCGCGCCGACACGGGCGCCGCGATCCGCCTGGCGCTGTCCGGGCAGACGACCGAGGACCTGCCGACGATCAGCCCGTTCGGGCCGGGCCACGTGCTCATCGCCGAACCCGCCGGCCGCGACGCGCAGCTGTCGGGCGTGGTGCTGCTGCAGGCGCCCACGACACAGGCGCGGGCGGACGTCTCCCTGGTGTGGGCGGGCCTCGCGCTGGGGGCGCTGGTGGCGCTCGGCTACTCGGTGCTGGCCGCCAGAGGGCTGGCCAAGTGGATCCTGCGGCCGGTCACCGAGCTCGACCGCACCACGCAGGCGATCGCCGAGGGCCACCTCGACGCGCGCGCCCATCCGGGCGTGGGGCCGACCGAGCTGCGGCGGCTGGAGGAACGGTTCAACGCGATGGCCGACGCGGTCTCCACGACGCTCGACCGGCAGCGGGCGTTCGTGGCCGACGCCTCCCACGAGCTGCGCACCCCGCTCACCGTGCTGTCGCTGCGCCTGGAGAACCTGGAGCCGCACCTGAAGTCCGAGGGCACGTCGGAGTTCGAGGAGGCGCTGGCCGAGGTCGACCGGCTGGCGGGCCTGGTGGAGGACCTGCTCGCGCTGGCCAGGGTCGAAGCGGGCGCGGTGGCCCAGCAGCTCGACTCGCTCACCCCGCTCGCCCCCCGGCTGGCGGGCTGGCGCGAGGTCTACACCGCGAAGGACCTCACCCTCGAGGTCGACCTCGAGCCTGACGCGACGGTGCCCGAGGCGGCCGCGCGGGTGGCCGACATCGCGCTGGACAACGCCCAGAAGTTCGTCCCGCCCGGCGGCACCGTCACCGTCACCCTGGCCGGCGGCGTGCTGCGGATCGCCGACGACGGCCCCGGCCTTCCTGAGGAGGAACGGGTGCAGGCCCTCGGCAGGTTCTGGCGGGCGGGCACGCACGCCAACGTGCCCGGCAGCGGGCTGGGGCTGGCCATCGCGGCCGAGCTGGCGAGAGCGTGCGGGGCGACGCTGGCGCTGGAGGCCAACCGGCCGCGGGGGCTGGTGGTGGCGCTGCGGCCGGCTCAGCCGTACACGGACCTGTAGTAGCGGGCCGCGCCCTCGTGCAGCGGCACGGCGCCGGTGCCGATCGCGTAGCGCCTGTCGAGCCGCCCGCCCGGCGCGTCGGGGGCTTCGAGCCGGTCGCGGCTGGCGAAGAGGGTCTCGGTGACGGCGAAGGCGACGTCGGCGCCGAGCCCGGCCCTGCACACCAGGTAGCTGGGGGTGCCGATGGTGGGCACCGGGGCCGGCTGGCCGTACTCGCCCGCCGGGACGATCGCGCTCTCGTAGAGCGGGCCGTACTGCCTGCGCAGCGGCCCGACCAGCCAGTCGAGGGGCAGCAGCCGGACCGGGAGGTCGCCGGCGGCCAGAGCCGGGGTAGGCACGCCGCCCGACCAGAAGAAGGCGTCGACGGCGCCGACGGCCAGCGCCCTGAGCGACTCGTCCAGGCCGAGCCTGGAGGTGCGGGCGCGTTCCTTGAGCGCGGCCTTCGCCAGCACGCGCTCGGCGGTGAACGCGGTGCCCGAGCCCTCCGCGCCGGTCGAGACCGCGCGGCCCGCCAGGTCCTGGATCCTGGCGACGGGTGAGTCCGCGCGGACCACCAGATGGACGTAGTTCATGTACATCCTGGCCAGCGCGAAGACGGGAGCGTGGCGCACCCGCACCGCCTCGTCGGCGCTGTCGGCCAGCGACAGGCCGAGGTCGGCCCTGCCGTCGGCGAGCATGGTGAGATTCTCGATGCTGGCGGCCGTCTTCAGCACGGTGACGCCGAAGCCGCGCCGCCCCAGCTCGGCGGCGAACCTGTCACCCAGCGCCTCGTACGGTCCCCCGGCGGGGCCGGTGGCGAAGCGCAGGCCGGCCGCCTCGTCGCGGTCCGCCGAACAGCCCGCCGGCCAGCCGACCGCCAGTCCCGCCGCGACGGCGAGGAAGGCACGGCGGGTGACGGACATGCCCCCCAAGGTATCCGGTCATGAGGCCGGCGGGCTCAGGACGCCCTTTGCGTTCCCATGGCGCAGGGAGATCCTCCCAGGATGGCTTGTTCAGACAAGCTGCGCGCACTTGTCCAGCTAGTGGAAATGACGACTGGTCAATCTGTGTACATCTGGGCTTTACTCGCGTCATGGATGCTTCCTCCATGCGCAGGACTCTCTCCATCGCGGCCGCCCTCCTCGCCGCCGCCACCCTCACCGCCGCCGCCCCCGACGGCACCCTCACCCCCGTCTCCGCCTCGGTGAAGGCCGGCGACCCCGTCCAGCTCCGCTACTCCACCCCCGCACCCGACCCCAAGAACTGGATCGGCCTCTACAGCGACCCCGGCAACGGCCCCGTCGACCAGAAGTACGTCGGCGCATCGCTGAAGTGGGTCTACATCCCGCAGGGCAGCGGCACCGCCAGCCTCGACACCGACGGCCTCGAACCCGGCAACTACGTCGCCTACGCGCTGGCCAAGGACGGCTACCAGTGGCTGGCCGCCCCCGCCAAACTGAAGATCGTGAGCAACGAGGCTCTGCGCTTCGTCACCGGGACGATCCCGCTGCGCAACGCCCGCGCCGAGAGCCCCTACACCGCGACCGTCCGCGGCCTGGTCAGGGGCCAGGTCACCGGCTTCCGCAAGGTCAGCGGCCCCGAGTGGCTCGACGTCGCCCAGGACGGCACCATCACCGGCACCCCGCCCGCCGCCGCCTCGGCCAAGACCGTCACCGCCACCGTCGAGGCCGTCAACGACGGAGGCGAGAGCGCCACCGCCCAGGTCAGCGTGGATGTCAGGCCGCCCGGCGCGCCGCTGGTGCCCGAACTGAAGGCGCTCAGCTGGAACCTCTGGCACGGCGGCAGCCAGGTGCGCGGCGGCCGGGAGAAGCAGCTGAAGTTCCTGCTCGACCACGACATCGACGTGGTGGGCGTGCAGGAGAGCTCGGGCACCTCCGCCAAGGACCTGGGCGAGGCGCTCGGCTGGGACCACTACCAGGCCGGTCCCGACGTCGGCTTCGTCAGCCGCTACCCGATCACCTCGCGCGGGCCGCTGCCCCAGCAGTCAGGGCTGCCCGCCGCCAACGTGAAGATCAAGGTCGACGACCGGCGCGGCACCGAGATGGCGCTGTGGAACGTCCACCTCGGCTACACCCCCTACGGGCCCTACGACGCCTGCTTCGGCAAGTACCCGGTCGAGCGGCTGATGGTCAGGGAGGCGGAGTCCGGCCGTACCAGGCAGATCGAGGGCGTCATCAAGGCGATGGAGGGCGACCTGGCCGCCTCGGAGCGCACCCCCGTGCTGCTCATGGGCGACTTCAACGCCCCCTCCCACCTCGACTGGACGCCCGAGGCGAACAAGTGCGGCTACGACGCGGTGGCGTGGCCCACCTCCGTCGTTCCCGAGCGGGCCGGGCTGAAGGACTCCTTCCGCGTCGCCAACCCCGACCCCGTCGCCGAGCCGGGCATCACCTGGTCGCCGATCTACACCACCTTCACCGGCGGCTACGGGCACGACTCCCACAAGGGCGAGCCGGAGCCGAAGGACCGCATCGACTTCATCCACTACAAGGGCGACCTGCGGGTCCAGAGCTCGGCCGCGGTCGTCGAGGGCAACCCGGCGCCGATTCCCGGCCACCGCGACAACCTCTGGACCTCTGACCACGCGGCGGTGCTGACGGTGTTCGGGGTCGAGTAGCCCGAACGGGTCCGGCACGGTCGCGCGACGATCGGGAGCCCGCGCCTCTCTACGGCCTGGCCCCGCGGCTTACCCACACGAGCAGGAACGCCTGCTCATCCATGCCGCCGCCGGGTCGCGCGCGGCAGGCGGGCCGGCAGGTGCCGGCCCGCCACGACGTCATGGACGGCACGCCGGGAGAGCTCGGCCGCCCGACGGCGGGTGAGGTTGAACCCCGGCGGGGAGGGCGCGCCCCGCCATCCCGTGTCGCGTCAGGCCCCCGGGCGCGCCTCGGCGGGCGCGGGGACCTGGGGCCAGGTGGAGTCGAGCGCGCGCAACGCCGCCACCAGGGGAGCCAGCTCCGGTTGCCGTTCGGCCTCGGCCAGCGCCTCGGCCAGCGCCGCGTCGTTGGTCGGCTGCGCCTTGGCCAGCAGGTCCAGCCCTGCGGGGGTGACGTCGGTGTAGATGCCCCGCCGGTCGGTCGCGCACAGGTAGCGCGACAGCAGCCCGCGGTCCTCGAGCCTGGTGACGAGTCTCGTCGTGGCGCTCTGGCTGAGCCCGATCGCGTCGGCGAGCTGGTTCATCATCAGGTGCCCGCCCTCGCCCGGGTGCTGCGCGCTGAGCAGCACCAGCGCGGAGTACTCCCGCACGCTGAGGTCGTGCGCGGTCTGCAGGGCGCGCTCGATGTGCGCGTCGATCCTGTTGTGCAGCGCGGACAGCGTGCACCAGCTCTGTGCCCGAAGGTTCGGCATGACCTCAGGTTACCTCCTCGTGCAATAGTCGGCGCTTGCATATATCCCGCGCATGCAATTATTGTGGACGCGTTCCATTCTTCTAGTCGAGGGATCTGTCATGCCCATCGCACTCCTGGCCCTGGCCATCGGCGCCTTCGGGATCGGGACGACCGAGTTCGTCATCATGGGGTTGCTGCCCCAGGTCGCCGCGGAGTTCGGCGTCTCCATCCCCACGGCCGGATACCTGGCTTCGGGATACGCCATGGGAGTCCTCATCGGCGCGCCGATCATGACGATCCTGGGCACCCGCGTCCCCCGGAAGACCATGCTCACCGCCCTCATGGTCATCTTCGTGGCGGGCAACCTGCTCTCGGCGGTCGCGCCCGCCTTCGGCCTCATGCTCGCCGGCCGGATCGTCACCTCCCTGGCACACGGCGCCTTCTTCGGCATCGGGTCGGTGGTGGCCGCCAACCTCGTCGCCCCGCAGAAGCGGGCCAGCGCGATCGCGCTGATGTTCACCGGACTCACCCTCGCCAACGTCGTCGGCGTCCCGCTCGGCACCTGGCTCGGCCAGCAGACCAGCTGGCGCCTCACGTTCGCCGCCGTGGCCGCCCTCGGCGTGCTCGCGGTGATCGGCGTCGCCGCGCTCGTGCCCGCCGACGAGGCGCCCACCGCCGCCAACAAGCGCATACACGGCGGGAAGGGACTGCTCCGCCGCGAGCTGGCCGCCTTCGGCGACGTGCAGGTACTGCTGGCCATGGCGATGACCGTCCTCGGCTTCGGTGGCGTCTTCGCCGCGATCACCTACATCGCGCCGATGATGACCGAGGCCGCGGGCTTCGCCGAGTCCGGAGTCACCTGGATGCTGGTGCTGCTCGGCATCGGCATGGTGATCGGCAACCTGATCGGCGGACGCCTGGCCGACCGCGCGCTGATGCCGCTCCTGTACGGCTCGCTCGCCGCCGTCGCGGTCGTGCTCGCGCTGTTCACCGTCGCCGCCTACTCCCAGCTCGCCTCGGCGGTCGCCGTCGTCCTGATCGGCCTGCTCGGCTTCGCCACCGTGCCGCCGCTGCAGAAGCGGGTGCTCGACCTGGCCTCGGGCGCGCCGACGCTCGCCTCCGCCGTCAACGTCGGCGCCTTCAACCTGGGCAACGCGCTGGCCGCGTGGCTGGGCGGTCTGGTCATCTCCGGCGGCTTCGGCATCACCGCCCCGAACTGGGTGGGCGCGCTGATGGCCGGCTCGGCGCTCGTGCTGGCCCTTGTCTCGGGACTGCTGGACCGCAGGCAGGCCAGGCGCCCGGCCCGCGCCACCGCCGAGGTCGCCGCGGCGGAGCGGGTCTGACCAGGATTCACCTGGTGAAGGTGGCACCGCCCGGACCGCCACGCGCCCCGGACCGTCGTCACACGCCCCAGGCCGTCACGGCCCGGGGCCGTCATACCTCCCGGGCCGTCACGGCTTCCGTTGGTCGGCCTCCCGTACGTCGTGGAGGTGGATGAGGACGTCGAAGGAGCGGGCGAGCGCGAGGTCGGCGAGCGGGTAGGGGTACTGCGTGCCGATGTTGCGCGTGGGCCGGACGACCTCCAGCCAGGCGCGCGCCGCGGCCGGGGCGGTGCGGATGTCGAGGTAGTAGTCGCGGTGACGGACCTTGTCGAGGGTGTACTCGTTCGTGCCGGGCCCGGCCGCGCCCACGGTGAACTTCTTCCAGTCGCCGCCGAGAGCGGCGTCCTTCGACAGGAAGGAGCCCCGGTCGAAGGTGAACCCGATGGGAACGTACTTCTGGCCCAGCGTGTCCCGCAGGAACGACCCTTGCGTCTTGGGATACAGCGCGGGCTGGCCGGCCACGTAGCCGACGTGGTCGTTCTGCGCCGACAGCAGCATCTTGTCGCCGGTGCGCCGCTGCCACCAGGCGGTGTTGTCGGCCATCACCTGGTCGCGGTAGCGCTGCGCGACGGGAAGCCAGGCCTTGTCGGTGAGGTCGAAGGCGAGGAACGTGGCCGTCTGGGAGATGGACCGGGCGTTCTGGACCGTGAGCTCGAACTCGTCCTCGTCCGTGCCCTTCAGGCTGCTGACCAGGTTCAGGGCCTGCCGTGCCTTGGCGGCGAGCCGCTGCCGTTCCGCGAGCGGCTTGCCCAGGTAGGCGAACACGTCGTCGATCGGGCGCAGACCGGCGTAGAGGTCCGTGAGGTGCGGCAGCGACTCCGGGTGGGTCCGCCGCACGTAGCCGGTCACGCGCTCGAAGAAGTCGTCGCTCAGTGTGGGGGCGCCGATGTCGTTGCCCATGAAGTGGACCGTGCGGCCGGGGTGGCGGCGGTTGTGGTCCCGCATCCACTCGATGAGGCTCACGAACTCCTCCCTGTCCCACGGCGAGTTGGCCAGCGCCGCTGTCGCGATCTCGCGTGCGTCGCCCTTGCCGGTCTGGAGGTAGTCGTCGATCTGAAGTCCCGAGGACCAGCCCAGTTCCAGGGCGAAGGTGGTGAAGCCCTTCTCCTCGACGAGGTAGCGGAAGACCCGCTCCTTCATGGCGAAGAACTCGTGCGAACCGTGGGTCGCCTCGCCGAGGCCGACCACCTTGGCGTCGCCGATCATCGCTCCCAGCGCTCGCAGGTCGGCCGTCTTGCTCCCCGGCTCGGTCGAGCGCAGCGGGTGCGCCGCCCGCTCCAGCGCGCGGACCGGGTCCTGCTTCCCGCCGGTCGTGCCGGCCGAGGCCGCCTGGGCCGCCACGGGGGCGAGGACCGCTCCCATCGCGATCACCGCCGTCGCCCGCAGCCCCCACCGGCCGATGCGCCTCCGGTCCCTGTCCATGCCTTACCCCTTACCTTGCGTCCTGCCACGTGAGACGGATCAGGCCTCACGGTGAAATCGATACGCCGACGAGAGTATGGCCGCGCGATCGCGCCCCCCATGACGCTGACCAGCGTCTTCGGGGTACGGCGAGCAGGCGCGTCAGGGTGGGGCCGGCACTACCCGGAGGCCGCCACGAGCCGGCCCGGCGGCTGTGCTGACCTCACCGCGCGACCGGCCCAACCATCCCCCGGAGCGGTCGGTGAGACGTCGCCCGCGGGACGGCGGGCGCGGGCAGGGCAGGAGACGCGGGGTCGTGGGCGGCCATGGCGTTGACAGCATCGGCCTCGCGGGTGTCGCGGCGTATCGTGAGGGCGTGGCCGACACTCTCGCACGCCCCAGCAAACGCGGCGTCGCCGCCGCCGTCGTCCTCGCGGGGCTGCTCCTCGCCCTGTCAGCGCTGCTCCCGTGGGCGGGCATCGACGCCAGACTGGACGTGCTGGGGGCCGGCATCAGCCAGGAGATGCGCGGCGTCGACGACCCGTTCGGCGTCTACACGCTGGTCGCGGGCCTGGCCGCCGCCGCGTTCGGGCTGGCGGGCCTGCTGCGCGGCCGCCTGCTGACGGCGCTCGCCGCGCTGCCGGGGACGGCCGCGGCCGTGCTGCTGGTGGTGTACGTGGCCGACCCGCGCGGCATCGGCGACCGGGTGTCGGTGGATCTCGGGGTGCTGTCGATCGAGCCGGGCCTGCGGCCGGGCTGGTACGCCGCGCTGGCCGCCGCGCTCGCCGTCACCGCCCTCGCCCTCCTCGCCCTCCCCCGCCCTCGCCAGCGCTGACCGACCCGTCCCCGTCCCGCCCGCGCGACGCCCCCCGAACCGGACGGCCCACGGACGGCGGCGGAACGATCGGCCCGCACGGCTCTCGGGCTGTGCCCCGGATGTTTGCACGAAACGTCGGTCCCGGGACGGCCCGGATGCCCGCACGGGACGTCGATCCAGGGACGGCCCGGATGCCCGCACGGGACGTCGATCCCGGGTGCCCGCACGGGACGGTCCGGGTGGAGGCGCGGGGATCAGTCGTAGAAGCCCAGGCGGCGCAGTTGTTTCGGGTCGCGCTGCCAGTCCTTGGCGACGCTGATGCGCAGGTCGAGGTAGACGCGGGTGCCGAGCAGCGCCTCGATCTGCTTGCGGGCCTTGGTGCCGACCTCCCGCAGCCGCTCGCCCTTGTGCCCGATGACGATCGCCTTCTGCGACGGACGTTCGACGAACATGTGCGCGTAGATGTCGAGCAGGTCGTCGCGCCCCTCTCGGGGCAGCATCTCGTCGACCACGACCGCGATCGAGTGGGGCAGCTCGTCGCGCACCCCTTCGAGCGCCGCCTCCCTGATCAGCTCGCCCACCAGCACCTGCTCGGGCTCGTCGGTGAGCTGCCCGCCCTCGTACAGCGGCGGCGACTCGGGCAGTTCGGAGATGAGCACGTCGGCCAGGGCGTCGAGGTTGTCGCCGCGGTTGGCCGACACCGGCACGACGTGCGCGAACTCGGCCAGCTGGGACACGGCCAGCAGTTGTTCGGCGATCTGCTCCCTGGACGCCAGGTCGCACTTGGTGACCACGGCGACGACGGGTGTGCGCTTGACCGCGCCCAGCTTCTCGGCGATGAAGCGGTCGCCCTTGCCGATCGGCTCGTTGGCGGGCACGCAGAAGCCGATGACGTCGACCTCGGTCAGGGTGGACAGCACCAGGCTGTCGAGCCGCTCGCCGAGCAGCGTGCGCGGGCGGTGCAGGCCCGGAGTGTCGACGATGATCAGCTGGGCGTCGGGGCGGTGCACGATGCCCCTGATGACGCGCCTGGTCGTCTGCGGCTTGGAGGAGGTGATCGCCACTTTGGTGCCGACCAGCGCGTTCATCAGCGTGGACTTGCCGACGTTGGGGCGGCCGACGAAGCAGGCGAACCCGGCGCGATGGTTACTGGTCACCTATGAATTCTCGCCTATGCCGACCAGCGCTCTCGCCACCAGGCGAAAGCCTGGGGCAGGACCCGCGGCGCCCAGGCGGGCATCGGCAGGCTCGTGAGCTCGCTCTCGGTGGCGAAGCGGGCGTCGGTGATCTCCTCGCCGTCGGGCGTGATCGTGCCGCCGACGATCGCGCAGCCGTAGACGGCGTTGACGTAGGCGACCTGGTGGCCGTTGGGGTAGGTGGTGCGGAACTCGGGCCCGCCGAACACCCCGATCAGCCCCCGCACCTCGATGTCGACGGCGAGTTCCTCGCGCAGCTCGCGCACCACGGTGTGCTCGGGACGCTCGTCGGGGTCGATGCCGCCGCCCGGCGGCGCCCAGCTGCCCTGCTCGCCGGCGTGGCGGGCCACCAGCAGCCGTCCTTCGTCGTCGAAGACGCAGCCGGTGGCCGCGGGCAGCATCAGCAGGCTGTTGCCGACCTGCTTGCGCAGGTCGGCGAGGAACGGCGACATGGCCATGTCAGGCCCTGAGCGTGCCGTCGGGGCCCGCCACGAACAGCGCCTTGGCGCCCAGCTCGCGGACCACCGCCTCGTCGTTCTCGCTCGCGCTCTCGGCCTCCGTGACCAGTGCCGCCGCCTCGAGCGACCGGGCGCCGCCGGAGACCGCCATGGCCACGGCCACCTGCACGGCCGACAGCGTCAGCGAGGCGAGGGCGACGTTGGTCGCGGCGTAGGTGCGGCCTGTCTCGTCGCGCACCGCCGCGCCCTCCCGCGCCGCGTTGCGCGCCCTGGTCGCGCGGGCCAGCGTGATGATCTTGGAGTCTTCGGCATCGAGAGTCACGAGCCAAGGTTAGCGAGCCAGCTCGGCGAACGTCTTGGCGAGCTGTTCGGTCCGCTGGAGGTCGACGGTGCCCAGGCCGGTGTGGACGAGCGACAGCAGCCTGTCGCCCAGGCGGACGAACACCACGTCGAGGGCGTAGGGGTAGCCGTTCAGCCGTCCGCGAAGCTGCCTGCCGACCGCCTCGTCGCCCAGCGGCGGAAGGGTGAGCGGGGACAGCCGCAGCCGGGTGGCCCGTCCCGGCTCGGTCACCTCCATCCGGGGGCAGCGGTCGAGGGTCCGGCCGAGCTCGTCCAGGTGCCACGCGGCCTGGGCGCCGCCGTAGACGGCCACCCCGACCGCGGCCAGTTCGCCGAGCACGTCGCCCTGGTAGCTGGCTGCCGCGTGCGCCTCCAGCGCCCGCGCGGGCGGGCGTCCCGCCGCCGTCTGGAACGCGGCCGCGCACTGGGCGCCCGTCTTGAGGAACGGCGAGCGCCACGCCGCGCCCGCCTTCGGGGAGAACCCGTCGGGCAGGACGGGCTGGCCGCGCAGGATGCCCCGCAGCCGGGCGCTCTCCTCGGTGGCTGCCGACTCGGCGTAGGGACGCCGTTCGGCGCACCCGGCCAGGCTGGTGACCAGCAGCCCGCAGGCCATAGCGACGAGTGCCGCTCTCATGATCAGCGCCATGATCTCCCCCGATGATCGCTCACGCCGACGGCATATCTCCCCCGTCGACGAAAACGGCAATCCACCGGAGTCGCCAACTTCATTACCTGTGTGGAAAAGACGCTGGAAAACCTGTAAGGGTGCTCTCGCCCGGTTCAACCCGGGCGAGAGCACCCTTGACGAAGTGCAACGCCTGGCCGCGGCTAGCAAGCCGGGCGTCGCGTTCCCCCCGGAGCCCCCTCCGCGCCGCGAACCCCTTCCGGCACCTCGGTGACTCCCTCCGACACCCACCGCACAGGGTGTCGAGAAACATCGTGCTCGGAGGGCCTTGCAAGATGCTTGTAGAACACTTGCGGCTTTGGCGAACCCTCTGATGTCTTGTGCGGACTCGACGCTCGGCGCGGCCTTGCGCCGGGTCCGCGCGGTGTTTCATGCGCCGGGTCCGCGCGGTGTTTCATGCGCCG